>JAHEKY010000118.1 GCA_024644465.1 Ilumatobacteraceae bacterium | reverse complement strand
CTCGGTGTGTTCGAGCCGGGCGAGATCGGCCCGATCGACGTGCAACGGGCGAACGGCGTCGTCGACATCGTCGCAGCGGACGAGGCGGAGGCGACCGCAGTCGCCAAGCGCTGCGTGGCGTACTTCCAAGGCCGCACGGCCGGGTGGACTGCGCCCGATCAGACGCAGCTGCGCGACGTCGTGCCGCTCGACCGGTTGCGCGCCTACGACATCCGGCGGGTGATCGACGGGCTGTTCGACGACGACTCCGTGCTCGAGCTGCGGCGCGACTTCGGGCTCGGCATGATCACCGCGTTCGCTCGGATCGAGGGCCGCCCGGTCGGCGTGGTGGCCAACAACCCGCACCACCTCGCCGGGGCGATCGATTCCGACGGCGCCGACAAGGCGGCGCGGTTCATGCAGCTCTGCGATGCCCACGGCCTGCCGATCATCACGCTCTGCGACACGCCGGGAATGATGGTCGGCCCCGACGTCGAGGCGACTGCGCTCGTGCGCCATTGCAGCCGGCTGTTCGTCACCGGGGCGAACGTCGCGGTGCCGATGGTGACGATCGTGACGCGCAAGGCATACGGGCTCGGGGCCCAGGCGATGATGGGCGGGTCGACGAAAGCGCCGCTCGCCTGCCTCTCGTGGCCGACCGGCGAGTTCGGCGGGATGGGCCTCGAGGGTGCCGTCCGTCTGGGCTATCGCAAGGAACTGGCTGCCGTCGAGGACGACGCTGCCCGGGAGGCCCTGTTCGCCGAGATGGTCGACCGGATGTACGCACACGGCAAGGCCGTCAGCGCGGCGACGCACTTCGAGATCGACGACGTGATCGACCCCGCCGACACCCGTCGCTGGCTGGCGACGCTGCTCGCGACTGCTCCGGCGACACGGGGCGCTCGGCCCAACGTCGACACGTGGTGACGCCGACCTGGTGACGCTGCGTGGTCGGGGGCCGCCAATTGTCAAGAACGTGTCAAGAACCATCGGGTTTCGGCGGGTTGGTCCCCGTCGCCGCGTTGGCGATGTGTTGCAATGGGCACGGGTCGGGAGACGCCCGGCATGCGGGAGCAAGGGGAAGTCATGCAGTTTGCGAAGAAGTTGATGGCCGGCGGTCTGGCGGCCGGTGCGATCACCGCGGCGGGAGTCGTCGGGGCGTCGGTCAGCGGGCCGGTCGAGATCTCGGGGGATGGCGCGGGCGCCGCGTCGCTCAGTTGCCCGGGCGGGATGACCCGACTCGGTCACCCGTTCGATGCGGGGATGTCGATCTTCCCGGGTGACCCGGCGGTGCACGTCCGCAACCTGTACACGGTGGCGGTCGACTTCTTCAAGGTCGAGGACATCGACATGGGTGCTCACGCCGGTACCCACATCGACGTGCCCGCCCACTTCCTCGACGAGGACACCGAGGGCGCTCGGACGCTCGACGAGCTCGAAGCGGACGAGTTCGTGTGGCCGGCCTACAAGATCGACGTGCGGGGAGCGGCGTTCGCCGACAACTTCGTCGGAATCGCCGACATCGAGCAGTACGAGATCGACACGGGGACCACCATCGCGCCCGGATCGCTGGTGATCCTGCAGACCGGCGCCGAGGCCTTCTTCGGCCTCGACGGCCCGGGCGACGAACACGACACGGCGAAGTACAAGGACAAGGCGACGAAGGAGAAGTACGTGCTGTCGGCGAACACCGACGACATGTTCGACTTCGAGAATGCCGGGTTCTCCGGTGCTGCGGTGCAGTGGCTGTTCGACGAGCGTGGCATCGCCGGTGTCGGGTCCGACGCGTACGGGCCGGATGCGTTCGGCGACGACTTCTTCGACGCCACGTACACGGCGCTCGCCAACGACGGCGTCGCCCTCGTTGCGCTGGCCAACCTCGACTCGGTGTCGGTCAACAGCGACATCATCATGGCGCCGGCGGTCAACCTGACCGACGGGTCCGGCTTCCCGACCGACCCGCTCGCCTGCCACGGCGGTACCTCCGAAGAGTGACGCGGGAGCGCGTCGTCCCGGTGCCACGACCGGCGCCGGGACGACCGCCGCCCACGACGTCCAGCCGAGTTGAGCCGGTCAGCCGAGGTCGGGCCAGGCGCGGCGCTCTCGGCGCCGCTTGCCCGCTGCGCCGAGCTTGCGCCGTTCTGCGAGCGCCCAGTCGCGGCGCCAACCGGTGTACTCCGGGCCGGTCAACGGCGGGTTGTCGCCGGTCGCGGCGCGTTGCCGCGCCGTCCAGAAGTCATTGAGCGCTTCGTCGCCGAGCGTCGTGACGGCGGCCTCGATGCGGGCGTTGAAACGCCGGGTCGATTCGTCCTCGCCGGCGCGCATCGCGTGGCCGAACAGGACGGTCGTCCGGCCGGCTTTGGGCCGCTTCATGCCCTTGCCGAAGATCGCGCCCGTTCCGTCGATGAACACGGGGACGACCGGTGCGCCGGTCTTCGACGACAAGTACGCCGCGCCGCCCTTGAACCCCTGCCCCCAGCCATCCGGTGACCGACCCCCCTCGGGATAGATCACGAGGCTGTATCCGTCGGCGATCAGCGCGGTGAGCGCGTCCGACGATGCCCGGCCGGTCACTTCGCGGTCGATCGGGATCGCGTTCAGCGACAGCGCCGAGATCACCGCTTTCCACTTCTTGTCGAAGAAGTAGTCGGCCGCGGCGGCGACGACGAGCCTGCGCCGCCACACCGTGGGGATCGCGCGGATCATCAGCCCCGTGTCGAAGTGGCTGTGATGCGTCGGCGCGAAGATCACCGGCGGCGGGTCGTCCAGCCGGCTCAGGTCCGAGAGCCGGTCGTGGCCGACGATCTCCGGGTTCGTGAGGACGCGCGTCGCCAGCCGGATCGGCCCTTCCGCGATGACGCCACGGGCGAACGCGGCGAGCGGGCGGCGTGCCCACTCGGTGTCGTAGTGCGCCCCGAGCCCGGTCACCTCCGCGGGCACCTCGACGCCGCGGGGAACCGTCGGCGCCCGGTACGGGAAGCCGAAGTTGCGCAGCGGGGCCGCCGCCGCCCGCACCGCCTTCTCCGCGGAGCCGGCGAGGCGTTGTGCCCGGCGGAGCGACGTCTTCGCCATCGTCGACACGCGCCTACTTGACGTCCGCGACGAGCACGGACGGGACGTGGAGGTGGGTGATCGATGCCGACCGGCCGACGACGTCGCTCGCGATCTCGAGGGCGTCGTTCATCGTCGAAGCGGGTGTGAAGCCGAGCCGGCGCACGGTCGGCGCGTCACCTCCGACGATGATCACCCGGCCGGCGTGCTGCTGGCCGTGGGCGCCCCAGTACCACGCGTAGAACGGGTGGACGCCGTGGTAGGCGTTGCCGGTGCGGTAGAGGTGGCGATACCACTCGTCCTCGGCGTACTTGCGCTCCCACTTCTCCGACATCACCGCCGGGTCGGTCGTGTCGGCGAGTACCTCCTCGAAGAAGTCGATGTAGCTCGGGTGATGCACCGAGTGGAAGTCGCGGTACGTCGGGTGCGTCATGATGATCACGCCGCCCTCGCGCACGAGCGGCTTGCCGCGGTACATGTTGAAGAGGTAGCCGAGCCCCATGCACATCACGAGGATCGGGTTCATGATCCCCTCGGGGTTGTACGGGCAGATGTAGGGGATGCCCATCGTGAGGATGTCGGTCTGGCCCTCGACGTCGACGAGGTGCTGGGCGTACACGTTGTCGAGCGTGCGCTCGTGGACCGTCGGCGTGAACCCGGCGTGGACACCGGTCATCCGATAGGGCGACTCGATGCTGTGCATGATCTTGCGCCGCATCTTGAGCGGGATGCGATCGAGCGACTTCTGGGTGGCGAGGAACGTCGCCCGGTCCTTCGCGTTCCACTCCCATTCGCGCTTCGCGAGGAAGTCGAACGGCGACGGGAACGTGTCGGTGTTCAACGTCGTCTCGACCGTGAAGATCTTCGGCCCGTGCTCACGGAGGACCTCACCCATCCGCCACAAGCTGTGGTGCAGGGCGCTGTGGTGGCGGTCCATCAGGCTGCGCGTGTTCTGCAGCGTGGCCGGGTTGTGGTGGTAGCTGAGGCAGCGGTACGACGCCACGCCGGTGGTGATCGACTTCCAGCCGCCGTCCATCGCCACCTGGTTGACGTTCGCATAGACGACGAGGTCGGACTCGGCGACACGCTTGCTGATCTCGACGACTTCGCCCTCGTCGGTCTCGCCGATCACGGTGAGGTTGTCGTGGTCCTCGGCGTCGTGTTGGTACAGCAGACCGCGCGGGTGGAACGCGTCGAAGATGCGGTCGCCGAGCACGTGACGCAGCTCGTAGTCGTGCATCCGCCGGTGCAGGCCGAGCGCCGCGATCAGGTGCACGTCGTCGACACCGGCCGCGGCGGCGAGTTCGAGCACGGCTTCGATGATCCGCTGGCGCGTGTCCGGGCGGCGCATCTTGGGCAGCGACAGACTCGCGTCGTCGAAGCAGATCGTCAGCTTCATGCCGGGTGTCAACAGCGCCGGCAGCGGGTCCATGTCGAGCGGGTTGAGCAGCGCCTCGCGAATCGCGCCGTCGACGTCGTCGATCCCGGCGAGTGGTTCGGGCCCGTAGATCACCCGGCTGCGGTCGGCCGGGAGCTTCTCGAGGGAGAAGTTCTCGCCGCGCCAGAACAGCATCGGTGGGGTCGAGCGGTCGACATCGAGCACGAATCCTGGACGGGGCATCAGCTTGCTTCTCCGGTGGTGGTGCGTGGGTCGAAGGCGATCTTGACGGCGCCGCGGCGGCCGGCGGTCGCCGCGTGGGCGAGCGCTTCGACGTGGTCGTCGAGTCGGTACGTGGCCGACAGCAGCCGCTCGGCTTCGAAGTGATTCGCGGTGTCGATCGCGAGTCGGAACGTCGTCGTGCGCGTGCCGTCCGGCAGCGTCTCGGTGCCGTACGTGTAGGCGCCCTTCAACTCGGTCTCGCGGTGCCACAGGCCGGTGAGGTCGAGCGAGACGTCCGCCGGCATGCCGAGCAGCACGACGCGCCCTCGGGGGCGGGTGATCGCGAGCGACTCGACGACGGACGCGTTCGAGCCGACGGCGTCGATCGTGACGTGCGCGCCCGACGTCAGCTGGCCGCCGACGACGTGGCAGCCCGCGGCGCGCCGCACGGCCCGCCGGAGTTCGCGGTCGGGCACGACCTGCGACGCGCCGAGCGCCTTGGCGAGGGCCTGTTGGTGGGGGTAGCGGGCGCCGACGACGACGCGGGCGTGGGGGACGTACCGGGACAGGCCGGCGATCGTGGCGAGGCCCATCGTGCCGGCGCCGAGCACGGCGATGATCGGGTCGTCGACGCCGGCGATCGTCGGCAGCGCCAGCAGGGCGGCGTGGATGCCGGCTGCGAACGGCTCGACGAGAACGGCGCGCTCGTCCGGCATGTCGACGCGGTGGAGCTGTGACTCGTGGGCCCAGAACCAGGGTGCCCAGCCGCCGCCGGTCGAGCAGCAGAACCCGGTCTGGATCCCGGGCTCGAGCAGCCCGTCGACGGTCGTGGTGGCGAGGTGGGCGTAATCGTCACCGTCGCCCGGAGCCGCGCCGTCGAACGGGGGCGCGACGCCGCGGGCGGCGTGGCCGAGCACCGGTTCGAGCACGACTCGCGAGCCGTCGTCGAGTTCGCCGGCGACCTCGTGGCCCGGCACGAACGGGAAGCTGACCCAGTCCTCGAAGTACGTCGAGGCGTGTCCTTCGACGAGTGCGAGGTCGGATCCGCAGATCCCGGAGAGCCGGGTGCGGACCTGGTGCCACCCGTCGCCGGTTCCGGGTCGCACGGGGTCGTCGATGCGGCGCAGCTCCAGTGGCCCGACCTTCGCCGCGATCGTCGGCGAGACGGCGGACGTCAGCCGCGCGATCCCGAGCTTGACCGGCGTGCGCCGGATCTGGAGCGCCCTCATCGCCGCCTCGGAGTCGTCGTCGTCCCCGGAGCGTCGGCGACTCGCGACAAAGTTGTGTCTGACACAACTTTGACTCGGCGTTCGCGGTCGGAGAGGAGTTCGCCGATCGGGAGGAGGGGTTGCGGCGAGCCGGACGCTTTCGACCAGTGCTCGACGAGCCAGCCGCGCTTGCGGGCGATCGCCGCGAGGCGGGTCTCGGGGTTCACCGCGACCGGGAACCCGACGGCTTCGAACAGCGGCAGGTCCGACGACGAGTCCGCGTAGGCGACGCACTCGTCGAGCGAGAGGCCCTCGGCGGTGCAGTAGTCCGCGAGGAGTTGGGCGCGTGCCTCACCCGTCGGCGGGACGACCGGCATCTCCCCGGAATACGTGCCGTCCGGTTTGATGCTCATCTCGGCGGCGAAGATCTCGTCGAACAGCGGCCGCAGACCCTCGACGTTGAAGCTCAGCGCGCCGGTGATCAGGATCGTGCGGTGCCCGGCGGCGCGGTGCTCGCGGACGCGTCGCAGCCCTGCCGGAAAGCTCTTGGTGATGATCAGCTGCGTCATCATTTCGCGCGCGTCGTGCTCGATCTGCTCGACCGGCGCGTCCTCGTAGCGGCGGTAGAAGTGGCGGAGGAAGTCGGTGCGGTCCTGGCGGTCGATCTTCAACAGGCTCGGCGCCTCGAGCAGCGTGCGCAACACGTACCGGACGCGGTCGGGCGTGTCGAGGCGACGCGTCGCGAGCCACGAGTAGCTCTCGACGACGTTCGACGCGATCAGCGTGTTCTCGAGGTCGAACACGGCGACGTGCCGGGCCGGGTCGAGGACCTGCCTCCGCAGCCTCGCCGGACGGTCGATCGGCGTGTGCTTGCCCGGCGTCGACTTGACGCGTGCGTGCTGGACGATCGACGGCAGGTGGACGTCGTTGACGTAGTGGCTCCACTCGACGACGCGCGGGTCGAAGCAGAACGCCGCCTGGTCGGCCGCGTCGAGCGAGTCCCACAGCTCGAGCAGGTGGTCGACCTGGTAGATCGCCTCGCACTCCGTGTACAGCCCGTACAGCTCGACGTATTCGAGCGCTGCGTCGAGTTCCATCCGCCGGTTCTCCAGGGTGGCGGCGAACTCGGCCTGCTTGCCGCGCAACGGCAGCGCATGGAGTGCCTTTTCGGCGGTCGTCAGCGCCCGTGTCGCCCGGGTCAGTTGCTTCTGCACCCGACCGCGTCCCGGGAAGTCCCACTGGGGGACGATGATCGGCTGTCCGTCGTTGTCGTACAGCGGGTTGCGCGTGAACCAGCCGCTCACCCAGTCGACCATCGAGCGATAGCGCAACGGGTTGACCCCGCCGGACGCGACCTGGGTGATCGCCGGCGCGCGCTCCGGTCCGGCACCCGCAACTGCGATGATCGCGGCGACGACGAGGTCGACCGGGATGACGTCGACGGTGCCCTCGGGGACACCCGGGAACTCCTTGAGAAGGCCGCGCGCGTAGGAGATGATCACCGGCTCGGCCATCCGGAAGCCGCGGATCCAGCCGGGCTTCGGCTCGGCCCACGCGGACTCGATGATCGACGGCCGCACGATCGAGACCGGGACGTCGCCCTTGACCTCGATCAGCGCCTGTTCGCCGAGTGCCTTCGTGTACGCGTACGCGTCCGGCCACCCGAGGCTGGCTGCGCGCGACCGCCCGGCCTGGACGAGCTCGGCCTTCACCCAACGGTTGCGGAGCTGCTCGGTCTTCGCAGCGAGCGCCGGCGCTCCGGCTGCGCCGAGCTCGCGGCGTGCTTCCTTGCGGAACTTCAGGAGGTTCTTCTCCGATCGGCTCTCGGCTTCGGTGTCCCCCTTGAGGCGGCGGGCGGACGCGACTTCGTTGCGCCAGTCGAGGCCGATGTCGAAGGGCCCCTCGCTGACGAGTTCCTCGGGCGCGTTTCCGCGGCGGTTGCCGGCGACGTAACACGTCGACACGGCGACGAGGTGCGGGGTGATGTTCAGCTCGTGGCACAGGTGCGCGAGCCGGGTCGGGCCGAGGAGGTTGATCTCGACGGCCGACGGAAGCGGTGAGTCGAACGACACGGCGGCGGCGGAGTGGATGATCGTGTCGCAGCTCGCGAAGACGGCGCGATCGGCGTCGCTGAGACCGAGCCCGTCGATCGTGACGTCGCCGGCGATCGTCGTCACCCGGCCTGCGACCGCAGTGTCGAAGTCGTCGCCGTATTCGGCGCGCAGCCGGTCGAATGCGTCGTTCTTGAGGATCTCGCGTT
>JAHEKY010000028.1 GCA_024644465.1 Ilumatobacteraceae bacterium | reverse complement strand
CTGCACCGGCCGCGGCGGCGGCTCGGTCGATGGGGGCGGCTCGGGTCGATGTGCCGCCGGGGGTGGCGGTGGCGGGGCGGAGGTACTCATCTCGGTCGAGGCGGTCGGCGGCCTCACTCAGAGTGGCACATTGCCGTGCTTGCGCCGCGGCAACTCCTCGCGTTTCGTGGACAGCATCCGCAGTCCGGCCACCAGCTTGCGGCGCGTCTCGGCCGGGTCGATGACGTCGTCGACGTAGCCGCGTTCGGCTGCGGCGTACGGGTTGGCGTACTTGGCCGTGTACTCCTCGACGAGTTCGGCACGACGAGCGACCGGGTCCGCCGCCTGTTGCAGATCACGGCGGTAGACGATCTCGACCGCGCCCTGCGGCCCCATCACGGCGAGTTCCGCGGTCGGCCAGGCGAAGGCCAGGTCGGAACCGATCGACTTCGAGTCCATCACGACGTAGGCGCCGCCGTACGCCTTGCGCGTGATCACCGAGATGCGCGGTACCGTCGCCTCGCAGTACGCGTACAGCAGCTTCGCCCCGTGCCGGATGATGCCGCCGTACTCCTGGTCGACGCCCGGGAGGAATCCCGGCACGTCGACGAATGTGACGAGGGCGATGTTGAACGCGTCGCACGTCCGCACGAACCGGGCCGCCTTCTCCGCCGATTCGATGTCGAGCACGCCGGCGAGCACCTTCGGCTGGTTGCCGACGACGCCGACCGGACGGCCGTCGATGCGCGCGAACCCGCACACGATCGACTTGGCGAAGTACGGGAAGTACTCGAAGAACTCCCCGTCGTCGACGCAGTGCTTGATCACCTCGACCATGTCGTACGGCAGGTTCGAGCTGTCGGGCAGGATGTCGCGCAGTTCGGGGCACAGCCGTTCGGGATCGTCGTCGGTCTCCTCGGCGGGTGGCTCCTCGAGGTTGTTGGCCGGCAGGAACGACAGCAGGTAGCGGACGTCGTCCAGGCACGCCTTTTCGTCGTCGGCGACGAACGTGGCGACCCCGGACTTCGATGCGTGGCTCATCGCTCCGCCGAGTTCCTCGAGCGTGACGTCTTCGCCGGTGACCGTCTTGACGACGTCGGGGCCCGTGATGAACATGTGGCTCGACTCGCGGACCATGAAGATGAAGTCGGTCATCGCGGGCGAGTAGACCGCGCCACCCGCGCACGGCCCGAGGATCACCGAGATCTGGGGGATGACACCGGACGACAACACGTTGCGATGGAAGATGCCGCCGTAGCTCGCGAGGCTCACGACGCCTTCCTGGATGCGCGCGCCGGCACCGTCGTTGAGCCCGATCAGCGGCGCGCCGACCTTGAGGGCGAGATCCATCAGCTTGTGGATCTTCTCGGCGAACACCTCGCCGAGCGCACCGCCGAAGACGGTGAAGTCCTGGGAGAACACGAACACCTTGCGCCCCTCGACCGTGCCCCAGCCAGTGACGACGCCGTCGGTGTACGGGCGCTCCTCCAGCCCGGATGCGTGGGCGCGGTGGCGGGCGAGCAGGTCGAGTTCGTGGAACGAGCCGTCGTCGAGGAAGTAGTCGAGCCGCTCACGGGCGAGCAGCTTTCCTTTCTCGTGCTGGCGATCGATCGACCGCTGCGAACCGGCCTGGTGGGCGGCTGCGCGTCGGCTCGCGAGATCGTCGAGCTTTTCTTGCATGCTTGTCACGCCCGAAACCTAGCGGAGCCGGATCGCGGGCAAGAATGCACCCCATGGAATCCGATCCGCCGTTCGACCTGCCCGTTCGGCCGCCGCTCCAGCCGATGCTGGCGAAGCTCCAGCGGTCGATTCCGGAGGGCGACGGCTGGCTGTTCGAACCCAAGTGGGACGGGTTCCGGTGCATCGTCTTCCGAGACGGGGACCACCTCGAGTTGATCAGCCGGAAGCTGCGCCCGCTCACCCGGTACTTCCCGGAACTGCTCGGTCCGCTGGCGGCGGCGCTCCCGGAGCGGTGCGTCGTCGACGGCGAGATCGTCGTGCCCGACGGCCGGGGCCACGGCCTGGATTTCGACGCGCTACTGCAACGGATCCATCCCGCGAAGTCGCGCGTCGATCGCCTCGCCAAAGCGACGCCCGCCGCGTTCGTCGCGTTCGATCTCCTCGCCACTGGTGAGCAGTCGCTGCTCGCCGACACGATGGCCGAACGCCGCCGTGCGCTCGTCGAGGCACTGACGCCCAACGACGTCGTCCGGCTGACGCCGGCGAGCACCTCGCGCGAGGTCGCGGAGGACTGGTTCGACCGGTTCGAGGGGGCGGGTCTCGACGGGATCATCGCGAAGCCGATCGACGGCGTGTACGAGCCGGGCAAGCGAACACTGATCAAGGTCAAGCACCAGCGCGTCGCATTGTGCGCGGTGCCGGGGTACCGCATCCACAAGGACGGCAACGGGGTCGGCTCGCTGCTGCTCGGCCTCTACGACGACGACGGCGAGATGCACTCGGTCGGCGTCGCGGCGTCGTTCTCCGTCAAGCGGCGCACCGAGTTGCTCGCGGAACTCGCGCCGCTGTCCGGTGGCGCGCTCGACGACCACCCATGGCAGCAGTGGGCCCAGTGGCAGGACGAGCAGGCGCGGTCGCCGTCGCCCGGCCAGCCCGGGGGGAGCCGCTGGAGCGTCGGCAAGGACATGTCCTTCGTGCCGATCGAGATGGGCCGTGTCGCCGAAGTCACGTTCGGTCAGCTCGAAGGAGGCCGGTTTCGGCACGGGGTGACGTTCGTGCGCTGGCGGCCCGATCGAACACCCGCCGAGTGCCGTTACGACCAACTCGACGTCGCCGCCCCGATCGACTTCTTCGAATTCCTGCGCGACGCCTGACCGCCTTACATCTGGTGCCAGGCACCAGATGTGACGTCACTCTCCGGCGATGGTCGTCGTCGTTTCGATCGGTACGAGGATCGACGGCGGCACGGTGATCGACGTCGTCGGCGCAGAGCCGTCGGCGTTGAGGATCTCGATCTGGATCGGGTCGCTCTGCACGACGCCGACCGAGGTCGCCGCGTTGATCTGGAGCAGCCAGTCGCCGGCGACCTGGATCGGCAGTCCGGCCGAGGCGAGACGGACGGCGCGTCCGGGGCCGTCCAGCGGGACCGGCTGCACGATCGCACCGATGTCGGGGTTCGCGGGCGGGGTCAGCATCACCTCGAGGCCGGTCAGGCCGGTCTCCGGTGCGTCGACGCGGACCTCCATGCCCGCCCGGCCGACGGTGTTCAGCGTGAGCTTCACGGTGACGTCGAGGTCGGCCTCCGCGATCTGGATCCGCTGCACGATCGCGTAATCGATCGAGGGCTCGGTGCTGACGTTCGCGGGGTTCAGCGAGAGCAGCCACGCACTCGCCATCAGGGTGACGAGGCCGATCGCCGCCTCGGTGCCGAACGCCCGGCGCAGCCGATCGGCCATCGGCATCGTCATCTCGTGGGCGCGCGCCAGCCGGTGCTGCACGAACTGGCGCGCGGACAGCCCGATGAAGACCATCGCGGCGACGAGGACGACCTTCAGGACGACGACGCGGCCGTGTCCGCTCGTGAACAGCTCCCCGCCGTCGAGTCGGAACATCTGCGCGAACCCCGTGAGGATCGTGACGACGATCGCCGCGACCGAGATCCGGCCGAAGCCGCGCACCGCGTGCACGAGGTCTTCCTCGCCGGGGCCGGCCAGCACGACACGCGCCAGCAGGATCGCGCCACCGAGCCACACGGCCATCGCGAGTGCGTGGGCGATTCCGAGCGCGACGCCGATCGCGGCGAGGTCGCCGTCCGCCCGCCCGACGCCGACCATTGCGGTCGCGAGCGCGGGGATTCCGAGCGCCGCCATCTGCGTCACCGGGTCGATCACACGGTCCGGCCGGAACGCCGCCCACGCCGTCGCGACGACGAACAGAACCCGCAGCAGTGCCGCGCGTCCCGGCCATCCGGCGTCGAGCAGATCGGCCCACGCACCCGGGCTGAAACCGCTGCCGAGCGACTCGCCGCGAACCGCACCGGCTGCGGCCGACGCGTAGAGCACGCTGCCGATCAGCGCCACGATCCACGCACCCCGGATGAAGCGCACGGTGATCAGGTACTCGACGCCTTCCGGCCACGCCGCGGCGATCACGACCAGCGAGCCGAAGACGACCGCGATGCCCAGGGCCGACAGCAGCCGGCCGAGCCAGAGCGGCCCCTGCCCCGTGTCGACGCGGTTGAGCGGCACGACCTCGACGTCCGGGCTCGCGTCTGCGGGGGACGCATCGTCGGCGGGTGCCTCGACGGTGCCGGCGGCCGGTGTCGTCGTGACGTCGGTGCCGGTCGTGGTCGTTTCGATCGGGTCGTTCTCGATCGTGAACGAGATCAGCCCGTCGCCGTTCGGTTCGCCGTCGAGATCGGCGACGAGCCAGTTGATGACGCAGAGTCCCTTCGGCAGCGGTTCGGCGATCGGTACCGTCATCACCCGGGCGTTCCCGCTCAGCGACGGCCGTTCCAGGGTGAACGGCTCGGTGTTGCACTCGAGGGAGACGACGCGCAGATCGCCGACTTCCTCGGTGAAGTTGATGACGATCTCCGTCGGCGACTGCGCCAGCGTCGTGCCGTCGGCTGGTTCCGACGTCAGGACCTCGTTGTCCGCGTATGCGAGGCCAGGGGCCAGGGCGAGGACCCCGAACAGCGCGGCGAGGAAGCCCGCGACGACCGTTGCGACGGCTCGTCGTCGAGGGAGTTCACGAGTGCTCTGGGTCACAGTGTGACGAGGCTACTGGCAGCGTCGGACCAACTGCGTGAGCCTGGGTGGCGGTCAGCCCGTGCCCCGCCGGCACGACGGCAGCTGCATCTCCGCCGCGAGATCGTTGCGCCCGAGCCCGAGCTCGAGGATTCCGGTCTGGATCGCGCCGAAGTCGGCGGCATTCTCGGGTGGAGTCGCCGCGAGCTCGCGCCAGCGCCGCGCCTGATCATCGGTGTTCTGGATGAACGCCCGGTGGTCCGCAGCCAGCGACGACGGCGGCGTGACGGCGCGCAGCAGCTCGGCCTCGGATTCGAGGACACCCGCGACGTCGAGCGCGAACGGCGCGACGGCGTTCGGCGCGTCGGGCACGGCGAGCGCGTCCTGCTCTGCCTGCGATGTCGTGCAGATCGCGTTCACCGCGTCCCGGAATGCCTGCGGATCGACGTCGGCCGCCGGTTCGCTCGTGCACGCCGCCGTCGACACCGCCGCGGCGAGCGCGATCACGGCGCAATGACGACGTCGAACCCGATGCACCATGCCGACTGTAGGGCGCGCTGCCGATGGCGTCCCGGCACGACGCGCACCTGCCGTCGCCCGCGTCGGTGCGGGCAACGCTGGCTATCGTGACCGCAATGGCCACCCAGTCGCTCTACCGTCGATACCGGCCCCGTCGCTTCAGCGAAGTGAAGGGCCAGGACCACGTGGTGCGGGCGCTGCGCACGTCGGTTGCCGAGGGTCGCGAAGGCCAGGCGTACCTGTTCTCGGGCCCGCGTGGAACGGGCAAGACCACGTCCGCCCGCATTCTGGCGAAGGTGCTCAACTGCACGAACCCCGACGGCGGCGAACCGTGCTGCGAGTGTGAGTCGTGCATGGCGGTGGAGCGCGGCACGAGCTACGACGTCCACGAACTCGATGCGGCGAGCAACAACGGCGTCGACGCGATGCGCGACCTGATCGAAAAGGCGTCGCTCGGCACCCCGGGCCGCCACAAGGTGTACATCCTCGACGAGGTGCACATGCTGTCGAAGGCGGCCGAGGCTGCGCTGTTGAAGACGCTCGAGGAACCGCCGCCGCACGTCGTGTTCGTCCTCGCGACGACCGACCCGCAGAAGATGTCCGACACGATCCGCAGCCGGACGCAACACCTGCAGTTCCATCTCCTGCCTGCCGACACGCTGCAGGCGCACGTGCGGTGGGTCGCCGACGACGCAGGCCTCGACGTCAGCGACGAAGCGATCGAGCAGGTGCTCCAGCACGGCGCCGGCTCCGCGCGGGATGCGCTGTCGGCCCTGGAACTCGTCGCCACCACGGGCGGGGAGGGCGCCGAGACCGTCCCGCTGCACGAATTCGTGGAAGCGATGATCGAGCAGGACCCGGGCCGGGCGCTGTCGATGGCGGCCGGCGCGATCGCGCTCGGACGCGATCCGCGGACGCTGACCGAGGAGCTGATCGGGTTCCTCCGCAACGGCTTCCTGTCGATCATGGCGCCCGATCTCGTACAGCTCCCGTCACAGCGGATCGAGGAGATGTCGGAGCGGTCCCGCCGGCTCGGTGCCGCCGGGCTGGTACGCGGCATCGAGTATCTCGGCGCGGCATTGACCGAGATGCGTCAGGCTCCGGACCCGCGAGTGCTCCTCGAGGTCGCCATCGTCCGGCTGACGACCGAGCGGCCCGAGGTCGACGTCGCCGCGTTGATCAGCCGCATCGCGAAGCTGGAGAAGCAGGTGGCGGACGGCGTTCCGGCCGCTGCTGCAGCCCCGGTCGATCCCGGGACGGGCCGCGCCGCACTCGGCGGGCGCGCGCGTTCCGCCGCACCGACGCGCGCTCCCGATGCCGCACGTTCCGCCGACGCGAGCCCGCGCGGCGAGCCCGCCGAGCCGGTGGCGCCATCGCCGCAGCCGGACGCGGCCCCATCGGCACCGGCGGTCGCCGAGAGTGGCGCCGGGAATGCGGAGCTGACGCGCGACACCTGGGAGGACACCGTCCGCCCGGCGCTGCGCGGCATGGCGCGGGCGGTGTTCGCCCCGGCGGAGTTCGTCGGCGCCACCTCGACATCGTTGACGCTGTCCCTGCCGAACCCCGTCCACCGCGAGAAGTGCGAGCAGCACCGCGCCGACGTCGAGCGCGCCCTGTCCGATGCGGCAGGGGGGCCGGTGACGCTCGAACTCGTGCTCGGTGGTGGGGACGGGCCGGCACCTGCTCGCTCCGGCGACGACGGCGGCGACGATGCCGCGGTTCCGAAGCAGGGCGGAGGTGGCGTCGCGGATCGGTCGGGCGAGCCAGGAAGCGACGCAGCGGGCGCGCCCGCTGGTGAGTCCCCCCGCCGGGCAGCGGAGCGGGCCCTCGCCGAACTCGCGGCGAACCCTCCCGAGCCGGTGGCGGCCGTGCCGGATCTTCCCGACGACGACGACGTCGACGTCTCCGAGTTGATCGATGCGCCGCCGGAGCACGTCAAGACGCCGATCGACCGTCTCGCCGAGGCGTTTCCCGGTTCGGAGATGGTCGAGGAGAAGTACTGAGCGATGTCGAGCACCTACACCGTCCCCGTCCAGGTGCTGATCGACGAGTTGGGCCGGCTTCCCGGCATCGGGCCGAAGTCGGCCCAGCGGATCGCGTTCCATCTGCTGAAGGTCCCGGTCGACGACGCGACTCGGCTCGCGCACGCGATCACCGACGCCAAGGCGCGGGTCCGGTTCTGCGAGCGCTGCTTCAACGTCGCCGAGGAGAACCTGTGCCCGATCTGCAAGGACGACGGCCGCGACTCGCGGGTCGTCTGCGTCGTCGAGGAGTCGCGCGACATCGTGGCGCTGGAGAAGACGGGCGAGTTCAAGGGCCGGTACCACGTGTTGCTCGGGGTGATGTCACCACTCGAGGGCATCGGCCCGGAACAACTCAAGATCCGCGAGCTGATCGCGCGGCTCGAGCCGGAATCGATCACCGAGGTGATCCTGTGCATGAACCCGAACACGGAGGGCGAGGTCACGGCGATGTATCTCGCCCGGCTGCTGAAGCCACTGGGTATCACGGTGACCCGGATCGCGAGCGGTCTCCCGGTCGGCGGTGATCTCGAGTACGCCGACGAACTGACCCTGGGTCGCGCGCTCGAAGGGCGACGCCCGGTCGAGTGAACCGCCGGCGTGTCACATCTGGTGCCTGGCACCGGATGGACCACGTGAAAACGTCACCGGGGCACCGACCTCGCGACTCGAATGCGGGCGGACGGACGAGTCGGTTGATCGGTGCCCCAGAATTCGGGAGCGTCGCGGGCGACGGTCCCTGTGACTGTTCCGGGGCACTGCTGACATCGACCGGTTGCGGGCGGACGGGCCGATCGATGGGCACAGTGCCCCAGAAGGGGGGTCGACGACGGACTGCCGATGGGAGTCATCGGGAGCCGCCGCCGCTCGATATGTGATGTTGCGATCAGATTACGATTCGTCCGGGATCCTGTCAAGTAGTTGAAACATAAGTCAGAGCGCTCGACAAAATGTCGGCGCACCGTGAGGACGCGAACGCTCGAGGCGCGTATCGGGCCAGCTCCCGGGTACCGGCTGCGGTGGGTCAGACCGTGCGCAGGATGGCGGCGTCGCCCTGCCCGCCGCCGCCGCACAGGGCGGCTGCGCCGGTCCCGCCGCCGCGGCGGCGCAACTCGTGCAGCAGCGTCAGCGCCAAGCGGTTGCCGCTCATCCCGATCGGGTGCCCGAGCGCGATCGCACCACCGTTGACGTTGACGATCTCGTCGCTGACGCCGAGTTCCCGCGTCGATGCGATCCCCACCGCGGCGAATGCCTCGTTCAGCTCGAACAGGTCGAGATCGCCGACCGCGATGCCGGCGCGCTCGGCGGCCGCCATCACCGCGCGGCTCGGCTGGTGGAGCAGCGATGCGTTGTCGGGGCCGGCGACCATCCCGTACGCCACGAACTCCCCGAGCGGGGCGACGCCGCGCCGCTCGGCTTCCGCCCGCGACATCAGCACCAGCGCGCTCGCGCCGTCGGACAGCTGCGACGCGTTCGCCGCAGTGATCGTGCCGTCCGCGTCGAATGCGGGCCGCATCTTCGAGAGCGTCTCGACCGTCGTGCCAGGGCGCACGCCTTCGTCGTGCTCGACGAGGATCGGGTCACCTTTGCGCTGCGGCACCTCGACGGGAACGATCTCGTCGGCGAGCTTGCCGTCCTTGATCGCGTTCGCCGCTCGTTCGTTCGACGCCGCGGCGAACTCGTCCTGCTCCTCCCGGCTGATGCCGTCGCCGGTGTAGCGATCGGTGCCGAGGCCCATCAGACACGCGTCGAACGCGCACCACAGGCCATCGGCGATGATCGCGTCGCGCAGTTCGGTGTTGCCGTAGCGGAAGCCGCCCCGCGCCCCGTCCGCGAGATACGGCGCGTTCGTCATCGACTCCATCCCACCGGCGACGACGATGTCGGCCTCACCGGCGGCGATCATCTGGTTGGCGAGATACACGGTGTTGAGACCGGACAGGCACACCTTGTTGACGTTGACCGATGGGACGTTCATCGGGATCCCCGCCTTGACGGCAGCCTGCCGGCTCGGCACCTGACCCTGACCGGCCATCAGCACCTGTCCCATGATCACGTGGTCGACTTCCTCGGCGGCGACGCCCGCCCGCTCGAGCGCCGCAGAGATCGCGAACCCGCCGAGATCGGCGGCGCTGAAGCTCGCGAGCGCGCCACTCATCTTGCCGATCGGAGTACGCGCGCCGGCAACGATGTAGGAACCAGATGAATCAGCCATGGCGTCAACGGTAGCGCTGAATCCGCGGCCGCTCACAACGTGGCGCGACGGCGCGGTGCGGTACACCCCGCGACGCTCCGCTCTGCTTTGGGGCAGGGGGTTACCCGTCGGTAACGTGCCCCGGATGGAGCAGATCCTCGACGCGATTCAATCCGGGGCGAGCGGCGACGACATCGCCGACCTCGCGCTGCCCGACAGCTACCGCGCCGCGTTCGTCCGGCGCGAGGACGTCGACATGTTCGAGGGCGTCGAGTCGTGGGACAAGGACCCGCGCAAGTCGCTGCGCGTCGACGACGTGCCGACGCCCGAACTCGCCCCCGACGAGGTCTACCTCGCGGTGATGGCGTCGAGCATCAACTTCAACACCGTGTGGACGTCGATCTTCGAGCCGTTGCCGACGTTCGGGTTCCTCGACCGCCTCGCCCGGGAGAGCGAGTGGGCGAGGCGACACGCGCTGCCGTACCACATCGTCGGGTCCGATGCGTCCGGCGTCGTGCTGCGCGTCGGCTCCGCCGTGCGCAACTGGAAGCCGGGCGACCGCGTCACCGTGCACTGCAATCACGTCGACGACCAGGACCCATCGGCCCACGACGACTCGATGATGGCCGCCAACCAGCGGATCTGGGGGTTCGAGACGAACTTCGGCGGCCTCGCCGACCTGTCGATCGTGAAGGCGAACCAGTTGATGCCGAAGCCGACGCACCTCACGTGGGAGGAGAGCGCGGTCAACGCGCTGTGCAATTCGACGTCGTACCGCATGCTCGTCGGTGACAACGGTGCCCGGATGAAGCAGGGCGACAGCGTGCTGATCTGGGGGGCCACCGGCGGGATCGGCGGCTACGCAGTGCAGTACGTGCTCAACGGCGGCGGCCGGCCGATCGGCGTCGTGTCGTCGCCCGAGCGGGCGGAGATCCTCCACCGCATCGGTTGCGACGCGGTGATCGACCGGCGCGCCGAGGGGTACCAGTTCTGGTCGGACGAGCAGACGCAGGACGAGACGGAGTGGCGCCGCTTCGGCAAGAAGATTCGGGAACTCAACGACGGTGAGGACGTCGACATCGTGTTCGAGCATCCCGGACGTTCGACGATGGGTGCGTCGATCTTCGCGGCCAAGCGCGGCGGCACCGTCGTGACCTGCGCGGCGACGTCCGGGTACATGGTCGAGTTCGACAACCGGCACTTCTGGATGAAGCTGAAGCGACTCCTGTCGAGCCACTTCGCGAACTATGCCGAGGCCTGGGCGGCGAACAAGCTCCTCTCCGACGGCAGGATCCAACCGCTGCTCAGCGAGACGTATCCGCTCGAACAGGTCGGGGCCGCGGCACTCGCCGTGCACCACAACGAGGCCGAAGGCAAGCTCGGCGTGCTGTGCCTCGCGCCCGAAGCGGGCCTCGGCATCGACGACGCCGAAAAGCGCGCCACGATCGGCGAGGACAGGATCACCGCATTCCGCGCCCGCTGAGCGGCCTGGCGGCGACCGGCGTGGCGGCGGCCGTTCGCTGGCAGACTGCCGCCGTGAAGAATCCGGCCGCAGTGCTGTGGGACATGGACGGCACGCTGGTCGACACCGAGCCGTACTGGATCGAGGTGGAGCACGCGCTCGTTGCCGAGTTCGGTGGGACGTGGACCGACGCCGACGCCACGTCACTGATCGGGTTCGATCTGATCGACGCAGCGATCGAACTGCGCGACCGCGGCGGCGTGCGGCTCGCACCCGTGGAGATCGTCGAACGGATGCTGGACGGCGTCATCGAGCGGACGGAACGCGGGTTGCCGTGGCGCCCCGGGGCGGCTCCGTTGCTCGCCGCGTGCCGCGCCGCGGAGATCCCATGTGCGCTCGTCACGATGTCGTGGCGGCGCCTCGCCGACGCGGTCGTCGCGACGGCGCCACCGGGGTCGTTCGCGTTGTCGATCACCGGCGACGAGGTCTCCCGGGGCAAGCCCGATCCGGAGGCGTACGCGACTGCGGCGCAAGCGCTCGGCGTCGACCCCGCGCAATGTGTCGCGATCGAGGACTCGCCGACCGGTGTTGCCGCGGCCCTCGGCGCGGGGTGTGCGACGCTTGGGGTCCCCCATGTCGTCCCGCTCCAGCCGGCCCCGAGGCTCACGATCGTCGAGTCGCTCTGCTGCGTCACGCTCGACGACCTGCGGGCGCTGCTGCACTGAGGGGCACCTCCGGTGACGACGAATCCGACCGACGACACCCCGGTCGACGAGCCGCGGCCGGCGCGACCGATCGAGCAGCGGCACGTCGTGCTCGCCGCCCTCGTGGGCATCCTCGCGATCGTCGTCGCGGGTGCCGTCGTCCTCGCGCGCCGCAGCGACGGGCCGCCACCGCCGAAGCCGGACATCCCGCTCGACGCGTGGGCGCCCTACTGGGGGCTCGATGACGCGCTGCCCGAATTCGACGAGCGGGTCACCGCGATTCGGGACGTCTCGCCGTTCTGGTTCAACGCCACCGGGGTCGACGAGATCACGATCGACCGCAACGCGCTCGACGAAGGCCTCGACGAGTTCCTGGAGATCGCCCGGCGTTCGGATGCGCAGGTCGTGCCGTCGATCAGCGACGCGCTCCCCGCCGGCGCGATGGCCGCGATCCTCGCCGACCCGGCGACGCGGACACGGCACGTCGACACGATCAGGGCGTTTGCGGCCGACGGTGACTACGACGGGATCGACCTCGACTACGAGCAGTTCGCGTTCGCCGACAGCCGGAGCACCTGGGCGACGACGCGACCCGCGTGGGTGGCGTTCATCACCGAGCTCGGCGCTGCGCTGCACGCGGATCGGCGGACGCTGACCGTCAGCATCCCGCCGGTCTACAACGCAGGTCGCGACGCCGACAGCGGTTTCTGGGTGTACGACTACGGCGCGATCGCGCCCCACGTCGACCGGATCCGCATCATGGCGTACGACTTCTCCGTCGGCGAGCCCGGCCCGATCGCGCCGCTCGAGTTCGTCGAGCGGGCGATCGTCGGCGCGATCGAGGCGACCGGAAGCCCGGACAAGCTGGTGCTCGGGCTCCCGTCCTACGGTCGCAACTGGCCGATCGGCGAGACCGGCGTCTGTCCCGTCGAGGAGCTGCAGGGCCGGACCACCGTCACCGCGCGGTCGGTCGACGACCTGATCTCCCGGCGCGGTGCGGTGCCCGTCGCCGTCGAGGCGACCGGGGAGTGGATGTTCACGTACGACCTCGAGGTCACCGACGGGGCCACGTCGTGCGTGCAGGGGCGGCAGGTGCACTACGTCGACGGTGACGGCATCCGGCGGCGGATGGATCTCGCGCGCGAGTACCGGCTGAACGGCGTCGCGCTGTGGGCACTCGGCTTCGACGACGACGCCGTGTGGGAGGCGATCCTCCCATCGGTCAGTGATCCGGTCGCGTCGACGAGCGAGCCGTGACGGCGCGGCGAGCTAGTACTGGTCGAGAATTGTCGACTCGGTGATGCGCGACAGCGTCTCGCGGATCGACCGCGCGGTGCTCTCGTCGACGCCCTCGACGCTCATCAGGTCGTCCAGTGTCGCCCGCTGCATCTTCGCGAGACCGCCGAAGTGGTCGGCGACCGCCGTCGCGAGGTCGTCGGGGAGCCGGCTGACCCGGCGGAGCAGCCGGAGGCCCTTCGGTGCGACTTCCTGGCCGAGGTCGTCGTTGTCGCCGGCGCGGCCGAGGACGCTGGATGCCACGCGCAGGTCGGAGACGTCGTCGTCGGCGAGCATGGACATCTCCTGCAACGTCTCCTCAGCGGTTCTGCCGGCGGGGAGGTAGTCGGCGACGACCATGTCGAGTTCGTCGTCGATCTCCCCATACAGCTCGTCGAGCTGGAGGCGCAGCAGGCGCGCATCCTGGCCGAGTTCGATGATCATCGTCTCGATCTCGTCGGCGATGCGATGCACCATCTCGCCGCGTTGCACGACGGTCACGACGTCGCGCAGGGTGGCGACGTCCTCGACTTCCACGGTGGTGAGGTTCGCGATCGAGTCGTCGAGCTTGGACTTGTACCGCTCGAGCGTCTGGAGTGCCTGGTTGGCGCGCTCGAGCAGGTGGCCGACTTCCTGGAGTTGCCGCTTCGTGCCGCCGGCGTAGACGTTGATCACGCCCATCTCCTCGCTCGCCGACACGACAGGGACGCCGAGCGAGCGGGCGACGCGTTCCGCGGTGCGGTGGCGGGTTCCGGTCTCGCTCGTCGGCACGGTCGGGTCGGGGACGAGGTGGACGTTGGCGCGGGCGATCCGGCTGCCCTCGCTCGACAGGATGATCGCGCCGTCCATCTTCGCGAGCTCCGACAACCGCTGCGGGCTGTACGGCGCATCGACCAGGAAGCCGCCGGAGCAGATCGACAGGACGTCCGCTTCGTCGCTGAGCACGAGCAGCGCGCCGGCCTGCGCCCGCACGACGCGATCGATGCCGTCGCGCAGCGGTGTTCCAGGAGCGACACGGGCGAGCGCGTTGCGCATCTCCTCGTTCGCACCGCTCGTCCGGAACTCCATCCGTCGATCTTAGATGACGGCGCGGCGGCGCAACCGGGCCGTTCGCGAATCTCCTGTGATCAACGTGGTGCCGCTGTGGCTTGCGATCGCAGCCCCACGGCGGCGATCGCCTCGCTCAGAGTCGATGCCCTGATCACCCGGATGTCGCCGTCGGGATCGGGCGAGTTCGCCGGCACGACGACGCGCGAGAACCCGAGGCGAGCGGCTTCGGTCAGCCGGCGTAGGGCGTGGCCGACCTGGCGCAGCTCCCCGCCGAGGCCGACCTCGCCGAAGACGGCGACGTCGGCCGGCAACGGCTGGTTGCGGAGGGCGCTGACGACGGCGAGGCACACGCCGAGGTCGAGGCCCGGCTCGACGAGCTTCACCCCGCCGGCGGTCGACGCGTAGACGTCCTGGTCGCCCATCGTGAGGCCGGCCCGCCGTGACAGCACCGCCATCAGCATCGACAGCCGCGCCCCGTCGAGGCCGAGCGCGCTGCGCCGCGCCGGCACGCCCGGCACGCCGGGGTTCGTGAGCGCCTGGACCTCGACGACGATCGGGCGCTGCCCTTCCATCGTCGGCACGACCGCAGAGCCGGCGACGCCGGTGCGCCGGTCGGCGAGGAACAGCGTCGACGGATCGGGCACGCCGATCATGCCCGCGCCGGCCATCTCGAACAGCCCGAGTTCGTTCGTCGGGCCGAAGCGGTGCTTCGCCGCCCGCAGCAGCCGCAACGCATGGTGCTTGTCGCCCTCGAACTGGAGCACGGTGTCGACCACGTGCTCGAGGACGCGCGGGCCCGCGAGGCTGCCCTCCTTGGTGACGTGGCCGACGAGCACGACGGAGACACCCTGCTCTTTCGCGACGTTGACGAACCGCTGCGCGCAGCCCCGGACCTGGGCGACGCTGCCCGGGAGCGAACCGAGCTGGGGATCGAAGACGGTCTGGATCGAGTCGATGACGATGAGCTCGGGGCGCGTCTGCGTGACTGCGTCGAGGATGTGCGGCAGCGACGTCTCCGCATGCAGCCACAGGCGTTCGCCGACCGCGCCGAGCCGTTCGGCGCGGAGGCGGACCTGCTGCGCGCTCTCCTCCGCGCTCACGTACAGCGTCGGCCCATCCCACGCGGCGAGGAGTTGCAGCAGCAGCGTGCTCTTGCCGATGCCCGGCTCGCCGCCGAGCAGGGTGACCGCGCCGGGGACGATGCCCCCGCCGAGTACACGGTCGAGCTCGGGCAGCGTGGTCGCGATCGGCCGGCCGTCCTCACGGCCGACGGTGCCGATCAGCGACGGGCCGGCACGGTTCGTCGGTGGCGGCGGAGCGGGCTGGTCGGCGGTGCCCTCGATCAGCGTGTTCCAGTCGCCGCAGTTCGAGCACTGGCCCGCCCACTTCGGATGCGCCGTGCCGCACTCGCTGCAGACGAACACGAGCTTCACCTTGCTGCCGGCCGAGGCCCCGCTGGTGCCGTTGAGAGGACGTGTGGATGCCATCGTTCGATCATGACGACCGGGTGTCACACGTGCGTGAGGAAGGTGGTGACCGGGCGGCACCGACCCGGAGCCGGCGCGAGCGTCAGCGGTCGAACGAGACGACCTTGCCCCGATTGATCGACACCCAGTCGCGCGCTTCGAGGTACGGGCGGAGCCGGTCCGCGATCACCTCACCGTGCTGGGCGTGCTTCGGACGCTGCAGTTCGAACAGGTACGGAAACTCCAGCCACGCGACGGTCGCGTCCCAGAGACGCATCGCGGCGTCGCCGGACGGCGGGTCGAGCACGACCGGGCCGAACATGCACTCCGGCTCGCCGCGGTCGTCGGTGAACTCGGGGAAGAACAGCGTCGGGACGCCGTACCCGCCTGCCGCAACGACGCGGTCGTGTTCGCGGCGGACGTCGTCGTGGGTCGTCTCGTCTGCGATCGCCTCGTCGACGAGGCCGGCGTCGAGCCCGATCTCCTCGAGCAGGTGGCGCGCGACGTCGGGGTCATGGGGGCGCCGACCGTCCTCGTGCAGCGCCCGCGCCGATCGTTCGTACCAGCGGTCGCAGTCGTCCATGCTCGTCCGGCGGAGCAGCGCGGCGATGCGCATCATCGACCAGCCGTAGCTCCACTCGCGTTCCCACGGGTGCTTCTTGCCCTCGACCCGGTTGATCTCCTCGAGGCTGAAGAACTTCCAGTCGATCCTGATGCCGTTCTGGGCGCGCACCTCGCGGATCCATTTCGAGGTGTGGTACGCGAACGGGCACATCACGTCGAAGTGGTAGTCGACCTGGGTGACCACGGGAGCTGCCATCGGCCCACGATGTCACAGCCCCACCCGCCCGGACGCTTCGGGTGCGCCGGCCGTCGCGTCAGGCCGGCAGATTGCGGCGTCGATAGCGGCGGGCCCGACGCCACCGCGCGATCGCCACGTAGCCGATGAACAGCGTCATGAACGTGACCCACGCGATCAGGGCGACGAGGGCCGCGATCGAGACCGGCCGGGCCCAGCGGTGGCCCTCGCCCGGGCGCTGGGTGGTCTCGGCCTGCCACTGCAACACGGTGCCGTCGAGCGGGACGGCCCATTCGAGCACGCCGCCCGCGTTCGGTTCGACGTTCGTCGCGTCCTCGTTGATCACGCCGGGGAGCAGCGCCCGGATCGTGACCGACATCGACGTCGCCGGCGTCGCGTCGGTTGCGGCGATCTGTGTCGCGAACGGCTGGCCGCCGACCGCGGCGACCAGGTCGTCGTCGGCGAAGGAGCCGAAGCCGTCGACGAGCACGAGCCGGCCGGACAGTCGATTCGTCGTGATGTCGCCGTTGGTGCCGCGTCCGAGTTCCATCGAGGTGAACGGCGGACCGAGGCTCTGCAGCAGGTTCGTCGCCTCGCCCTGGGAGCGGAACGGGTGCGACATCTGCAGTTCGAGCCCGCCGGCGTCCGTCGGGTTCGGCCCGTCGATCGACCACCCCGCGGCGATCACGTCGTCGAACACGAGGTCGTCGGCGAGCGTCGGTACCTGCGCCCGCACCTCGGCGTCGGCGACGACCGAGACCGTGATCAGGCCGGTGCCATCCGGTTCGACGACGACGTCGACGGTGACGTCGACCTGGCAGGCCGTGAGGGCCACGGCGCATGCGAGAAGAGCAAGGATGCGCCGGACCACGGGTGTCATTATGCCGGGCGGGCTGCGTCGAGCCGGGTCATCCGGAGACGACCCGGCAGCCGGCCGAGCCGAACGGCTCAGTCGACGGCTTCGGGCGGCGGCAGTTCGGTGTCCGCCGTGCCGGCCGTGCCTGCCGGCGGGACCGGGTTCTCCGTGGCGGTCATCTCGAGCTCGACCGATGACGGCGGCACGAACCCCTCGACCGAGGTGAACACGAAACGCTTCTTGCCTTCGCCGCGCTCGGGGTCGTCCTCGGCGTCGACGACGATGATCTCTCCGGCGGAGAACTCCTTGTACAGGATCTTCTCGGAGAGCGCGTCTTCGACGTGGCGCTGGATCGCTCGTCGGAGCGGGCGCCCGCCGAGTTGCGGGTCGTAGCCGACTTCGGCGAGCAGTTCCTTCGCGGCCTGCTTGACCTCGATGCCGAGACCCTGGCCCTCGAGCTGCGTGGTCAGCCGCACGAGCTGGAGGTCGACCATCTCGAGCACCTCCTCGCGCGACAGCTCGTGGAACACGATCGTCTCGTCGATGCGGTTCAGGAACTCCGGCCGGAAGTGGTTCTTCAAGGAGTCGTTGACCTTCTCCTTCATCCGCTCGTAGCTCATCGCCGAGTCGTCGGTGGTGAAGCCGACGTTGGCCTTGCGCAGATCCTGCGTGCCGAGGTTCGACGTCATGATCAGCACCGTGTTGCGGAAGTCGACCGAGCGGCCCTGGCTGTCGGTCAGCCGGCCCTCTTCGAGAATCTGCAACAGCGTGTTGAACACATCCGGGTGGGCCTTTTCGATCTCGTCGAACAGCACGACGGAGAACGGCTTGCGGCGCACTGCTTCGGTGAGCTGGCCGCCCTCTTCGTAGCCGACGTAGCCGGGAGGCGAACCGACGAGGCGGCTGACGGTGTGCTTCTCCATGTACTCGGACATGTCGAGGGTGATCAACGCGTTGTCGTCGCCGAACAGGAACTCGGTGAGCGTCTTCGCGAGCTCGGTCTTGCCGACGCCGGTCGGGCCGAGGAAGATGAACGACCCCGACGGCCGCTTCGGATCCTTCAGCCCGGCGCGGGTACGGCGGATCGACTGCGACACCGCGGCGACCGCGTTCTCCTGGCCGATGATCCGCTTGTGGAGGTTCTCCTCCATCTTCAGCAACCGCTCGGTCTCCTCCTCGGTCAGCTTGTAGACGGGGATGCCCGTCCACAGCGACAGCACCTCGGCGACCGCTTCCTCGTCGACCTCGTCGAACAGGTCGACGCCTTCGGCCTTGACCTCGGTCTCCTTCTCGGCCTTCTCCTCGAGGAGCGCCTTCTCCTGGTCGCGCAAGCGGCCGGCCTCTTCGAACTGCTGCTCCTCGACGGCGCGCTTCTTCGCTTCCTGCACGTCGTTCAGCTTCGACTCGATCTCGCGCAGGTCCGGCGGGGTGGCCATCCGCTTGATCCGCAGCCGCGAGCCGGCTTCGTCGATCAGGTCGATCGCCTTGTCGGGCAGATGGCGGTCGCTGATGTAGCGGTCGGCGAGGTTCGCCGCGGCGACGAGCGCCTGGTCGGTGATCGTGACCCGGTGGTGCGACTCGTACTGGTCGCGGATGCCCTTCAGGATCTCGATCGTGTGGGCGAGCGTGGGCTCGTCGACCTTGACCGGCTGGAACCGCCGTTCGAGGGCGGCGTCCTTCTCGACGTGCTTGCGGTACTCGTCGGTCGTGGTGGCGCCGATCGTCTGCAGTTCACCGCGGGCGAGCATCGGCTTGAGGATCGACGCCGCGTCGATCGCGCCTTCCGCTGCGCCGGCGCCGACGAGGGTGTGGATCTCGTCGATGAAGAGCAGGATGTCGCCGCGCGACTTGATCTCCTTGAGCACCTTCTTCAGGCGCTCCTCGAAGTCGCCGCGGTACCGTGACCCCGCCACGAGGGCGCCGAGGTCGAGCGTGTACAGCTGCTTGTTGGCGAGCGTGTCGGGGACGTCGTTGTTGACGATCTTCTGGGCGAGGCCCTCGACGATCGCCGTCTTGCCGACGCCGGGCTCGCCGATCAGCACCGGGTTGTTCTTCGTCCGGCGGGAGAGGATCTGCATCACCCGTTCGAGTTCCTTGCTGCGCCCGATCACCGGATCGAGCTGGCCCTCGCGGGCGGCCTGTGTCAGGTTGCGGCCGAACTGGTCGAGGATCTGGCTGTTGCCGCCCTTTTCGTCGTCGCCCTTGCTGGGCCCGACGCCCGCGGTCGCCGGCGTGCCTTCCGAGCGGCCGGAGCCGCCGCCACCGGTCGAGCCGGCGGGCCCCTGGTAGCCGGACAGCAGTTGGATCACCTGCTGGCGGACGCGCGACAGGTCGGCGCCGAGCTTGACGAGGACCTGCGCGGCGACGCCCTCGCCCTCGCGGATCAGGCCGAGCAGGATGTGCTCGGTTCCGATGTAGTTGTGGCCGAGCTGCAGCGCCTCGCGCAGCGAAAGTTCGAGCACCTTCTTCGCACGCGGCGTGAACGGGATGTGCCCGGACGGCGACGAGCCGCCCTGGCCGATGATCTCCTCGACCTGGCTGCGGACCGCCTCGAGGGAGATGCCCAGGCTCTCGAGTGCCTTCGCCGCGACGCCTTCGCCTTCGTGGATCAGGCCGAGCAGGATGTGCTCGGTGCCGATGTAGCTGTGATTGAGCAGGCGGGCTTCTTCCTGCGCGAGCACCACGACCCGTCGGGCCCGGTCGGTGAAACGTTCGAACATGGGGTGCCCTTTCCGCCACCGGAACGACGGCTGAAAAGAATGAGTGGAAGAATCTGCCTCAAACCCTACCGGCGGGCCCTGCCATCGACGGGGAGGCCGGACGTGACAGCTTTCGTCGAGATTGTCGGTCGTTGGGGGAATATTCGCCTCGCGGTGCGCTCGATCTCGGCCCAAAGCCGCTTGTCCGGTCGGCCGGGCGTGATCGAGACGATTCGGGATGGTGAGACGATTCGGGACGGGGGCGCCACGTGCGGCGGTGCGGGCGGGATCGATCACGCACGTCGTTGCCGCGCTCGGTAGCCTGCAGGCCGTGCCCGAAGAGCAGAACATCACCTCGCCGCTGTTGGCGATCCCGGCGATGGATGCTGATCGCGAGCGCATCGAGACCGCCATGCACGCATCGGTGCAGACGCCCGACTCCTACCTGAACGAGATCGCGTCGCACCTGATCGTCGCCGGCGGCAAACGGCTGCGCCCCGTGCTCGCCGTCGCCGCCGCGCAGATCGACGGCGCACCCGCCGCCGACGACGTCGTCCTCGGTGGCGTGTCCTGCGAACTCGTGCACCTCGGCTCGCTCTACCACGACGACGTGATGGACGAGGCCGACACCCGGCGCGGCGTCGACACGGTCAACGCGAAGTGGGGCAATCTCCAGGCGATCCTCGCCGGCGACTTCCTGCTCGCACGCGCCTCGGAGATCGCGGCGTCGCTCGGCACCGAAGTCGCCGGGCTGCTCGCACGCACGATCGGATGGCTGTGCGAGGGCCAGATCGAGGAGCTGCGGCACACCTACGACACGGGTCGCCCCGAGCCGTCGTACTTCGCGTCGATCCACGGCAAGACGGCGTCGCTGTACGGCACTGCGGCGCGCATCGGCGGGATCGTCGCCGGCCACGACCGCGACCACGTCGAGGCACTCACCGAATACGGCAACGCGTACGGGATGGTGTTCCAGATCGTCGACGACATCTTGGACATCACGGCGACCGACGAACAGCTCGGCAAGCCGGCCGGACACGACATGGTCGAGGGCGTGTACACGCTGCCCGTGCTGCGCACGCTCGCGCTCGGCACCGCGGCCGCCGGCGAACTCGCCGACCTGTTGGGCTCGCCGCTGGACGCGGCGCAGCAGGACAAGGCGCTGTCGATCGTGCGGTCGAACGACGGCGTGGCCTCGGCGATCGCCACCGCCAACGAGTACGTCGAGCGGGCGGTCGCGGCGTGCGCAGGCTTTGCGGAGAACGTGGCCGTCGACGCCCTGCGCAGTGCCCCGCGCAACCTGCTCGACTCGGTGTCGATCAGCGCCTGACAGCCCTCGGCGTCACGTCCGCACGGTGGTCCCCGCGAAAGTCGCGTGATCGCGAGCCGGATGCGGCAGGCTGATGCGATGCATGTAGTGATCGTCGGCGCGGGCGAGGTCGGTTGGTACCTCGCCCAGCGTCTCGGGGCGGAGGGCCACGACGTCGTCGTCGTCGAACAGAACGAGGCCATCGCCACGGCGATCGGCGCTGAACTCGACGTCCAGATCGTCGTCGGCAGCGCGACGTTGCCCTCGACGCTGCAGGCCGCCCGCATCGATCGCGCCGACCTGCTCGCCGGCGTGACACAGAACGACGAGGTCAACCTGATCGCGTCGTTGCTCGCGAAGGAAGCCGGTGTGCCGCAGACCGTCGTGCGCATCCAGACCGAGGAGCTGCGCGGCACGAGCGGCCAGCGGCTGCGCGAGGTGATGCGCGCCGACGTGATCATCGACCCCGACGCCGACACCGCCGACGAGATCATGGCGCTCACCCACTCGTCCGGGGCCGATGAGGTGTACCAGATGTCCGACGGCGACCTGCTCGTGCTCGGGTGCACCATCGGCGAGGATGCGGCGCTCGCCGGAAGCACGCTCGCCGAGATCGGCGCATCGTTCGAGCCCGACTGGAAGTTCCTGTTCGGCGCCCTGACCCGCGACGGCGAGACCGTCATCCCGCGCGGCGACCAGCGGCTCGAGGTCGGCGACCACGTCCGTGTCCTCACAAGCCGCAACAGCCGCAACGAAATTCTCGAGCTGCTCGGCGCGGCGCATCGGCGGGCCAAGCGGGTGATGGTGCTCGGCGGCGGGGCGGTGGGCTCACGCGTCGCCGAGCGGCTCCAGCGCCAGGGCGCGGACGTCGTCCTGATCGAGCACGACATCAGCCGGGCGCGTGAGCTGAGCAACGCGCTGCCGAGGGTCACGGTCGTACAGGGCGACATCGAGGACACCGACATGCTCAACGAGGAGTCGATCACCGACAAGGACCTCGTGATCGCCGCCACGGGCGACGACGCCGCGAACGTTCTCGCCTGTGCCTACGCGGCGATCGGCGGGAGCACGTTCACGGTCGCGGTCATCCATCGACTCAGCCTGCTGCCGCTCGTGCGTCAATTCGGCATCGATGCCGCGCTGAGCCCGCGCACCGCGTCGGCGAATGCGGTGCTGCGCCACATTCGTGGTGGCACGGCGTCGGTGGCGACGTTCCTCGAGAGCGACATCGAAGTCGACGAGTTCGAGATCGAAGAGGGCGCCGACGCCGACGGCGCCGTCGTGTCCGAGCTGCACCTCCCGCACTCGATCGTCCTCGGCGCCGTGATCCGTCCCGGTGAACCCGGCCTGATCGTGCGCGGCAACACGGTGCTGCGCGCCGGCGACAACGTCGTGGTGTTCGCGCGGCCGGATTCGATCACCGCGCTGCGCAAGGCGTTCTCCGCGTGAGCCGTCTCAGGGCGGGGCGCCGGCGCAGCCACCGGCCGGACCCGACGGCGCTGACCGATTCGCGGACGTCGATCTTCGGTTCACGAGGGGAACACCTCCTCGGCCCGTCGCGTTTCCCGTCGCTGCCGGCGAACATCGTCGGGTTGACGCTCGCGGTCGTCGGGGCGGGCATCTTCCTGTGCGCGATCGTCGACCTGATCGACGGCGGGCCCGACGTGCTCGAACTCGCCGTGACGGGGTTCGTCGTCTGGGCGGTCGGCTCGTTCATCTGGCGGACGACGATCGTTCCGAAGCAGATCCGGGTCCTCGACGTGTTCATGACCGTCACGATCGCGTGGGTCGCGATCTCGCTGATCGGTGCCGTGCCGTACCTCGTCACCGGCCACTTCACGCGCTTCGACGATGCGCTGTTCGAGTCGATCGCCGGCTTCACGACGACCGGCGCAACGGTGACGACCGACATCGAAGCGACATCGAAGGGGCTGCTGTTCTGGCGCTCGATGACGCAATGGATGGGCGGCATGGGTGTCATCGTGCTCGTCGTCGCCGTCTTGCCGACCGTCGGCTCCGGCGGGATGAGCCTGCTCGAGGCCGAAGCGCCAGGGCCGACCGGCGAGCGGCTCACGCCGCGGGTGCGCGAGACCGCCCGCCGCCTGTGGGCGGTGTACGTCGGGTTCACGGTGGCGTTGGCCACGGCGTACTGCATCGCCGGGATGAGCCTCTACGACGGTGTCAGCCACAGCTTCACGACCGTGTCGACCGGTGGGTTCTCGCCGTACCAGGCGTCGTTCGGCCATTTCGACTCGACCGTGCTCGAGTGGATCTGCATCGTCGGCATGCTCATGGCCGGCGGCAGCTTCACCCTGTACTACCGCGCACTGCGCGGCAACGTCAGACCGCTGTTGCGTTCGACCGAGTTCCACGTCTATCTGCTGATCGTTGCCTCGATCACGGCCTGGGCGGTCATCGCCGCGGGCTGGAGCGGGGGCCAGTCGACCGGGTTCCGCGACGCGCTCTTCACGACCGCATCCACGGTGACGACGACGGGCTACGTCGTGACCGAGTACGGGTTGTGGAGCCAGACTGCGCAGCTGCTGCTGCTGATCGTGATGCCGATCGGCGCGATGGCCGGCTCGACCGCCGGTGGGGTCAAGGTGCTGCGCACGATGGCCGTCGCGAGCTACGCCCACCGGGAGGGGCTGCGCCACCTCCACCCCCGTCTCGTGCGTCCCGTGCGCGTCGGCAACGCGTTGCTGCCGGACGCAGTCGCGGGCAAGGTCGTCGGCTTCCTGTTGCTCGCGCTCGCCATCTTCGGCGGCGGTGCGGTGCTGATCGGGATGACGGGTCCGGACATGATCACCTCGTTCTCGTCGTCGGCGACCGCGTTCGGCAACGTCGGTCCCGGCCTCGGCGAACTCGACCACGCGAACGACTTCCTGTCGATCCCGCGGCTCGGCCGCATCGTCGCGATGGCGCAGATGCTGCTCGGCCGGCTGGAGATCTACCCGGTCATCCTCGCCCTGTCGGTCGTGACCCTCCGCATCCCCCGCCTCCTCCCACGCCGACGGCAGTAGTCGTTCCGGCGCCGCAGGCGCCGGGAATCACCAGGACGGCGCGAGGTGTGACACCAGCGCGGCGACGGCGTAGGCGCGTTCGGCACCGCCGGCGTCGGGCCGGTCGCGCAACTCGTTGCCGGCGATCCGCAACATCGCGCCGAGCGTCGCGTCGCTGCGCAGCGCCAACTTCAGCGCCGGTCGCAGGATCGCGGGGCGCCCGAGGAAACGCGCCGACAGGCGGCCGACCTTGCGGTACCGGCCGAGTTCCTCGTCGAGCAGCATCGGGTACCGCTGCAACGTCGTCGAGTTGCCGGTGGTCAACGCCTCGTCGAGCACGTCGGCCGACAGCCGTGCGCACATCAGCGCGGCGTCGACGCCGTCGCCGTTGAACGGGTTGGCCGCGCCGGCCGCGTCGCCGACGACGAGGAACGTCGGCCCCATCTTCGGCGTGATCGAACCGCCGAGGGGCAGCCGCAGCCGCGTCGGGTCCTTCAGCGGTTGCGTGGGGTCGAAGCCCCACTCGGGCGCGGCCCTCCTGCAGAAGTCGTCGAGCAGTTTGAGCGTGTTGAGACCCTTGATGTCGCGGTGGGTCGACAGCACGCCGAGGCCGACGTTGACGTTGCCGTCGCCCATCGGTGTGACCCAGCCGTACCCGGCGGTCGGGTTGCCGCTCAGGTCGTCGACACCGATCGCCGACTCGATCCAGCGATCACCCGAGCGCGGCGACGCGAAGTACGTCCGCGCGGCGATCGCGTACGGCCAGCTCCGCCGGCGGGACGTGCCGAGGCCGCGCCCGAAACGGCTGTTGGCGCCGTCCGCGACGACGATGAAGCGGGCGTTGATGTGCCGCTGGCTGCCGTCGGCGAGCGTCATCGCGGCACCGCGGACGAAGCCGCGATCCGCGATCGGTGCTGTTGCCTCATGGCCCATCAGCACCTGCGCGCCGGCTCGCTCCGCCTCGGCGCGCAGATGGGCGTCGAGCAGTTCGCGGCGCACGACCGCACCGTGCGGCGGGAAGTCGCCGTGGGTCGGCCAGGGGACCGGCAGCTGCCGGTCGCGGTGCGTGAACCGGATGCCGTCGATGCGATGCGCGGGGAGCGGGCCGGCCGCGGGGTCGGAGGTCAGGTCGACGCCGATCCGCTCGAGTTCGACGAGCGCCCGCGGCGACAGCAGGTCGCCGCACGACTTGTGGCGACCGATCGGGCGCTTCTCGACGACCGTGACGTCGTGGCCGGCGCGGGCGAGACGCAACGCGGCGGTGGCACCGGCCGGCCCGCCACCGACGACGAGTACGTCGGTGTCCAGGTCGTCGAGGCGGTTGCTCACGGCGTCGAGTCGGGGCCCCGGTGCCCTCGGAGTTCGGCCGGCCTCAGCCGGAGCCTTCGTCGTTGCCGCCCTGCGACGTCGGCTGCCCGGCGCCGCCGATCGCGCCACCCGGAGCGGTTCCGGGGATCGGCTCCGGGCCGATCGGCGACACGAAGAACACCTCACCGTTGATGTCGAACGGCTCGACTTCGTCGGCGGACTCGAGTAGCAGGGCGCCGGTCGCGATCTCCTCGAACACGGGCGCGCCCTCCGCGCACCACGCCTCGAACTCGGCGGCGTACTCCTCGCTGGTCGGGTCGGCGCCGCCGAGCGTGTAGCGCTCGTGGCAGATGACCGACACGATCTCCTCGTCGCTGAGTGAGCCCCCGAAGCCGGGCATGACGCCCTGTGCACCGGTGACGTGCGGACCGCCCTCGCGCTCGGGGTTGCCGTAGATGTCGACGCCGGCGAGGTTGTACTGCTCGGTGCCGTAGTACACGTAGCGGATCTGGTCCTCGATGTTCGGGAATGTGGCGAGGACTTCGCCCTCGGTGAACCCGTAGCCGACGCCGCCGCCGCCCCCGCCGCCATGGCAGCTCGCGCAGTTGGCGTAGACAGCGGCACCTTCGCCGAGCGGACCCTCCGCCACTTCGCCGCCCTCGGTCAGCGCCCGGACGTACATGAATCCCCAGACCGGCATCAGGCTCAGCGTCGCCATCGCCCAGAAGGGCACCTTGCGGCGCTGCTTCGCGGCGACGACGTACTGGGGGTCCGGCTTGGCCGGCTTCGGGGCGGGCGGTTCCGCGGCTGCGGTGCGCCCGGCAGGGCCCGTCGCGGCCGCCGCGGCGGGTGCCGCGGTCGCGGACTTCTCGACAGCTGCGCCGGCGGCGTCGCCACCTGCCTCGGCGTCGCCGGCCGGTGCGGTCGCGTCACCGCCCTTGCCGATCGCGGCGCGCCGCTCGCGCGACCGCTTCAGCAGATGTTCGGGGATCTCAGTCACTGGGCAGAGGATAGATGGTCGATGCCCGGCTCACTGAATCTTGTCGGCCAACAATCTGGCTCGGTAGCGACGACGCGGGTCCGACCGACGCGAACCGAACGCCGTGCACTTTTGCACAACCTCGCGCGTGCGGGACACTTGCATGCCAAACTTCGTTCGCTGTGCTTCGACAAGTAGGCTTCGTGAGCAGATTCACGAGTCGACGTCTCGACGCGGCACCCGACGAGGAATCCACGAAATCGACGATTCGCACCACCACCACGACCGCCAGGGACGACGCCACCGACCGATGAGGACCAACCGATGATCGCAATCGACGTGCTGAAGTGGCCTGGCGTCAACCAGGCATTCCTCGTGTCGTTCGTCGCCGCGGTGCTGCTCACGCTCGTCGCGATCCCGTACGGCAAGCGGCGTCCGAAGGACAAGGAGCTCACCTGGGGCGAGGCGATGCTCGGCAGCACGTACGCGTTCGGGGTGCTGTTCCTGTCATACGGCGTCGTGCCGCACCAGTGGATCGACCACGCGGACAAGAACCTCGGCTGGTCGCGCGACAAGCTGCTCTTCGGTCCGGGTGGCATCTTGAAGCCCGAGTCCTTCGGCGGCTGGAACCCGATCACGTTGCAGTACGAGGCGGTCCGCGACATCGTCGTCGTGCTGATCCATGTCGTGTTCTTCGGGCTGAACATCTTCATCGTCGTGTGGTGGCAGAACCGCGGCAAGGTCGCGCCGAAGGAACTGCCGACGTCCACCTACGGCCGGCCGCTGGTGAAGCGAGCATGAGCATCACTTGGAACGGGCTCGGCGATGCGAGTGAGCGAACGCCAGTGAGCGAGTGGCTGCGCGCGGCCTGCGTGGCCGGGGAACGCTGAAGATGACCAAGACCGACGCCAACCCGCCGATGATGCCGTACACCGACGAGTACACGTTGGTGGAGGTCGACGCGGACTACCTCAGCAAGGCCGTCAAGCCGAAGCAGTTCATCCACATCGACCAGAGCGAGTGCATCGCGTGCGAGGGGTGCGTCGACATCTGTCCGTGGAAGTGCATCCACATGGTCAACACCTCGGCGGTCGTCGAGGCGACCGGCACCGAACAGCCCGGTCTCGACCCGTCCGATGCGTTCATGTTCACGATCGACGACGACATCTGCACCCGCTGCGCGCTGTGTGTCGATCGCTGTCCGACCGGGGTGATCATCCTCGGCAAGGCCGGCGCCGCGACCGCCGCGGGGGACTACCACATGCGTACCAACAACCATGGCTACGGCTATGGCATGAGGCTCTGACAACCATGACCCACGACCCATCGACGCGAACGAGCGAGCGCCAGCGAGCGACGTGTCCAAACGCGGCCTGCGTGGCCGGGGAACTCTGAAAATGTCAAAGATCATCGACGACAAGCCCCGGCCAACGATCAAGGACCGGATCAATGCGGCGGTCGACGCCACGCAGGGCAGCCAGGCGTGGAGTTCGATCTTCCGGCCGGGTTCGATCTTCCGCAAGGGCTACACCGACAGCCCCCGCAACCGCAGCTACGTGATCATGAACTCGGTGCTGTACCACCTGCACCCGGTCAAGGTGAAGCGCCACGCCGTCAAGGTCAGCTACACGCTGTGCCTCGGCGGGCTGAGCTTCTTCCTGTTCATCCTGCTCACCGTCACCGGCATCTTCCTGATGTTCTTCTACCGCCCCGAGGCGACCGCGGCGTGGAACGACATCCGGAACCTGCAGACCTCGGTCACGTTCGGTCTGCTCGTCCGCAACATGCACCGCTGGGGTGCGCACCTGATGGTGCTCGCCGTGTTCTTGCACATGGCGCGCGTCTTCTACCACGGCGCCTACAAGCCGCCCCGCGAGTTCAACTGGGTGATCGGCGTCATCCTGCTGACGCTCACGCTGCTGCTGTCGTTCACCGGTTACCTGCTGCCGTGGGACCAGTTGGCGTTGTGGGCGGTGACCGTCGGCACGAACATGATGGGGTACACGCCGGTCTTCGGCGCGGAGGTCAGATTCGTGCTCCTCGGCGGGGCCGAGATCGGGTCCGAGACGCTGCTTCGATGGTACGTGTTGCACGTGTTGTTCCTGCCGTTCGTGATCGTGATCTTCATGGCGATCCACTTCTGGCGGGTGCGCAAAGACGGTGGCATTTCGGGCCCGTTGTGAAATCGGCAAGACTTGCGATGTTGAATGAGAACGACGACCACGAACGCAGCGCTGAGAGGGTGAACTCATGACCGAGATCCCAGAACATCTGCTGAAGCGGGCGCAGGCCGCGCGTGAGAAGGCTGTCTCGGAGCCGGCCGCGGACGCCGCTGCCGACGCGCCCGCGGAGTCGGCCGGCGAGTCACGTATCCCCGAAGCGCTGCTGAAGCGGAGTCAGGCCGCGAAGGCGTCGAAGGCCGGTGGCGATGCCTCGGCCGCAGAAGCCGGTGGTGGTGGTGGCGTCGCGGTCGCGGACAAGGTCGGCGCGCTCGTCACCGCTGCTCCCGCGGGTGGCGGCGTTCCGGTCGGGGCGGGCCCCGGCGGGCACACCCAACGGCTGCTGACCGTCGTCAAGTCCGGCTCGATCCAGGACGTCAAGGCGACGCCCGTCGACAAGGTCCACACGTGGCCGCACCTGCTCGCCGCGGAGTTCGTGGCGGCGCTCGCGATGACGGCGTTCACGTTCATCTTCTCGATCTTCGTCAACGCTCCGCTCCTGCAGTTGGCGAACACGAACGCCACGCCGAACCCGTCGAAGGCGCCCTGGTACTTCCTCGGTCTCCAGGAGATGCTCACGATGTTCCACCCGATGGTGGCCGGCGTGACGCTCCCCGGCGTCGGCATCATCCTGTTGATCCTCGCGCCGTACCTCGACCGCAACCCGTCGATCAAACCCGAGGATCGCAAGTTCGCCACGTCGATCATGACCGTGCACCTGATGTTCTGGGCGGTGCTCGTGATGATCGGTTCGTTCTTCCGTGGCCCCGGCTTCGCCTTCGTCCTGCCGTGGGTCGACGGCCTCTTCTTCGAGCTGTGAGCTCGACCCGACGCTGAAAGGAGTACCCCCCATGAGTACCGCAGCAGCAATCGCCATCGCAATCGCCGCCCTGGTCGTCCTCGGCGCGATCTCGTTCTTCGCGCTCGCGCGCCGCTCCGACGTCCGTGGCGCCGGAGCGCTCTCGATGGAGACGCGTCAGCGCGACAAGGCGCACCGAGCCGCCGAGCATCTGGACGATCCCGGCCGCACGGCGGCGGATGCCGAAGCCGAAGGCGTCGCGGCGCGCAGCACCGAGCTGGTGCCCGTCAGCGACGAACCGCCCGCACTCGTGCCGTGGGTCCCGCCGGACCCCGAGCTGATCGGCGTCTCGCGCCGACAGTTCTTCAACCGCGCGACCGTGTCGCTGATGAGCGTCGGCCTCGGCGCGTTCGCAGCCGCGGCCTTCGTCGCATTCCTGTGGCCGAGTGGCACCGGCGGCTTCGGTGGCTCCGTCGCGGTCGGCAAGCTCGACGCGATCAAGGACGGCATCAAGCAGGGCGGCGGGTTCTTCTACGCCCCCGAGGCGAAGTCCTGGATCACCGAGTACCCGGCCGAAGCACTCCCGGCGGCGCGCACCATCTATCCGGCCAACGCCCTCGTGGCGATGGAGGCCGGCATCGTCATCCTCAGCCAGAAGTGTCCGCACCTCGGCTGCCGCGTCCCCGAGTGCAAGACGAGCCAGTGGTTCGAGTGCCAGTGCCACGGGTCGCAGTACAACCGCGTCGGCGAGAAGAAGGCCGGCCCGGCGCCGCGCGGCATGGACCGTTTCCCCGCCTCGATCTCCGCGAGCGGTGAAGTCGTGATCGACACCGGTACGACCATCCCCGGGCCGTCGATCGGCGTCAACACCACCGGCCAAGAGGCCGAAGGTCCCCACTGCACCGGCGGGGACGAGCACTGATGGCAGCAGTCATCCTGGGGTCGACCACGGGCAGTATCGCGGTCTTCTCCGTCGTCCTGATCGCGATCGGTTGGGTCGTCTACGGCATCTTCAACGTCGTCGCGGGCCGTCGCGAGGTCGGCTCCGAGCTCGAGCTCGCAGCGAACCGCAAGGAGTACTACGACGACGAGACGCTCGAAGGGTCGCGCCTCGAGCGGGTGCAGCTCTACGGCGTGCTGCTGCTCGCGCTGATCGTCGTCGCGCTGCCGCTCTACTGGGTCTTCGAACCGTCGCGCCAGGCCGGCGCCCAGGAGGGCTGGGACAAGCGCCATGCCAGCTGGGGTTCGCAACTGTTCGCTCCGACGGCCGAAGGCGGGTTCA
>JAHEKY010000027.1 GCA_024644465.1 Ilumatobacteraceae bacterium | reverse complement strand
CCGACGGCAAACGCCCCGAACCGGTCGTCAACATCGTCATCGACCCGACCACCGGCATCGACGCCCTCGCCCGCCACGGCCTCATCGACATCGAACCCGAACCCGCACCCGTGGATCCCACAACACTGCGGTGTCACACCTCGACTGGCACACCCGTCCACCCCGACGTCGCCGTCACCGCAATGCTGCGCGGCAGTGTCCGCCGGGTGATCGTGGACGCCGACGACGTGGTCATCAACATGGGGCGCCGGCAACGGTTGTTCACCGGCAACGCCCGCCGCGCCGCCCAGTTGTTGGTCACCCGCTGCACCCACCGGGGCTGCGACATCCCCGCCGAGTTGTGCGACGTCGACCACCTCGACGAATGGGCCACCCACGGCGGCCGCACCGACCAGCACAACGCAGCACCGGCCTGCAACACCCACGACCGGCACAAACACAACCACCAACTCCGCGGCCGACGCGACCGCTACGGCCGCATCCACCTCATCAAACCCGACGGCACCGTCATCAAAGCACTCAACGCCCACGACCCCATCTGGCCCGAACCCGACCCACCACCACCCAACCCTCCTGCCCGCACCATCACCTGGGCCGAATTCACCGCTGGCCGACACGGACGCCGGGCTGCCGTGGGTCCCGACTCGACCGTCACGGTGATCGAACTCCTGTGACATCTCCTCGTGTCGTGCGCAGTCAGCGCGCGAAACACGCCCCGATCAAGCGCCTGCAACACGTGCCGCTCGGGCGGAGCAACGGCGTTCAGCGCTGACCGAGGCCGGGCTCGGGGCTGGAACCCGGGTCGCGGGCTTCTGCCACCGCAGCCCACATGTCGGTCGCGTTCACCGGGCCGAGGAAGCTCGCCCGGGTCACGCCGGCGGCGTCGCTCACGACGAGCGTCGGCACCGCATCGATGCGGTACTTCTCGTGGAGCGGGCGATGCTCGTCGAAGTCGATCGCACACACGGCGACCTCGTCCGTCTCCAACACCTTCGCCCGGTCGATCACACCGGTGCACACCGCGCATGTCGCCGAGCTGAACACGGTGACGAGCCATGGCGCATCCGGGCGCGGGAAGTCCGCCCGGTCCAGCTGCTCCGGCACGCTGTAGCGCCGCTGCGTCGGCGCGTCCGGTCGGCGCCGGGCACGGGCGACCAGGGCGACGACGCCGACCACGGCGACGATCGCGGCGGCGATCAACAGACGTTCCATCGCCACCCGAGGCTAGGAGGCGACCGCAGGATCCGCCGCCGCCGACCGCTCACTGCTCGACCCCGCCGGGAACGTGAACGCGATGACGACCGCGCTGATCGTGTACGCCCCCGCGACGAACCACCATGCGAGCCGGTAGTTGGCGATGTCGGTGTCGCCCATCCCGCTCGAGATGATCGCAACGGCGATCGAGATGCCGAGCGCGTAGCACACCTGCTGGGTCGTGCGGATCGTCGCGTTCGACGTCCCGAACCGGGCGGGCGCGACGTCGGCGAGACCGGCGCTCGCCCACGTGGCGATCGTTGCGCCGATGCCGATCCCGATCGGCACGGACAACGGCACGAACCGGGTGAACACCGCCGGCGAGCCGTCGAGCAGCAGCGCGTAGGACACGTACCCGGCGGCGCACAGCAGACTGCCGCCGGTGAGGATCCAGCGGTGACCGACCCGATCGGCCAGCCGCCCCGCGAACGGCGAGATCATCGCCGCGACGAGCGGCGAGAGCACGAGCGCCTTGCCGGTCGTCGGCAGCGACTGCTCCCACAGTTCCTGCAGCAGGAGGGAGTTGATCAGGAAGCCCGACGTGAACGCCATCGCATAGAACGCCACGCCCAGGTTCGTACTGGCGAACGAACGATGGCGGAACAGGTCGAGTTCGATCAGGGGTTCGGCGTGGTGTGCCGACCGCCGCACCAGCACGACCAGCAGCGCCACGCCGGTGATCATCAGGGCCCAGATCTGCGGATCATCGAGACCCAGCGCTTCGGACCGCACGATCGCGAACATCACGAGGCCGACACCGACCGTGCCGATCGGCACGCCGAGCAGATCGACCCGGCCGGTGGCGGCAGGATTCTTCGACTCCTGGAGCAGGCGGGGTGCCAGGAACAGCACGATCAGGCACAGCGGCACGTTCACCAGGAAGATGCCCCGCCACGACCAGACGTCGGTCACGAACGCGCCGAGCGCCGGCCCGACGACCGCGCCGAGTGCCCCGGTCGCCCCCGTCAGCCCGATCACCGTCGAGCGCTTGTTGACCGGGAACGCCGGGAGCACGACCGCGAGGGCCGTCGGCGCGATGATCGCCCCGCCGACACCCTGCACGACGCGTGCCGCGATCAGCGCAGCTGCGTTCGGGGCGAGTCCCGACAGCATCGAACCGACGGCGAACACCATCACACCGGGAATGAACAGCCGCTTGCGGCCGAGGCTGTCGGCGTACCGCCCGGCGACCATCAGCAGCGCGGCGACCGTGATGTTGTAGCCGGAGATGATCCAGGCGAGCGTCGTGTCCGACACGCCGAAGTCCTCCCGGATCGAGGGGAATGCGACGTTGACGGCCGACACGTCGATCACCGACAGGAAGAAGACGAGCGTCGTCACGCCCACGGCGAGCCACGCCTCGCGACCGACCTCGTCGGACGCCTGGGCAGGCGGACCGCTCGGTGCAGCCTCGGACGCGGTCATCGCCGGAGCGTACCGACGAGCGCGTCGCGCGTCAGTTGTCCGACGCCGGCAGCGCCCACGAACCGGACCGGCCGGACGCGTCGTCGCCGCGCGGCAGCAGCCGCTCGATGAACACCCGGTTCGACGCGTTGACGATCAACTCCTGGCCGAGTGCGTCGGGCGTGACGAGATCGATCGTGATCACCGCGCCCGGGCCGAGTGGGATGTCGGTGAGCGTCGGGATCGGTGACGGGCCACCCGGGCCGACCGCCTCGATCGTGATCGTCGCCTGTTCGTTGTCGACGTTGTAGACGACGAGTGCTTCCGGCGTCGGCGTCGCCGGGCCGATGCCGACGTGCCAGCGATTGGCGACGTACCCGTCCGGCCGCGGCGGTGCACCCTGGACGACGGTCGTGGAGATCGACTCCCCGGCCGGGCGCGTCAACACGCGCTCGACCACGACGGTCGGCTGGGCCAGCGTCGAGAACACGATCGAGTGCCGCCCGTTCGGGATCGTCGACGTGAAGAACTCGGGGTCCGACGTCGTCGAGTCGTCCTCCTCGGCTGCACCCTCGAACGGTTCGAACACGACGACCTGGCGGGCCGGGACGTTGATCGGAGCGAACCCGCCGCCGTCCGCTTCCAGCGGCAGTCCGAGGAAGTACACGTCGACGTCGACGTCCCCGTCGGTCGGGTTGTAGATCGAGAACGTCTCGCTGATCCCCGCGCCCCGTTCACCGTCGGCGAACCACCACTGGTCGCGCAGCGCCGGCGCTGCGAGCGACACGTCGTAGCCGAGCCGCCCGGCGCCGGTGAAGTGTTGCGCCCGGCCGACGACCAGCCGCCCGCTGCGGGTGGTGATGCTCGCGGCGATCACCGGTTCGTCCCGGTTCCCGAGCTCGGCGATCGGGATCACCTTCATCGACTTCGGCGGGACGGAGAACCCCTTGAACGCATTCGGTTCACTGAACCCGCTCTCGGTCGAGAAGGTCAGGTCGGACAGGACGAGGTCGTCGTACGGGTTCGTCAGGATCAGCGTCTCGATGCTGCCGCCGGCCGTGAAGCCGTCAGCGAGATACCACTCGCTCGACGTGTCACTCGCGCACGGCGCCACCGAGTCGCCCGCCGGATGCTCGGCGCGCTGCTCGACGAAGCCCTGCCCGCCGTCGATCTCGACGACGACACTCGCGAACGACGCCGTCACGAACGCGTCGACGTCGATCGTGCTCTGCGACCACGGGCCGACCGTGAAACCCTGCTCGGTGACCTCGCCGTCGGGGCTCAGGACGGTGAATCGCCCGTCGAGCTGCTCGGCGCCGCGGTTGGACACGACGACGGCCCCACCGACGCCGTCCTCCCCCGTCGCCGGGACGCCCGGGCAGAACCAGCTCCCGGTCAACGAACCGACATCGGTCACCGACGGCATCCACGTGCCGGCGGGCGACGAGAACACCGGGGCCGGCGACGCCACCGTGTCGCGCCCGACGACGACAAGGCCGATCAGACCGGCGACGAGCAACACCAAGGCCGGGATCGCACGGCGATTCATCGCGCCTCCTCCGAATCGTCGGTGAGGTCCACAGCCTCGATGCCGACCGGTTCGGGCTCCGCGTCAACTGCATCTGCTGCGGCGTGCGAGCGATCGTCGTCGGCGGCGTCGTCGTCGTCCGGCACGTCGGCCGACCGAGCGATCTCCCCGGTCAGGTCGAGCCCGGGATCGGCCACGGTGCCGGCGAGCGCATCCTCACCGTCTGCGTCCTCCTCGAGCGGTGGCTGGTCGTCGAAGTCGATCAGCGTCTCGTCGGCCACGAGCGGTGCGGTCCGGCGGGTGAGCCCGACGCTCACCCGCGTCGCCGCGAACAACGCCAACGCCCACAGCAACACCTGGAGTGCCAGGAGGAGGACGCGCAACGAGTCCGTGCGGTACGTCAACGTCGCGACGCCGGAGCGGTCGACGTCGAACGCCGTCGTCACGCCGAACGCCCGTCGCGGCTCGATCTGCTCGCCGTCGATCGTCAGCTCCCAGTGATCGTCGAACGGCACACCGAGATGGACGACGCCGGGAACCACGTCGTCGCTCACCTCGGATTGATGGTCAGCACCGACGAACTTCGCCGCAACAGACGTGAGTTCCGCCCGCACGAGCGCTTCGGCCCCGGCGGTCGAGCTCGCCTCGGCGGTCGTCCCGGTCAACTCACTGAACGTCGGGATCCACGCCGTGTTCTCGAACACCTCGAGCGTCGGCAAACCGGTCACCGACGTCAGGTCGAGCTGATCCTCGAGGGCGGTGACCAGACCGCCGGGCAACGGCAGCGGCGCGTCGGTCGTCGACACCACGTTGTCGAACTCGGGGGCGACGATGAACCGGATGCCGAGCGGAGCGAGCAGTCGGCCGGCGCGCAGCGTCGACGAGCTGGCCATCTCGTCGAGCGCGAGCGTGATCGCGTCCGCCGCATCGCTCGTCGGGGCGGACCACCGATCGCGGATGTCGAGCGGGCCGTCGTCGACGATCGCGTACGCCATGCCGTCGCGATACTCGGTGGCGGGAACGGGCAGGATCCGCGCGTCGCCGAGCAGCAGCACGTTGTAGTCACCGCGGCCGTCGTCGTCCGGCAGTTGGGCATCGAGCAAGCGGGCGAGCGGCGTCGGCGGCGTGCCCCAGTCTCCGTCGGCGAGCGCGACGATGCCGGGGAAGACCCCGACGATGACCGCAAGGCTCGCGAGGATGCCGAGCGGCTGCCGCCAGCCGAAGTGGCCGCCGCGCACGTCGAGGTCGAACGCGGCGAGCGCGGCCGCGCAGGAGATCGCGAGGCCGACCGCGACCGGCGCGAGCAGCACTCCAGCCTCCGGCCCGCGCAACGGCAACGCGTCGCGGTCCGCGAGGACCGCGAGAAACCCGAACGCGACGACGAGCCCGCCCGAACGAATCGCCCACGTGAGCCGCCACGCCCTGGCCAGCGCGACCGCGGCGACGACCGGCAGGTACAGCGCCAGCGCCAGCGCGGCGAAGTCGACGGTTCCGATCTGGAACGACGCGAGGTCGAGCAGACCGCGGCCGGGGTCGCCGATCGGCGGCGGGCCGACGAGTTCGTCCCATGACCACGTCGTGAACCACGGGAAGTTCAGCAGCACGCCGCCGACGATCGCCGCGGCACCGACCCACAGGTAGCGGAGCGCAGTTCGCCACGGTGCGAACGCGAGCAGCGTCGTGACGGCCATCACCACCGCGATCACGACGGCCACGACCGCCATGATCGGCGCGAACGCAGCGGCGAGACCGACGACGATCGCGGCCGACGCGATGCGTCGCAGGCGCTCCGGCCACGGCAGTGCGACGAGACCGTCGACGAGATCCTCCGACGCGCTCTTCGGGTCGGCGGTCTCGACGCCGACCGCACGACGAAACGTCTGCACGATCCAGGGCGTCGACGCATACGCGATCAGCGTCGTCAGCCGGCCCGTCGACATCGCTCCGGCGACGAGGGGCGTCGCGGCATAGACGATCAGCGCGGCGATGCGCGCCCGCGTCGACGGGAAGACCGTCGCGAGCCGCCACAGGCCGACGAGGCCGATGACGATCAAACCGACGATGAACAGCGTGTGCAGTGCACCCATTCTGAACAGGGTGAACGTCGAGAGTCCCGCCAACGTCGCCCAGCCGGTCGGGTTGGCTGCCGTCGAACCCGCCCCCGTGGCATTCCACCCGGACGTGTACGAATCGAGGAGGTCCCGGGGGCTGACCGGGAACCGGAGGAACTCGCCGACCGCTGGAACGCCTTCGCTGATGAAGTCCCGGCTGCCGATCACGATTGCGGCGAGCACGCCCAGCCACGCCAACACAGGGGCGGTCGTGCTCTCGCGCCACCGGCGGACGCTGGTCTCGGCACCGACGTAGGTGGACGTGTCGCGTGAGCGCAGGAACCCCGCAACGCGCGCGCTGCCGCGCACCTGCAGGCCGAGCACCTCACGTTCGGGGACCCGCCGCAGCGGCTTGACCGCCTTGCGTCGCGACAGCGTCGACACGGTCCGCGGGATCAGCCCCGCGAGCGCCCGCAGCGACGCCCAGGCCTCGGCGAACTTGCCGGTGAACAGACCGACGACCATCTCGACGAGGGTCAACAGCACCATCTCGACCGAGCGGCCGGGCAACCGGGTCGGTCCGGTCAGCGTCGCGACGGCGCGCATCCGGTGACGTGCCTGGAGCAAGCGGTGGTTCAGGTCTGGTCGCCGCTCCGGCAGCCGGCCCCGGTGGCGCACCCGAGCGGACGGCGCGATCACGACCCGCGCGCCCGAGTGATGGATCCGCCAGCACAGCTCGACATCATCGCCGTGGAACGACATCGACGGGTCGAAGCCGCCGATCTCCCGGAACAGGTCGGCACGCACGAGCATGCAGGCCGACGGCAGCACGAACACGTCGCGCACACCGTCGTGCTGTTCCTGGTCGAGCTCCCCCGGTTCGATGACGTGGTCGATCTCGCCGAACCGGTCGAGACCCAAGCCGACCGATTGGAGGACGCCCGGATCGTCCCACTCGACCAGCTTCGGGCCGACGACGCCGGCATTCGACCGGTAGATCTCCTCCACGAGCGTGCGCACGGCGTCCGGGTCCGGCGCGATGTCGTCGTGGCAGATCAGGAAGAAGCCCTTGTCCCCCTCGACGAGCCGGAGCACCTCGTTGGCCGCCGGGCCGAACCCGGTGTTCGCGCCGAGGCTGCGCACGAACGCTCCGGGCAGGATCGCCTTGATCCGGTCATCCAGGTGCGCATCTGCGATCGTGGTCAGGAACAGGAAACGAAGATTGGGGTAGTCCTGATCCGCGAGCGCGTCGAGGGTCTCGTCGAACCAGGGTCCCGGCTCGTGCACCACGATGACGGCGACGACGGGCGGCGCCTGTTGATTCTCCGGTTCCACGATGGAGCGAGGCTAGCTGCGCGACCGGGTCGTCAGCGGTCATCCCGGTAGGGTGTGGCACATGCCCCAACGGCACGCGATCGACCTCGCGGACCTCGATCTCGAGCCCGCCGTCCGAACCGCTCAGGCGGTCACGTCGCGCCTCGTGGACCTCGCCAAGGACGCCACGTACATCGCCGTCGGGTTCGGCGTCCTCGCCGTCAATCGGGCCCAGACCCACCGACGCGAGTTCGAACGCGCCCTGCGCGGTTGACGTCACGCGGATCGCCCGACATCCCCTGATCCCTCGCCGACCCATCGGTAAACTCTTCAACCTCGTGGCGCTCCCTCCTCCGACCCCCGAATCTGCCGGCGCCCGCTCCACGGAACGCACCCCGCTGCCCGAGGGCACGATCCCGGTCGGCATCGCCCTGATGATCGCCGGGGTCGCGACGTACGCCTTCTTCAAGATCGGCAACATCGCGGTCGGCGGCGACGAGGAGTTCGAGCCGATCACCTCGCTCTGGTTCGCGACGTTCGCGCTCGCACCGGGGTTCTTCCTGCCGCTCGAACAGGAACTCGGACGTGCGCTCGCCCACCGTCGCGCCCTCGGTCAGGGCACACGGCCCGTCGTCCGCAAGGTCGTCGCGCTCGGTGTCGCGCTGACGCTCATCGTCGCCAGCGTGATCGGCGTGTTCAGCCCGCTGATCTCGAGCAGCTACTTCGACGGCGACTGGTTCATGGTCGTGGCGCTCGTGCTCGCCTTCGCGGCATACGCGCCGGCCCACCTCGCACGCGGGGTCTGTTCTGGCAGCGGCCGCTTCCGGGACTACGCGATCATCATGGGCTCCGACGGGGTCGTGCGGATCATCCTGTGCATCGCGCTCGCCGTCGTGGGCGTCTCTGCTGCAGGCGCGTACGGTCTTGCCGTCGCCGTGTCCCCGCTGTTCGCCGTCGCCTACGTTCACCGGCGCGGTGGGCTCACCACGGAGGACGGCCCACCTGCCTCGTGGCACGAAGTCACGCCGAATCTCGGGTGGCTGTTGCTCGGCTCGGTGTTCGCCGCCTCACTGCTGAACGCGGGCCCGATCGCGGCCAGCCTGCTGGCGAGCGAGGATCAGGACGCGCTCGTCACCCAGTTCAGCTACGGCGTGCTGCTCGCGCGGATCCCGCTGTTCCTCTTCCAGGCGGTCCAGGCGGCACTGCTGCCGCGACTGAGCCGCCTCGCGGCGCGAGGAGAGATCGACGAGTTCCGCTCCGGCCTGAAACGGCTGATGCTCGTCGTCCTCGCCGTCGGCGCGACCGGTACGACCGGTGCGTTCCTCCTCGGGCCATGGGCGATCGACGTCGTCTACGACGCCGATCTCAGCGGCCGGACGCTGGCACTGCTCGCCTTCTCGAGCGCGTGCTACATGGTCGCACTGGCGACGGCTCAGGCGGTCATCGCGCTCAAGGGCCATGCGCTCGTCGCGCTCGGGTGGGGCGTCGGGGTCGCGACGTTCGTGCTCGGCACCTGGCTGTCGAGCGACGAGGTGTTCCGCCGCGTCGAGATCGGCCTGCTCGCATCGTCGATCGGGGCGATGCTGAGCTTCGGTGTGGCGCTCCGCTACAAGCTGCTGTCCGGGGTCGTGCCGGACCAGGACTCGTTGATGGACGCGATCACCGACATGCCGTTCGAGAGCTGACGCTCAGCGGCCGGCTCTCACGGACTCGATCGCGAGGTCGTGATCGACCATCATCGTCACGAGCTCGTCGAAGCCGACTTCCGGTTCCCAGCCGAGGACCCGCTTCGCCTTCGAGCTGTCGCCGATCAGCAGGTCGACCTCCGCCGGGCGGAAGAACTTCGGGTCCTGGCGGACGTAGTTCTCCCAGTCGCTCAACCCGGCATGCGTGAACGCCTTGACGAGGAACTCCTCGACCGAGTGGGCCTCGCCGGTCGAGATCACGTAGTCGTCGGGTTCGTCCTGCTGGAGCATCAGCCACATCGCCTTGACGTAGTCGCCGGCGTAGCCCCAGTCGCGCTTCGCGTCGAGCGTGCCCATGACCAGCTCGTGCTGCAGGCCGAGCGAGATCCGCGCCGCGGCGTTGGAGATCTTGCGGGTGACGAACTCGATCCCGCGTCGCGGACCCTCGTGGTTGAACAGGATGCCCGACGACGCATGCAGACCGTAGGACTCGCGGTAGTTCACGACGATGTCGTGGCCGAAGACCTTCGCACACCCGTACGGGCTGCGGGGATGGAACGGCGTCAGCTCGGTCTGCGGTGTCTCGCGCACCTTGCCGAACATCTCCGACGACGACGCCTGGTAGAAGCGAATGGGGTTGTTCTGCGCCCCGCCGACCATCCGGATCGCCTCCAGCATCCGCAGTACGCCGAGGCCCGTCGTGTTCGCGGTCAACTCGGCTTGCGAGAAGGACAGCGCGACGAAGCTGATCGCGCCGAGGTTGTACACCTCGTCCGGCTGCGCGAGCTGCAACGCGGCGACCAGTGACGGCAGGTCGGCGAGATCGCCCGGAACCAGTTCGACGAAGGGCATCTCCTCCTGCAGCCGGGCGGCGCGCGGATTGCTCTGCCCCTTGACCATGCCGTACACGTCGTAGCCCTTGCCGTGCAGGAACTCGGCGAGGTGCTGGCCGTCTTGGCCGGTGATCCCGGTGATGAACGCTCGAGGCATCCGGAGGATCCTAGGGGCGGCCGCCGCCAGGACCGACCGAACGCGCCGGTACGCTGGGCGTTCGTGCCGCCACCGGTTTCCGCCACCCCGCCGCCGAGCGCCGCGCCCACCGGCGCCGAGACGCCCGTCGTCGCGTTCGACGTCGGCCCGCTGCACGGCCCGCGCACGGGCGTCGGCAATGCCGTGGCCTGGACCTACGAGGCAATCGAAGAACTCGGTACGGTGTCACTTCGTCCGTACCTCACGAGCGTCCGTGCGCCGATTTCGGCCGCCACTCGGCGGCTGCCGTTGCCCGCCGCCGTCGCACTGCGCTGGTGGCCGCACTGGTCACCACCGTTCGACCGCGTGCTCGGCCGCCCGGACATCGTGCACGGCACGAACTACGTCGTGCCGCCGACGCGCTGTCCCCGGGTCGTGTCGGTCTACGACTGCTGGTTCCTGGAGCACCCCGACGACGCTGCGCCCGATGTCCGGCGCGCCGGCGACGTGCTGCGGCGCGCCGTCGACGACGGGGCGACCGTCGTCACGAGCTCCAAGGCGAGCGCGAGCCGCGTCAGCGAACTGCTCGCCACCGATCGCGTCCGTGCGATCGCGCTCGGCCCGCCACCAACACCGCCCGGGGGCGACCCGCCGGCCGACGACCAGACCGACGCCGACGACGACGCTCCCTACATCCTGGCGATCGGCACGGTCGAACGCCGCAAGAACTATCCGGTGCTCGTCAAGGCGTTCGGACGGCTCTGCTCCGAGCATCCGACCGCCCGGCTCGTGATCGCCGGCCGCCCCGGCGACGACTCGGTCGCCGTCGAGCGGGCACTCTGGCACCTCGACCGCGCCGCCGCCGAACGGATCGCGCTGCTGGGCGAGGTCGACGCGGTGACGAAGACACGCCTGCTCGCCGGCGCCGCCGCACTCGCCTACCCATCCCTCGACGAAGGATTCGGCTTCCCCATCCTCGAAGCTGCCCAGATGGGCGTGCCCGTCGTCGCGAGCGCAGCCGGGTCGATCCCCGAGGTCGCGGCGAACGCCGCACTGCTCGCGCCGGCGTCCGACGTCGACGCCCTCGCCGCGAACCTCCACTGGGTGCTGACCGACGACAGCATCCGCCGCAAGCTGATCACCCGCGGCACCCGCAACCTGGGCCGGTTCTCGTGGGAGCAGACCGCCACCGAGCTGACCGCGCTCTACCGCGAGCTCGCCGAGGCGGCGCAATGAGCGAGTCGGCCCCGCGCGCCGACGAGGTGGCCGTCGTGTCGGGCGGCGTCGGCGCGGCCCGGTTTCTCTCCGGGTTGATCGACGCCGTCGAACCGGAACGAATCGTCGCCGTCGTCAACACCGGCGACGACACCGTGCTCCACGGGCTGCACATCTCACCGGACCTCGACACGGTCACCTACACCCTCGCCGGGGCGATCGACCCGGCGCGCGGCTGGGGCCTCCGCGACGAATCGTGGACCGCCATGGAGTCGCTGGCGCGATACGAGCTGGTCCGGCCGGCCGGTTCTGGGGCTGCACCGCGCTGGTTCAACCTCGGTGACCGTGACTTGGCGACACACTTCTACCGGACGGCCCGGTTGGCGGAGGGGGCGACGCTCACCGCAGTGACCGACGAGATCCGCCGCGCATGGGACGTGCCGATCCGGATCGTGCCGATGTCGGACGACCGCTGCGCGACGGTCGTGTCCACCGCAGACGAGGGCGACGTCACATTCCAGGATTACTTCGTCCGGTTGCGCCACGCCGTTCCGGTCACCGACGTCCGGTTCGAGGGCGACGCCACCCTGGCCGCCGGAGCCCGCGACGCGCTGGACACCGCGGCGGTCGTCGTGATCGCACCGTCGAACCCGATCGTGTCGATCGGCCCGATCCGCGCCCTGCCCGACACCGACCGGCTGCTCGCGGCCCGCCGCGACTCGGTCGTCGCGGTCTCGCCGATCGTCGGCGGTGCTGCGCTGAAGGGCCCCGCCGACCGGATGCTGACCGAGCTCGGCCACGAGGCGTCGGTCGTCGGCGTCGCACGCCTGTACGCCCCGATCGCCGCCGCATTGGTGGTCGACCCCGTGGACGAACATCTCGCCGCACGTGTCGAGGCCGAGGGGCTGCGCTGCATCGTGACGCCGTCGGTCATGACCACGGCGTCGGTCGCCCGCGATCTGGCACAGGCTGCGGTTGCCGCGGCGTCAACCGGCTGACGCCGGCGGGCGCGCGTCGAGTCGCCGCAGCCCGTCCGCGAGCTCGGTCCACGGCGACCAACCGAGGTGGATGCGAGCCCGCACGGGTGACACCGCGAACCGGATCAGCTCCTCGCGCCGACCCGGCCCGACGATCGGGTCGCCCGCGGCGCCGCCACTGATCTCGTTCCACAGGTCACGAATCGACGTCTGCTGCCCGGTCCCGATGTTGATCAAGAGACCGCTGCTGCGTTCGGCCGCTCGGACGAGCGCGTCGACCACGTCGTCGATGAAGACGAAGTCGCGCGTCTGGCGTCCGTCGCCGTGCACCGTCGGCGAGAACCCTTCCGCCAGTGCCTCGCGGAACGATGCGACCACGCCGTCGGACGGCCGCTGGCGGGGTCCGTAGACCGACGCCAGGGCGAGCGCGGCGAACTCGAGCATCTCCTGCTCGCGAGCGTGGACGAGCAGGTCGAGCACCCCGCGAGCCACGACACCGCGCACGCCCCGCGGGTCGACCGCCCCTTCCTTGACCGGGAGCGCGCTCACCGGCGGCTGACCGTAGAGCGCCGTCGCTGGCAGCGCCACGACGACCCGACCGACACCGTGGTCGCAACACGCTTCCAGCACTGACGCGGCGGCCACGACCCCGCCCGCCGTCGCCGCGACCGAGGCGGCGCGCCGCGGGAACAGACCGAGGTGGAACACGACGTCGGGCCGCCGCATCCCGAGCAGCGACGAGGCCTCTGGCGACGAGGCGTCGAGATGGTGGATCTTCAGGCCGCCCGCACGACGGGCGTCGGCCAGGTTCGCCAAGGATCCGTTCGACAGGTCGTCGATCACGTCGACCGTGTGCTCCTCGGCGAGCAGACGGTCGACGAGGTGCGAACCGATGAACCCGGCTCCACCGATGACGACGATGTTCATGTCACGACGATACGCACGTCACCCCGGCGCGGGAGGCGGGACGGAGGCGTCGACGACCGAGGCACCCTCGGCGACTCGCCCGTCGGCACCGATGATCGCACGACGAAGCTCGGCTCCCTCGCCGACGCTGCCCATCACCAGTGACGACTCGACCGTGGCGTGGGGCCCGATCGACGCCCCGGGCAGCACGACCGAATCGACGACGTGCGCGTCGGCGCCGACGGTGGCGCCGTCACCGATGATGCTGTCGACGATCCGCGCGGATGCGGCGACGATCGCACCGTCGGCGACCGGTTGACACGACTCGGCGCGGCGTACTCCGCGCAGCAGGTCGAGGTTCGCCGCTCGGTAGAGCTCGGGGCGGCCGGCGTCGATCCAGTAGTCGTCGGTCGGCACGCCGTACATCGAGCCGCGAGCGGCGAGCAACGGGAACGTCGATCGCTCGATCGACACCCGCTCACCACTCGGGATCAGATCGAGCACGGATGGCTCGAAGACGTAGGTCCCGGCGTTGATCAGATTGCTCGGTTCCTGCCCGGGTTCCGGCTTCTCGACGAAGTCGACGATGCGACGGTCCTCGATCGCCACGACGCCGAACGCGGACGGGTCGTCGACGCCGATCAGGTGCAACGTGGCCTCGGCCGACCACCGACGATGCGCTGCGACGAGTTCCCCGACATCGAGGTCGGTCACGACGTCGCCGTTCGCGACGATGAAGGTCTCCGCGATCCCCGCGTGGTCGGCGGCGAACTTGATCGCTCCTCCGGTGTCGAGCGGCTCGGGCTCGACGGCATAGGTCAGCTGGACGTCGCCGCACCGGCCGTCGGGAAAGGCATCGACGAACGGCTCGGGCCGGAAACCGAGCGCGAGCACGACCTCGGTGACGCCACCGCGCGCGAGACGATCGACGAGGCGGGCGATCATCGGCCGGTGGCCGACGGGCAGCATCGGCTTCGGCGTCGTGTTCGTCAGGGGCCGGAGTCGGGTGCCGAAGCCGCCGACGAGGACGACGGCGCGCATCAACCGTCGGTCGTCGGCGGATCCTCACCGCTGACGCCCGCCGTGATCACCGGCACGCTCTCGCCGGGGACCGTCGTCCCGCCGAACAGTTGCCCGTCCGGCAGCTGCTGGCCGCTGTCGACGGCACCGAGCTGCGGCAGCTCGCTCGCCCACGGCGGCATCGGGACGTCGGCTCCGTCCGGGACGAAGGCGATCGAGAAGACCTTGGCGTCCTTGTCGACCGGGATGTTGTCGAACGCCGCGATGAAGGTCGTGCCGTCATCGAGATCGGTGAAGTTGTCCCACACGACGACCTGGAGCGACCCGGTCTCCTCGTTGCCGTCGATCGTGCAGGTCGTCTCGCCGTTCTCGAACACGCCGTCCTCGTATCCCGCCGGCAACTGGCCGATCTGTTCCGGCGGGAAGGTCAGCTTGTCGTTGTTCAACTCGACGTCGTAGACGTCGAGGAACACGTCGAGCTGGGCACGACGACCGACCGCAGCGCGGGAGTTCGCGTGCCAGTGGATGATGCCGTCGTTGTGGCTGTGGATGCCGGTACGGGCGAAGTCGGTGTTGATGAACTGCCCGCTCGCGTCGACCTCTTCGGCGTTGCCCTGCAACTGGACCCACGTGTCGCAGATCAGGAACCCGTAGGCGACGTGCCAGTGATCTCCGACCTGGGGATCGGACGCGTCGGCGGCCGGCCGGCTCTGGCGGGCGTACACGACGAGCGCCAGGCCGAGCACGATCACGACCGCGACGGCCATCGGGAACAGCGTGCCGCCCTGGAAGCGGATTCGCTGCCCCTTGCCCTTCTGGGCGAGCCGCGCGGCTTTCTTGGTTGATGACGAGGAGGGGGCCACGAAGATCGCAGGCTATCGGTCGAGAGACCGGATCAGGGGGCGCCCGGTCGGCGTCACACGGCAGTGCGCGCCGAGCGGTCCCGACGAGGGCGCTCCAGGTCGGAGAACAGCTGGTGATACGCCTGTCCGACCGCACTCGGCGACGCCTCGCGCTCGACCCAGGCGCGACCCCTGCGGCCCATCGCCGCCGCCTCCTCCGCGTCGGCCAACAGCACTCTCAGCGCGTCGACGAACGCTCCGGGATCATCGGGTGCGACCACGAGACCGCCGCCCGATTCGGCCAGCATGCGGGGAACGGCCGTGTCGGCGTCGATCGCCGCCAGAACGGGCCGCGCCGCAGCCATGATCGAGTACGCCTTCGACGGGACCGAGACGTGGCCGAGACCGGCCTTCAGCGGAACGACGTGGATGTCCCCGGTGGCCAGCAGTTCGGACAGCCGGGACGCCTCGATGTAGTCCGCGAACCGGACGTTCTCCAGCATCGCCGCGTCGGCCTGCAGGGCGGACTTCGCCGCACCGTCGCCGCCGATCAGGAACTGGACGTCGGGCAACTCACGGGCGGCGGCGAGCACGAGGTGCAGCGATTGGGAGAACCCGACATTTCCGGCGTACAGCACGACCGGCCCGTCCCCCAGGCCGAGTTCCGCTCGATGCGGAGTCGAGCGGTCCTGCGGCCGAATCGCGTCCGTGTCGACGAAGTTCGGGATGACGTGCACTTTGGCCGCTCCGCCGGCGGACAGCTTGGCGACGACGTTGTCGCGGAGGTCGTCGGACAGGACGGTCACCGCGTCGGCGGCGCGATAGCTGGCCCGCTCGAGCCACAGCGCGATCCGGATGACGGTTGGATTCGAGATCGCGCCGGTGCGGATCGCGGCATCGGGGAACACATCCTGGATGTTGAACACGAGCGGGGCACGCCGGATGGTCGCGACCAACCGGCCGGTCAGGCCGAGCGTCAGCGGTGGGGACATCGCGAACACGCCGTCGACGCGGCGCCGACCGGCGGCGCGAATGCCGTACCAGCCGGCGAGCACGGAGAAGCCCGCGAAGCCGAGGGCGCGCCGCACCAGGTTGCGCTTGTCGCTGCCGGGGAACGGGTGGACGCGGGTGATCGACCCCCACGGCGTCTCCTCCCGTCGTACGAGCCGGCCGCGCCATCCCGGTTCGACGGCGTGCGCCCGGTACCAGGGCAGCGACGTCACGACGTGGACCACCGCCCCGCGAGCGGCAAGCTCCGCGACGATGCGGGTCATCACGGTGCCGGTCGGTGCGCTGTCGGGCTCGAAGTGCGGGCACAGCACGACGAGCGTCATCGGGACCGGATCCCCGCTCATCGCATCGCGCGGCGGTACGCCACGGCGAGGCCGGCCCCGGACTTGACCGCGGTGTAGTCGAGCGCCCGCCGGCGGCCGCGCGCCACGTACTCGGCGCGCCGGTCCTCGACCGTCCCGAGTGCGTCGGCCCATGCGTCGATCTCACGCGGCAGCGTCAGCCCGGCATCGCCGAGCACCTCGCTCACGGCGGGCTGCTCGGCAGCGACGACCGGCGTCCCCAGCGCCATCGCCTCGACGACGGGCGCCCCGAAGCCCTCGTACTCACTCGGGAAAACCAGTGCATGCGCCATCGCGACGAACCCGTCTCGATGCGATGCCGGCACCCGCCCGGGCCGAACGACGCGCCGTTCGAGGCCGAGCGCGGCGATCTTCGCTTCGACCTGGCGGTCGGCGGCCCCGGCGCCGCCGAGCATCACGACGCGCAGTTCCGGGTCGTGCCAGTGCCTGGCCATCACGTCGAGCAGGAACTCGTGACCCTTGTGCGGGTGGGTGATCGCGGGGAACACCACGACGCGGCCCGGGCCGAGGCCGTAGTCGCGACGCAGCTCGAACTCGGTCGGCGCATCGGCCCCGAGCGTGGCCTCGACGCCGTGCGGGACGACGACGACGCGCTCGGGTTCGATGTCGAAGTGCTCCAGCACGGTCGAACGCACCCACTCGGTCGGCGTCGCGACCACCGCCGACCGCTTGATCGACCGCGGGACCATCCGGCGGAGATAGCGCAGTTTGCGCGGCGCAACGTACTCGGGGTGGCTCAGGTACTGCAGGTCGTGGATCGTGAGCACGGCCGGACGTCCACCGACCGCCGGCACCGTGCCGCCGCCGTGATGGACGAGTTCGGCGCTTCGCGTCCGGCGCCGCAGCCACGTGTGCTCTGCGAGGACCCGTCGCGGACGGTCGACGCCGCTCACGCCGGCGACGACGATCGGGAACACCTCGGCCAGTTCCGGATGCGCTTCGACGAACGCGGGGAGAACGTAGAGGGTCGGGACGAACTCGGAACGCTGCGCCGCGAGGCCGGTCAACTGCCGAACGAGATACTCCTCGGAACCGCCGACTGCGCCCGGCACGCACCAGAGCAGGTTCACCGCGACGCCGACCGCAGCGAGCCGGCCCGCTGGGCCGTGTTCCTCGAGGCCGTGTTCCGCGGGGCCGTGTTCCAATGGGCGGTCTTCTCCTGGGCCCGGTTCTTCGGGATGGACGAGTTGCTCGGTCATGGTTCCGCCGTCCGGCTGCCGACGTCTGCGACTTCGCCGTACACGTCAAGGGTACGGCGTGCCGCGCTCGCCCACGACAGTTCGTTCGCGCGCGCCGTCGAGCGGGAGGCCAGGCGATCGCGCTCGTCGCAGGCCGCGTCGATACCTGCGGCGATCGAGCGGACGTCGAACGGGTCGACCAGCACGGCGGCACCGCCGGCGACCTCTTCGGTCGACGTCCCCGCGCTCGTGACGACCGGCGTGGCCTGGGCCATCGCCTCTGCGACCGGCAACCCGAATCCCTCACGCTCGCTCGGATAGGCGAACACGGTCGCTGCGGCGTAGAGCGCGCCCAGGTCGTCCTCGGGCACGAAGCCGAGGAAGCGCACGTCGCCCCCCGGCCGGACCCGTGCATCGGGGCCCCACCCCGGAGCGCCCGCCACGACGAGTGGCTGGGCCGTCGTGCGCAGCGACATCGCCTCGACGAGCCGCTCCAGGTTCTTGCGCGGTTCGAGCGTTCCCACGAACAGCACGAACTCGTCGGGCAGGTCGTACCGTCGTCGGACCCGTTCGATCGACGCGGCCGACGCGGGCCGCACGTCGACACCGAGCGGCACGACGCGAAGGCGGTCGCTGCCGATCCCAGCCGCGAGGCAGTCCGCGAGCGTCGCCTCACTCGGGACGAGCACGCGGGCAGCACGCCGCCGGATCACGTCGAGCGCCCTCGTCATGATGCGAACACCGTGGGTGGTGAACTTCGCCGGATCGTGCAGGAACGCGACGTCGTGGAGCGTGACGACGAGCGGCGCTGACGTCGCGCACGGGATCAGACCGGTGGCGTGGGCGACGTCGATCGGGCCGGTCACCGACTCGACCTTCGGCCAGTTCAGTCGCGTCCACGTCTCGTACAGCACGGGCCTCGACAGCGGCAGCATCGCCACGGCACCCTGCGGCCGGTACGGGACGTCCGGAACCCGGAGGTGTCTGCCTGCCACGAAATGAAGCTCGACGTCGGCCGGTCGCCGCATCAGTTCGGCTGCGATCCGCAGCGCGGCCGTGGCGGTGCCGCCTGGGCTTCGATGCCAGCACTGCTCGATCGCATAGGCGACACGCAGCGCTCGGGCCGGCGCGTCCTCGTCCGCGTCGCTGCGTTCCTGACCCACCTGCGTCATCATCGCACGCCCCCATCGGCGCGGCCGTCACTATCCTCCATCGCCATGTCGTACTGGCGCGGTCGTCGAGTCCTCGTGACGGGAGGAACCGGGTTCCTCGGCCGCCGTGTCGTCGCCAAGCTCGCGGCGGTCGGCGCCGATGTGACTGCGCCCCGCCACGACGAGTACGACCTGACGGTGCCGGGGGCCGCCGAGAGCATGCTCGCCGAGCACGCTCCCAGCGAAGTGATCCACCTCGCCGCCCGCGTCGGTGGCATCGGCTACAACATGGCCCAGCCCGCCCCGCTGTACTTGTCGAACCTGTTGATGGGGACGCACGTGATCGAAGCGGCCCGCCTCACGCCGACCGTCGACAAGACCGTCCTCGTCGGCACGGTCTGCTCATACCCGAAGTACACGCCCGTGCCGTTCTCCGAGGACGACTTCTGGAACGGCTACCCGGAAGAGACGAATGCCCCGTACGGCATCGCGAAGAAGGCCCACCTCGTCCATGCCCAGGTGAACGCGGCGCAATACGGCCAGCGATTCGCGTACGTGATCCCGACGAACCTGTACGGCCCCGGCGACAAGTTCCACCCGAGCGTGTCCCACGTGATCCCGGCGCTGATCAAGAAGTGCGTCGACGCGCGCGAGTCCGACGCCTCCACCGTCGACGTGTGGGGCACCGGATCGGCATCGCGCGAGTACCTCTACGTCGACGATGCGGCCGACGCGATCGTGCTTGCGGCCGAGTCGAAGAACGAGGACGCAGTGGTCGAGCCGATCAACCTCGGCGCGGATCGCGAGGTGACGATTCGCGAAACGGTGGAGATGATCGCCCGCCTCGTCGGGTTCGAGGGTGACCTGACGTGGGACCCCTCCAAACCCGACGGTCAACCCCGCCGCGGTGTCGACGGGTCACGCGCCTACGACGTCCTCGGATGGCGGCCGTCGATGCCGTTCGAGGACGGCCTGCGCCACACGATCGACTGGTACTCGGCCCACCGCGCCGAAGCCGAACGCGCCCCGAGCGACTGACACCTCAGACGACGCCGGCCGCGACGGCCGGCTCGCGGTACGCAACGGCGAGCGACTCGACCGTCTCGTGGGCGTTCAATCCGCTCGGGTTCGGCACGACCCACAGGCGCGCCCCTTCGAAGCCCTCCGCCTGCTCCCCCATCACCGCGTCGCGCCGGCCGAACGCCGTGCGGTACGCCGTGATGCCCGCGATCGCCACGACGCGTGGCCCCCGTTCGCGGACGAGGGCACGCAGCTGTTCGCCACCGGTCCGCAACTCGTCGGCCGACAGCTCCGACGCCTTCGCCGTCGCCCGGTGGGCGACGTTCGAGATGCCCAGCCCGCGACGCAGGAAGTAGGTACGGTCCGCGTCGCTCATCCCGACCCCCCGATCGATCTCGCGGTCGATGATCCCCGCGGCGAGGAGCGCTGGATAGAAACGGTTGCCGGGGTAGGCGAAGTGGGTCTGCGTCGCTGCCGTCCAGAGGCCCGGGTTGATGCCGACGAACAGCAGCCGCAGGTCGGCGCCGATCAGGTCGGGCACGGTCGCGTCCCGGAACGCCACCAACTCCGCCCGGGTGAACCCCATCTCCGCCCGCGCCCCTCAGAGCTCGATGATCGTCACGGTGCCGGCACCGCCGTCGACTTCGATCAGTGCGCCATCGGGAATCCGGCGGGTCGCGTCCGTCACCGAGACCGCACACGGGATGCCGAGCTCCCGGCTGACGATCATCGCGTGGCTCATCACGGCACCGACGTCGACGACGACCGCTTCGGCCGGTACGAACAGCGGCGTCCAGCTGGGGTCGGTCAGCGGCGCCACGAGCACGTCGCCCGGCTCGAGACCACGGGGGTCACCGGGGTCGGTCACGACGCGGGCGCGCCCGCGGGCGACGCCGGCGCACCCCGCGAGGCCGGTGAGGACATCGCCGGCCTCGACCTGATCCCGCGACGCGTCGCGCAGTTCCCATTCGTCGAGCGGCGGGATCGCTCCTTCGAAGTAGAACGGCGGGATGCGTCGGGCGAGTTCGGCATGCATCGCTCGACGAGTCGCGATCGTCGACCGGAACGCGTCCGGCTCGGCGACGTAGTCGTCGAGTTCTGCGTCGAGGAGGAACCAGAGATCGCCCCGCTCCCCGCCCGATCGTGCGACGATCCGTCGATCGAGTTCCTGGGCGCGCAGCCGGGCACCGTGGATCGCCTTCACCACGGTCGTCTTCGTCCGCTCGCGGCTCTGCATGTGCAACCGGCCCGATCGGAGCACGCGGGTGAGGATCCAGCGCACGGGCATCCTCAGCCGCTGCAGCACGTCCGCTTCGAGCTCGTCGCGTTCGGCGGCGAGCCGTTCGCGCTGCGCTGTCGGGTCGTGCGACGGATCGGTCAGACGCATCCGGTCGACGATCACCAGAGCGAGCGCCGGGTCGGTCTCCCACGTGTCGAACGCGGTGTCCCATTCGTTGGGACCGCGCGAGCCGAACTCCGTGACGAACCGGCCGAACTCCGCGCAGAACGCGGACGCGTCCGGGTCGTCCCGGAGGCGGTCCCACAACCCCGCGACCCCGGCGTCGAACTGCGCGGTCAGCGGCTCGGACGCCGCCACTGCCCGCCCGAGCGACCAGAGCGCCGTCGACGGTGCGGCCGAATCGACGTCGCCGAGCCCCGACATCAGCCGTACGGCGATCGTCGGGTCCCCGAGTTGCCGCTCGCACAGCTGCGTCAGCAGCGTCATCAGGACCCCGGCGCCGAACGACACCTTGAGGTGGGTCTCGAACAGGTCCATGAACACGTCGATCAGCTCGCCGGTCGTCGAGTCGCGGAGTTCCTCGTCGGACGACCCACACGGGTCGGGCAGCGACGCGAGGTAGTCCGCCACGCGCTGCTGGTCGATCGCCAGCTGTGGCAGTTCGGTGACACGCGTCAGCCGAACGACGTAGCGCAGCGCCGCGAGCGACCCCCGCCAGTTCCGTTCGGTGGGCAGCGGCACGTGCGGCGGCGGGTCGCCGGCGCCCAGGAACGACTCGTCGGCGTCGGCCGCCGACCCTCCGGGGACGCGTGCCGCGCCGTGCCGCTGGATGCTGAGGTTGAGGTAGGCGTACCCACTGAACACACCGCTGCCGATCCCGGTCGACAAGGGGACGTCCGCGAGCTCTTCCGGGCGGATGACACCGCTGGAGAGGATCGCGTTGCGCATCGCCTGCTCGCCGGCCTGCTGCGCAATCGAGAAGCTCAGCGGCCGGTACACCTCCGGGTAGACCTCGCCGGCGTTGCCCCTGGTGTAGATCGGGAAGCGGTCGCTCGGATCGGTGCCGACCCACTCACCGTCACCGATCGGTCGCCACGGGTCCATCGCTCAGGAAAGTATCGCAACCAGTTCTGCGAGCGGGGCCCGGAAGTCGCGCAGCGCCGGATAGCCGGACAGCCGCAGCCGGTGGTTGTCGAGCACGCTGTTCGCCGGACGCGGGGCCGGACGTGGGGGCTGCAGCTCGGCCGTGCTGATCGGCCGGACGCGCGACGGGTCGGCGCCCGCCGCGGCGAGCACCTCCCGGACGAACTCGTACCAGGACACGACACCCTGGTTGGTGACGTGGTGGATGCCGGCCGCGCGGTCGACGGCGAGGCGACGGAGCATCGGCGCGAGGTCGGCGGTGAACGACGGGCAGCCACGCTGGTCGTCGACGAACGCGAGCTCGCCGTCACCGGCCGCGAGTCGCAGCACGAGCTTCACCATGTTGTCGCCGTGCTCGCCGCACACCCACGACGTCCGCGCGATCGTCGCCGCGGCCCCCGCCGCCTGTTCACCGGCGAGCTTGGTGACGCCGTACACCGACTGCGGGTGCGGTACGTCGTCCTCGCGATACGGGCGGTCGAGCGTGCCGTCGAAGACGTAGTCGGTACTGACGTGGACGAGGTGCGCACCGGCGTCCGCTGCGGCCGCGCTGATCCAGCCGACGGCGCGCCCGTTGACGAGCAGCGCGTGGTCTCGGTTCGTCTCGCACGCGTCGACGGCGGTGTACGCGGCAGCATTGATGACTGCGTCCGGACGAGCATCGGCGACGAATGCGCGGACCGCGGGCTCGTCGGTGATGTCCAACGTGGCACGGTCGGCGGCGATGACGTCGTCGCCCGCCGCCACACAGTGCCGCACGACGTCTGCGCCGAGCTGACCTGCTGCGCCGGTCACCACGACGCGCATCAGAACGCCGCGGCTGCCTTCAGCGGTTCCCACCAGTCGCGGTTGGAGCGATACCACTCGACGGTCTCGGCAAGGCCCTGTTCGAAACTGCGCGTCTGCTCCCAGCCGAGGGCGGTGACCTTGGAGATGTCGACGCTGTAGCGGCGGTCGTGTCCGGCGCGATCCTCGACTGGCTCGATGAACGACTCGTCGCGTCCGCACAGTTCGAGCAGCCGATGGGTCAGCTCCCGGTTCGTCAGTTCGTTGCCGGCACCGATGTTGTAGATCTCGCCGGGCGCGCCCTGCTCGAGCACGAGGTGCGCGGCGATGTTGTGATCCTCGACGTGGATCCAGTCCCGGATGTTGCCGCCGTCGCCGTAGAGGGGCACCTTGCGACCGTCGAGCAGGTTGGTCGTGAAGAGCGGGATCACCTTCTCGGGGAACTGGTAGGGGCCGTAGTTGTTCGAACAGCGGGTGACCACAACGGGCAGGCCGTACGTCACGTGGTAGCTGAGCGCGATCAGGTCCGAGCCGGCTTTCGCCGCGGAGTACGGCGAGCGCGGTGCGAGCGGGTCGCTCTCGATCGACGAACCCTCCTCGACGGACCCGTACACCTCGTCGGTCGAGATGTGCAGGAACGTGCCGACGCCGACCTGGGTCGCGACGTCGCAGAGGACGTTGGTGCCGACGCAGTTCGTCTCGACGAACTTCGACCCGTCGGCGATCGAGCGGTCGACGTGCGTCTCGGCGGCGAAGTGGACGACCGCGTCGTGGCCGGCCATCGATCGAGTGACGGCGTCGCGGTCGACGATGTCGGCGTGCACGAACTCGCAGCGCCGGTCGTCGAGCACGTCGCGGATCGACGCGAGGTTGCCGGCATAGGTGAGCGCGTCGAAGATCGTGACTTCGTGGTCGGTCGTGGCCAGCACGTGACGGACGTAGTTCGATCCGATGAACCCGGCAGCGCCGGTGACGAACAACTTCATCGACGCCTCACGTGCGCATCGGCCAGTACGGGCGACGCCCGGCCGGCAGGTCGTCGCGAGCCGGATTCGTGCGGTCGCGTTCGGACATGATCGGGTCGGTGACACCCCAGTCAGCGCCGATCGCGGGGTCGTCCCACGCGACGCCGAGCTCGTCGGCCTGGTTGTAGTACCCGTCTACGAGATACGTCAGCACCGCGTCGGTCAGTGCTGCGAAGCCGTGGGCGACGCCCGGCGGGATGTACAGACCGACGTGGTTCTCACCGGACAGCTCGATCACATCGGTCGCACCGTCGGTCGGGCCGCCCTCCCGGAGGTCGTGCACGACGGCTCGGATCGTGCCGGCCGGCACGTACCAGTAGTCGGACTGGTGGAGGTGGTAGTGCAGCCCGACGACCGCCCCCTGCTGCTTGTTCGACCGGTTGGCCTGGATCATCTCCCGGGCACCGGGGATCCACTCGCGCCGATACGTCTCGACGAACAGCCCCCGCTGGTCGCCGTGGACGGTCGGTTCGACGAGGTACACCCCGGCGACCAAGTCGGACTCGCGGGCCTCAGGCACGGTCTGCGCTCCTCACTCGATGTCGATCCGGCAGTGATCGCCGACCATCAGCCGGACTGCGCGTGGCTTGCGCTTCGATCGCGACACGATCGCATCGGACCCGATCAGGCTGTCTTCGAGCCGCGGGATCTCGATGATCTTCGAACCGTCCATCACGACCGAGTGCTCGATCTCGGAATGGACGACCTCGCAGTCGGCGCCGATCGCGGAGAACGGGCCGACGAAGGAGTCGACGATGCGGGTTCGAGCCCCGATCGCGACGGGACCGCGGATCGTCGAGTTCACGATCTCCGCGCCCGCCTCCACGATCACGCGTCCGTCGAGGAACGACGCGCCGTCGACGGCGCCGTCGACCCGCGTCTCGATCGTCTCGAGGATCAGACGGTTCGCTTCGAGCAGCGGTGTCAGCTTCCCGGTGTCGATCCACCATCCGGTGAGGATCTCGGTTCGCACCTTCAGGTCATGGTCGATCAGCCATTGGATCGCGTCGGTGATCTCGAGTTCCCCGCGTGCCGACGGCTCGATCGCGGCGACGGCCTCGTGGATCGACTTGTCGAACAGGTACACGCCGACGAGCGCGTAGTTCGACGGCGGTACCTCGGGCTTCTCGACGAGTTGGATCGCGTGACCGTGGTCGTCGAGGACGGCGATACCGAACCGCTGCGGGTCCTTGACCTGCTTCAGCAGGATCTGCGCCGACGGCGGTCGTGGCGCGGAGCGCGCGGCCGCGAACGCGTCGACGAAGGCGACGAGGCCCTGCTCCAGCATGTTGTCGCCGAGGTACATCACGAAGTCGTCGTCGCCGAGGAAGTCGCGGGCGATCGAAACGCAGTGGGCGAGGCCCAGAGGCGCGTCCTGCTCGATGTAGGTCACCTCGACGTCCGAGCCGAACTGCGATCCGTCGCCGATCGCGGCGCGCATCTCGGCGCGGGTGTCGCCGACGACGACGCCGATCTCGGTGATCCCCGCCTCGACCATCGCCTCGATGCCGCGGAACAGGATCGGTGTGTTCGCGACCGGCACGAGTTGTTTCGCCCGTGTGTGCGTGATCGGCCGCAGGCGCGTCCCGGCGCCGCCGGCGAGAATGAGTGCCTTCATCGAACGCGGAGCATAACTGCCGTGCCCGCTCTCCTGCCGGAGCTGCTACTCCGCGACCGGAACCGGCGGCTGCGGGCCGATACCCCGGAAATAGTCGAGGAGCGGTTCCGACGACTCGTTCAGCCGGAGGATCGACTTGCCGTTGAAGTCGTCGCCGCGCACGTCCAACTGATACGTCGCCAGCTCGGTTGCGAACGCCTTCCGCAAGGTGCCTGCGGCGCCGATCGCGTCGAGGCCCGGGTCGAGGCGCACCGAGCCGCTGACGGAATCGATCAGCTCGGAGGCGAGGAAGGGGTCGGCCTGCAGCCGCCGCAGCGTGGCGTCGACCGTCGTCGCGATGAACCCCTGCTGGCGGATGATGCGACCGAGATCGGCGGTCGGGTCCTTGCGCCAGTCGCCGTCGCGGAACTCCTCGTAGTTCCGGGAGCGGGCGTAGGCCAGCGCCTGGACCCCGTCGAGGCGGTGACATCCCGGATCCTGGGCCAACCCGGAGTTGACGTCGCGAGTCGCGAACGCGAAGCAGATCGTCGTGCCGCCGACCGCGTCGACCAGTTCTTTGAATCCGAAGAAGTCGATGTCGACGACGTGGTTGATCGGGATGTCGAACTCCTGCGTGATCGTCGACGCGAGCACGTCGGCGCCCGAGTTGTACGCCGAGTTGATCCGGTCCTGCTTGCCGGATCCGGCGATCGTGACGAGCAGGTCGCGCGGCACGCTGACGAGGGCGGCGCCATCACCATTGCGCTCCTGCCGGAGAATCATGATCGTGTCGCTGCGACGACCTTGCACGTCTCCGGTGTCACCGATCCCCGCGAAGTCCGGCGAGTTCGGGTCGGAGCCCTCCCGCGAGTCCGAGCCGATGATGAGATAGTTGACGGCGGGTCCGTCGACGGCGACGAGGATGTCCTCGAGGCCCTCGATCCGCTCGACGTTCGCCGCTCGATCGTTTGCCGCGCCGATCACGCCGACAGCGCCGACGGTCGCCGTGACGACGGCGAACACGAAGCCGAACGGCGCCGAACTCCGCCGCCGTGGCCGTGGGCGCGCTCGGTCCTGCGGAGCCGCTGCGTTCGTCGAATACATCGGGACGACGCTAACTGCGCCGGACCCCCGAACGTCGGCAACCGGGATTCACGGGGTGCGGAGGTGGACGACGTCGCCCGCGTCGAAGGTGTGCTCGACGCCGTCGTCCCCGGCCACGACGAGCGCCCCCTCCGACGTGATGCCCGTCGCCGTCCCGAGCAGTTCCCTGGCGCCCGGCAACAGCACCCGGACCCGGCGGTTGATCGTCGCGAGCTGATCCCGGTAGCGGTCGCCGATGTCGGCGGGCTGTGCGTCGAGATCTCGGAGGATCGCGGCCAGCAGCGCGCCGGGAGTGACCGGTCGCCGGTCGGGTCCGGTGGGGTCGTGGAGCCATGCCCCGCCGGGCGGTGCCCAGCCGACGTTGACCCCGAACCCGACGACGACACCCGGGGCGTCGGCGGAGCGTTGCGCGAGCACGCCTGCGAGCTTCGCGTCCCCGTACAGCACGTCGTTCGGCCACTTCAGGCGGATGCGGCGCGTGTCGGGCAGCGGGCCGTCGGACACCCCCGCGACGATCGCGAGACCGACCCGCTGCGTGAGCTCGGCCGGGTGTTTCGGGACCTCGGCGAACCAGATCGACGCGAGCAGGTTGGCGCCCGGCGGCGCTTCCCAGGTGCGGTCGAGGCGGCCCCGTCCGGCGGTCTGATGGCCGGCGACGAGGACCGACCGGTCGGTGATGTCACCACCCGCCGCCGCGCGCAGCAGATCGGCGTTCGTGCTGCCCGTCGATTCGACCGAGCGCACGCTCCAGCCGGGTGGCCACTCGACCCCGTCGGGAATATCGCGGTCGGCAGCCACGCCCCCTACATTGTCAAACGTGCTCCAGAAGATCTTGATCGCCAACCGTGGCGAAATCGCCGTCCGAGTGATCCGTGCCGCGCGGGAGATGGGGATCGCAACCGTCGCGGTGTATTCGGAACTCGACCGCGAGGCGCTCCACGTCCGGCTCGCCGACGAGGCATTCGCCCTCGGCGGCCAGACCGCGGCGGAGAGCTACATCAACACCGATGCGGTGCTCGACGCGATCCGCACGAGCGGCGCCGACGCGGTCCATCCCGGATACGGGTTCTTCAGCGAGAACGCCGATTTCGCCCGCGCGATCGGCGAGATGGGGGTCGAGTTCATCGGTCCTCCGCCGTCGGCGATGGACGAGATGTCCGACAAGGTGTCCAGCCGGCTCGCCGCCATTCGCGGTGGTGCGCCGATCGTGCCGGGCACCACCGAGTTCGCACAGGGGCCCGACGAGATCCAGGCGTTCGGCGACGAACACGGCTGGCCGGCGGTGATCAAGGCGGCGTTCGGTGGCGGTGGCCGCGGCATGAAGGTGATCCGCTCGGCCGGCGAAGTCGAGGCGGCGCTCGCCAGCGCACAGCGCGAGGCGCTCAGTTTCTTCGGACGCGACGAGGTCTACGTCGAGCGCTATCTGACATGGCCGCGCCACGTCGAGATCCAGCTCGTCGGCGACAAGCACGGCAACTGTGTGTGGGTCTCCAGCCGCGACTGCTCGGCCCAGCGGCGCCACCAGAAGCTGATCGAGGAGGCACCCGCCCCCGGCCTGCCCGACGGCGTCGAGCAGGCGATGGGCGACGCCGCGGTCAAGGCCGCGCTCGCCGTCGGCTACTACGGCGCCGGCACGGTCGAGTTCATCTACCAGGACGGAGAGTTCTTCTTCCTCGAGATGAACACCCGCCTGCAGGTCGAGCATCCGGTCAGCGAGATGATCACCGACATCGACCTCGTCGAATGGCAGATCCGCGTTGCCGCGGGCGAGGAACTCCCGATGACCCAGGCCGAGGTCGACGCCGCCCGGCGTGGGCACTCGATCGAGATCCGGATCAACGCGGAGGATCCGGCCGGCGGCAAGTTCCTGCCGTCGCCCGGCCCGATCACGAAGCTCGTCGCCCCGGACGGCTTCGGTGTGCGGTTCGACTCCGGGTACCACTCCGGTGACGAGATCAGCCAGTTCTACGACAATCTCGTCGGCAAGCTGATCGTGTGGGGCCGTGATCGCGACGTCGCGATCGCACGCACGGTCTGCGCGCTCAACGAACTGGTCGTCGAGGGCGTCGCGACGACGATCCCGGCGGATCTCGCAATTCTGCAGCACCCCGACTTCAAAGCGGTCGAGCACTCGACGAAATGGGTCGAGGAGACGTTGGACCTGACGGGGGTCGGGGGCCGGCCGGCATCGGATGCGCCGGCGCAGGACGAGGACGCGGAACCGCTCGTCAAGCGGTCGACGACCGTCGAGGTGAACGGCAAGCGATTCGACGTGAGCATGTGGGTTCCCGAGACACCGACCGTCGCCGCCGGCGCCATGAAGAAGAAGTCGCCGCGCCGGTCCTCCGGCAGCGGTGGTGGGGGGTCGATGTCGGGCAGCGTCGAGGCACCGATGCAGGGCACGATCGTGAAGGTGCTCGTGGCAGCCGGGGACGCCGTCGAGGCGGGCGCGGGGATCGTCGTGCTCGAGGCGATGAAGATGGAGAATCAGATCAACGCCGAGAAGTCGGGCACCGTCAAGGAGATCAAGGTCGCGGCGGGCGACACCGTCGGCGGCGGCGACGTGCTCGCCGTCATCGAGTAGCACGCCGGAGGAGCGCCTTTGCACGTACGTCCCTGTACGCCTAGGGTCGACTCACCGACAACGGCGATAGGGGACGGAACCATGACGACGCGCGAAATTCTCGATGCAGCACCGGAACCGCTCGCTCGCCGTTCGTACACGACGCCGGAATTGGTGTCCTTCTCGGCCGGACACGCCGACGGCAAGTCCATCTACGCCCCGTTCGAAGTCACGCCGACGACCACGTACAGTGAAGCAGTGAGCTGACGAGCACCGCTCCATGCCTGTCTCGACAGCGGTGGTGGGCGTCGTGCGAGACCGGCGGGGTCGGTCAGGGCGCGATCAGTGGAGTGTGCGAGCCATGGCGAGGCGGGCGTCGTCGAGCTGACGGCGGGCTTCGACCATCGTCGCGGGCGGCGCGTGGTGCGTACGGAGCTCGTGGTGCTGGCTCCAGCTCCGGAGGAGCTTCTGGAAGGCGTCGTTCTGCGTGGTGTTCATCGCGGTCACATCCTGTCGAAGGTGGTGAATTGCCGGCGGGGATCGTCGATCTCGTTGCGGGCCTGCACGATCGACGCGAGGTCGAGCTGCGGGCGGCGACGGCGACCGACGCGGAGGATCCCCCGGGGGGTGAGGGTGGATGACATCGTCATGCATTCAGTGTGCCCCCACGCGGCCGCCCCGACACCTTCGGAGCCACGTATCTGGTGGATGTAGTGCGATACTTGCCTTCGATTCAATGGTGAAGAGCTGTTTCTGCCATATGATCGAAAGATGCCCGTCGAACTCGATCCGATCAACCGCGACCTCCTCGATCTGCTCCAGCTCCACGGGCGGATGTCGTACAAGGACCTCGGTGAACGCGTCGGCCTCACGCCGCCGGCCGTCGCCGAGCGGGTTCGCAAGCTCGAAGACGCCGGCGTGATCACCGGCTACCGCGCGGTGGTCGACTACGAGGTGCTCGGGTTTCCGATCCTGTGCATCGTGCGCCTGAGCGCCCCGAAGCGCGCCAGCGGCATCGACGACAAGATCCGCGCCGAGCCACAGATCATCGAGGCGAACCGAGTGACCGGCGAGGACTCCCACGTGATCCGCGCCCGCCTGCGAGACGCACACGAACTCGAAGTGCTGATGGACGACATCTGGGAAGACGGCGACTCGATCACCAACATCGTCACCAGCTCCCCGGTCCCCCGCCGCCCGATGAACCTCCGCGCTGCCGGCCTGTAGCAGCGGGTCTGGGGAGTCGTCGCCGGACCCGATTCGAGCGAAGCGAGTCCGGGCGACAGCCCGGAGAAAACGCCGACAGCGACGAAGTCGCTGCAGACGGCGCAGCCGTCCTGATCGCCGGAGGCGATCAGTCGGCGGCTTCGGCGAGCGCCTCGCTCAGC
>JAHEKY010000117.1 GCA_024644465.1 Ilumatobacteraceae bacterium | reverse complement strand
CGGCGGTGAAGGTCACCGGTCCGCCGAGCGCATACTGGCGGACGTCGAAGTCGGTGGCCAGCGGGAGCTGCTCCCACGGCACGTTCAGCGCATCGATGCCACGCAGCAGGTAGGTCGCCAGGGAATCGCCCGGCTCGGCGGGCACGTACAGGTCGCCGGGCGTGCCCGCGTCGTCGAGCAGGTCGGCGAGCACCGAGTCGGGATCGAACACGATCGAGTCGAGCGCGATGCCGGCGAGCGGGATGTTGTCGCTGCGCAACCCGGCGAGGTTGAGGCCGAGCACCGTCGTGTCGCCGATCAGGGCGTCGGTGCATCCGGCGTTGGCCGGATCGATGAGCGCGCACCACGTCGCGCCGTTCGGCAGCGGGATGTCGGTCAGCAGGGTTCCGCCGAGCAGCAAGCCGACGAGGCTGACGTCCCGGAGCACCGCTCCGTTCGGGTCGAGGTCGAGCAGGCTCATGCTCGCAAGGGCTTCGATCACGTCGAGCGCGCCGGCGGGGAACGAGGCGAAGTCCCGGTCGAGCACGTCGAGCAGCTGACCGAAGGTGACGTTCTGGGGCGGGTACCCCTGGTACTCACCGAGGGCGACGAACACGTCGTCCCACGTGTACCCCGCGGGCGGCTGGAGCTCGCTGAGCGGCACGTCCCATCCCGGTAGGCCGCTGAAGCGCATGCCGGTACCGGAGAACCGCAGTCCGGTGCCCGAGAACCGCAACCCTGTGCCCGCCGACCGGATCGTGACGAACGTGCCGACGCCCGAGTCGCTGAAGCGCAGCCCCGTGCCCGAGAACCGCAGGCCGGTGCCCGAGAACCGCAGCCCGGTGCCCGAGAAGCGGATGCTCGTCCCCGAGAACCGCAGCCCGGTCCCCGAGAAGCGGAGCCCCGTGCCCGAGAAGCGGAGCCCAGTACCGGAGAACCGGAGCCCGGTACCGGCGTACTCGACGTCGGCGTCCGAGAAGCGCAACCCGGTGCCGGCGTCGTTCACGAGGTCGGCACCGGCGACCAGGTTGATCAGTGATGCGGGCAGTTCGGCCAGCGGGACGTCGTCGATCGCCACGCCGCGAGCGCCGTCGACGCTCGCGGTGTCGGCACTGACCACAGGCGTCTCGACACCGTCGTAGCAGAACTCGACGTGACTGATCTTCGCCGATCCTCCCGATGCGTTCCGGGGCGCGGTGAAGTCGAGCCCCGACCTGGCGTCGTCGGTGAGGTAGATGTTCGCCGCCGATCCGCCCTTGACGATCACCTGGTCGATCCCGAAGTTCGACGACCAGTCGAGCAGTTTGCCGCCGGCGGTGACCTCGATCACGTCGACGTAGGTGCCGGGCAGTTGGGGCAAGTCGTACCGACCCGCCGCTGGGACGCCATCGATCTTGAAACCCATGAGCCCGACGTCGGCGCACTTCGGGTTGCCGGGTGTCACGATCGGGTCGAGGGCGAGGGCTTCGTCTGGGACGGACAGGGCCCCGGCCGCGAAGAGTGCGAACGTCGCCGCGACCAGGCAGCAGCGGCGAGATCGCGTGCGGAGCCGCGCCCGCCACGGCTGCCCCGATGTCTGTCCCGAGATCCGTCCCGGTATCCGCCCCGCTGATCGCCGCTCGCCCACAACTGCCCCCTGCTACGTTGACCCCGAGATCCCAGCATGCCACTCTCCGTAGCCACCGGTCCACCAGTTATCGTGTGACGTCCGTGACACCCGCCCCCGAGTTCGCCCGCCACGTGCCGCGCATGACCTTGGTCGAACGAGCACGCAACTGGTGGGAATTCGACGGATCAGTCCTGTTCGCGGATGTCTCCGGCTTTACCAAGCTGTCGGAGCAATTGGCCACCCTCGGCAAGGCCGGCGCCGAGGAGTTGACCGAGATCCTCAATCGCAGCTTCACCGATCTCTTGACGGTTGCGTTCACGGAGAGTGGTGACCTGCTGTCGTACGGAGGCGATGCGCTCCTGCTCTCCTTCGACGGGGACGACCATGCCGAGCGGGCGGTTCGGGCAGCGACCGGCATGCGGGAGGCGCTGCGGGCCCGCGGGCCCGTGCACACCGACGTCGGTCAAGTTCGTCTGCGCATCTCACAGGGCATTCACAGTGGCCGCTTCCAGATCGTGGTGGCGGGGACCTCGCAACGTGAGCTGATGCTCGTCGGGGCCAATGCGACGGCCGTCACCGCGGCCGAGACCGCAGCCGGGCCCGGCGACGTGTTGATGAGCACCGCCACGGCCGAAGCCGTGCCGCCCACCTTGCGGGGGCGCACCACACCGGCCGGGGTGCTGGCACGTCGGCCGCAGCCGCACACCGCCACGGTTCCAGCCGAGCCCGTCGCAACCGAATTGGACCCTGACGAACTCGCCCGGTTCCTCCCGCCGGCCGTGCGCACACGTCTCCGTACCGGAGGGCTCGACCCTGAGCACCGTTTCGCGAGCATCGCGTTCCTGCAGGTGCTCGGGATCGATCGCGCGCTGGTCGAACGCGGCGCCGAACAGCTCGCCGCCGACCTCACGTCGATCGTCGACGAGGCCGCCCGGGCAGCCGACGACCACGGCACCTGTCTGCTCGCCACCGACATCGCACCCGACGGCGTCAAGCTGATCATCACCGCCGGCGCGCCCGACGCCACCGAAGACGGCGAGGGAACGCTGCTGACGACGATGCGCGACATCCTCGACTGCGACCTGCCCCTCACCGTACGAGCCGGTGCCCACGCAGGGCATGTGTTCGCCGGCGAGGTCGGCTCGCCCGATCGTCGCGTCTACACGGTGATCGGCGATGCCGTGAACCTGGCCGCTCGACTGATGGGCGCCGCCCAGCACGGTCAACTCGTCGCCAGCGCAGACATGCTCGACCACGCAGGCGCGCGTTTCGATCACGACGAGCTCGAGCCGTTCCACGTCAAGGGCAAGCGTCACGCGCAACACGCCTCCGTCGTCGGTGACCGGAAGGCCGACGCGAGCCAGACGGGGTGGGAAGACGCTCCGTTCGTCGGCCGCACCGCCGAGCTCAAGACGCTGCAGGCCGCCCGCGACGAGGCCTGGGCCGGCCGCGGTTCGGTGATCGACCTCGTCGGGGGACCCGGCGTGGGCAAGTCACGACTGCTGCACCGCTTCCTCGACGAGGTCGACGGGCAGATCGTTCGCATCAGCTCCGAGCCGTATCAGTCGAGCCGACCGTTCTTCGCGACCAGACTCGTCTTGCGGACCGTGCTCCAGATCGACCGCGAGGCCTCGGCGGTCGACGCCGGCACCGCGCTGCTCGTCCGGCTCGAGGAGCTCGCCCCGGAGATACTGCCCTACGCCCCCCTCCTCGCAATGGCGATCCATGCCGACGTCCCGGCGACCGCCACCGTCGACGACATTGCACCCGAGTTCCGGATGCAGCGTCTTCAGGAGTTGGTCGGTCGCGTCTTGGCCCTCCTGGGCCGATCGGTCCTCGTCTTCGAAGACGCCAACTTCATGGATGGATCGTCGCGCGACCTGTTCGCGTACGCCTTGCGCTTCGTGCACCGGGGCCCGTGGATGGTGGTGCTCACGCGGCGTGACACCGATGCCGGGTTGCACCCCGACCTCGGCTTCCCGGCGCAGCGCATCGATCTCCTGCCACTCGCTGACAACGCTCTCAAGTCGCTCGCTCACGAGGTGTGCGAACGGCGGCCGATCCCCGCGGACGAGCTCGATGCGATCATCGGGAGGGCGGCCGGCAACCCGCTGTTCCTCATCGAGCTCGTCCAGGCGCGAATGGAGTCGGACGGCACCATCGAATTGCCCACCACCCTGGAGGAGATCATCGCCACCCGCATCGATCGACTCGGCGGCAACGATCGACGAGTGTTGCGCCACGCCGCCGTACTGGGCGATCGGTTCCCGCCGGGGCTCGCGAGGTCGGTCCTCGCCGATCTCGTGCCGCACGTCACCGACGACCGAACCTGGGTCAGGCTCGGCGAATTCGTGGTCCGCGACCAGGACGATCTGCGCTTCAGCCACAGCCTGCTCCGCGAGGTCGCCTACGAGGGCTTGCCATTCGCTCGACGTCGTCTCGTGCACCGCCGGGTGGCCGAGACGCTCGAACGCCAACCCGGACCGCCCGATTCGCTCCGACTGAGCCTGCTCGCACTCCACTACGACCTCGGCGGCGTCGAGAGCAGCGCGTATCGGTTCTGTCGTCTCGCCGGCGAACGCGCTGCGGCCGACGGCGCGAACGCCGAAGCCACGTCATTCCTCCGTCGGTCGATCGACAACGCCCGCCGCGCCGTCGACGTGGCTGACGACGAGAAGGCCGATGTCGCCGAAGCGCTTGCCGACGTCGCCGAGCTGGCAGCGCGGTACGGCACCGCGGCGATGGCGCTTCGACTGGCTCGATCGCTCCGACGCGATGACGACGTCGCGATGGCGCGTCTGTGCCGGAAGGAGGGCGTCGTGCGCGAGCGCACCGGACGATACGACGCCGCGCTTCGCTGGTATCGCCGTGGCCGCAAACACGCCGACCGACTCCCAGAGCCGGCGGCCTCGTCGCAGCGTGCCGAACTCCTGCTCGCCACCGCCGGTGTCACGATGCACCAAGGGCGGCTGCGCGCCTGTGTTCGATGGGCAGAACGGGCGCTCGAACAGGCTGTGACCGCCGGCAACCGGCGAGCCGAAGCCCACGCCTACTACCTCCTCGACCTCGCCCACACCGACCTGGGCAACGACGAGGCCGGTCTCTATCGGGGCCGCTCGCTCGCCATCTTCGAGGAGCTCGATGATCTGGCCGGCATGGCACGCACGTTGGGGAACCTGTCGGTCGACGCCCGTTACGAGGGCAGGTGGAACGACGCGCTGACGCTGGCCGGACGCTGCACCGAGGCCCAGCAGCGGCTCGGCGACGTCAGCGGAGTCGCCGTGTCGCAGTACAACGCGGCCGACGTGCTGCAGGATCAAGGGCGACTCGAGGAAGCCACGGACATGCTCCGGGACGCCCGCCGCGCATGGAGGGCGGCGGGATTCCCACTCGGAACGGCAGCGGCGACCGGCGCGCTGGGCAGGATCGCCCTCCGTTCCGGCCGGGACGCAGACGCGATCGGACTCATCGACGAGGCGATCGGGATGTTCGACTCGATCGGAGCCGACAGCTGGGTGGCCGAACTGCGCGCCCATCGCATCGAAGCCGACCTGTTCGCCGGGCGCTGGGACGCGGTCCTCGACGCGGTTTCCGACGAGCACTCCGGGCGCACGACCGGACAGGACGGCGCCCTGCGCTCGAAACTGCTCCGATTCCGGGCGGTGGCGGCCGCCGCGATGGGTCGCGCCGACCCCGTCGCGACGTTGGAACGATCGATCGCAGTCGCGATCGACGCCGGGGCCGACTACGAAGAAGCGCTGGCTCGCCTCGAGCTGACCGAGTTGTGCGATCGCGAGCGAGCGCAGCGCGAATACGAACTCGCCACGGCCACCTTTCGACGGCTCGGTGTCGAACGGCCAGATCGGTTGATACCGCCCGCGCCACACCGGCGCACGACCGCTGACTGACCGGTGAGGTGCGATCGGCGGTCACGCCACCCGGGCAACGTCGACCCTGGGGTCACCGGCGGGCTCCCCGGCGACCGACTCGGAAGTCATCGCCCACAGCTCGGCTCGCAGTCGATCGGACTGCGGTGGCGCCAACCCGTTCGCGGCGACCACGCCCTCGATCATGTCGGCCAGCACCGCCACCCACGGTCGACCGCGCAAACGCACCGACACGATCGCTCGATCATCGCGACGCCGAATCGTCCGGTCGACACCGACCAGCCTGGGCGGGCACCGGAAGCTCGGCCCGATCAACCCGCGCCGGCGCGCCTCGCGAGTCAGCGTGCGAGCGGCGGCGGCGAACTCGACCGTCGAGGCAGCGACTCGGAGCGAAGGCGGATGAGGCATGTCTTCATCATGACGTAGGGGTACGACAGGGTTGTCGAGGCATGCGTCGCGACGGCGCACCACACCCCCTCGGTAGTGTCGCCACCGATGACCGACGACGCTCCCGGCCCGGAGCTCAGCCCGCTTCAGAACAAGACATTGGGTCTGCTGCGCCGATCGCCCGATGCTGTGGTGTTCGACCCGGCGTTCGTCGCGTCGTTGCGCAACGACATCGAAGAGGCGTTCGAGCAATTCGGCGAGCGGCTCGGCGACCAATCGATCTTCATCAGCAAACATCGGCTGACCAGCGTGCTCGGCTGCGAGGTGCAGCATCTCCACGACGACGAGTTCGAGTGGTCACCCGCCGTCGCGGGCGGGCAGGTCGCGCATCGGGCGATCCAACTGATGGTGAATTGGCGGGGCGACCCCATTCCGGCCGACGTCGTCGACGAAGCGATCGCTCGTCTGGCCGACGACGACAGCAGCATCGGCGACTGGATCGAGGGGCTCAGCGAGGCCGACCTCGCCGACCTGCGCGGATTCGCCGTCGACAAGCTGATCAAGTTCCAGGAGTGCTTCCCCCCGCTCGATCGGCGCGCGGCGCCGACGGTCGAGTCGGCGGTGCGCTGGCCACTCGACGGCCCGATCGTGCTGTCCGGCAAGGTCGATCTCACTCTGGGCCGACCGGCCGGGGCCGAGAGCCGAAAGGTCATCATCGACCTCAAGACCGGGTGGGTCTCGCCGAAGCACCGCGAAGACCTTCGCTTCTACGCCCTCGTCGAAACGCTCCGCACCCAGATCCCGCCCCGCAAACTCGCCTCCTTCTATCTCGACGCCGGCGAACCCGTGGTCGAAGACGTCAACGAACGCACATTGCTCACCGCCTCGCGCCGGATGCTCGACGGCGTTCACGCCGAGATCGAACTCCGGGTCGAGGGACGCCAGCCGGTCAAGCGGCCCGGTGTCTCGTGCCGATGGTGCCCGCTCGCCGGCGATTGCGACGAGGGCACGTCGTACCTGCGGGGTCGCGATGTGCCCGACGCCGACGACGCCGACGACCCCGACTGACCGACGCCCGGGTGACGCAACATGTCGAGCGATCGACGCCACACTGGTCCCGTCGGCGACCTGCGCCGAACCCGCCCGTCACACACGCCGATGTACCGCCGCTCCACCCCGCTCCTGATCGCCCTCGCTTCGCTCCTCGCGGCGTCGTGCTCGTCCGGCGACCCCGCCGTCGTGACCCGGGCCTCCACCGTCGCACCGACGACGAACGACCCCGCGACGACCGTCAACGTCGTCCCGCTCCCGACCACGACCACGTCCGCCACGGCGACGACCACGACACTGCCGCCCATTCCACGTCAGCCGCTGACGGGAGAAGTGCTGGGGAGCGCCGCCGAGATCACACCCCGCCCGGCGCTTGCCGTCAAGATCGACAACCACCCCAGCGCCCGCCGCAATCACCGCGGCCTCGGGCGCGCCGACATCGTCTTCGAGGAGATCGTCGAAGGTGGGCTCACCCGCTTCGCGGCCGTGTTCCACACCGGTGACGCCGACCCGGTCGGCCCGATCCGTTCCGGCCGTTCCCAGGACGTCGACCTCTTGACATCGTTGCGGCAGCCATTGTTCGCCTGGAGCGGCGGCAACCCGAGTGTGACGCGGTTGATCGCCGAATCGACGCTCACCGACCTCAACTGGCAGAACAAGGTGCGGAGCTACTACCGCGGCGATGGCTCGGCACCCCACAACCTCTACAGCAGCACCACGACGCTCTACGGTCTGACGCCGGATGGCCACCCCGGCGCGCCGCCGCAGCAGTTCGACTACCTCCGGCCCGGCGAGGAGTTCGTCGGCGCCAATGCGCTCCGGTCGGTCGACGTGCAGATGGCCAGGGTCGCCGTCTCCTGGAGTTGGGATCCCGAGATCGGCGCGTACCGCCGCTCGCAGGCCGGCGACGTCCACCAGGACGTCCTGACCGGGCCGATCACGGCCCGCAACGTCGTGCTGATGGTCGTCGAGTATCGGCCGAGCCAGATCGACACACGCAGCCCCGAAGCGCAGACGATCGGCGAGGGCCCGGTCTATGTACTCAGCGCCGGTCGAGTCGCGATCGGACGTTGGCATCGCCCGAACGCCGACGAGCCGATCGCGTTCCGGACCGCCACCGGCACATCGATCGGGCTGACCCCCGGCACGACGTGGGTCGAGCTGGTCGAGGCGATCGGCACCGACGAGCCGGCCAACCCCGATGCAGCGATCGTCTTCGACCCGCCGCTGAACTGACGTCGCCCGAGCCGCCCGGTCGACGTCAGGTCGACGGCGACATCAACGCGACCGGCGCGCCCAACCCTGCGGCGCCGCGCACCGTTGCGATGTGTCGACCCGGCTGGACCGCAGGCTTCGCCAGGCCGAGGCGT
>JAHEKY010000026.1 GCA_024644465.1 Ilumatobacteraceae bacterium | reverse complement strand
TCAGGCTTGCGCCCATTGTGCAAGATTCCCCACTGCTGCCTCCCGTAGGAGTCTGGGCCGTGTCTCAGTCCCAGTGTGGCTGATCATCCTCTCAGACCAGCTACCCGTCGATGCCTTGGTGGGCCGTTACCCCTCCAACTAGCTGATAGGCCGCGAGACCCTCCCAAACCGATAAATCTTTCTTCACTCGGCCATGCGACCATGTGAAGGCATCCGGTATTAGCAGTCGTTTCCAACTGTTATTCCGGAGTCCGGGGCAGGTTTCTCACGTGTTACGCACCCGTTCGCCACTAGGTCTTCCGGAGCAAGCTCCATGGACCTCGTTCGACTTGCATGTGTTAAGCACGCCGCCAGCGTTCATCCTGAGCCAGGATCAAACTCTCCAACAAAAACGTGGCCATCTCGCGCGCCCACCGAAGCGGGCGATCGGGACAGCAACGATAGTCAGCGAGCGCAACTCCACCGCCTCGAGAGGGCGGACCGGGAAAGGTCCTCGGCAGCGCTGCGTCCTTGCTGTGTGGCCGGTCGTGATCCGCGCCGTGTCCGAAGACGGGCGCTCGTGACGACAGGCCGGTATCCGTGTTGGTGCCGGCTGGGAGGCCGACACCGAAATTGACTGGACAGTCATCCGGTCCACCCGAGGGTGAGCCGCGCGACTGCCCGCACTGGCATTCTGTCTTCTCTTCTGTTTTCAAGGAGCCATTGGCTCGGCACGCACCCTGAGCTGGAGTTTTCGTCACAGCGGGGAGTTGGTGCCTTGCTCTTCCGGCAGCGATTCACTGTCGTGGAGCGAGAAGCTACGCTATAACCCCCGAACGACGCGCACAACCCCTGCTCAGGAAATAATTTCCACGAGGTGATGCGACTTCTTGCCCTTGCGCAGCAGGAGGTACCGCCCGTGGAGCAGTTTCTGGTCCGTGAGCTGGTCGTTCTCGCCCAGCTGTACCCCGTTCGCGTAGTACGCCCGCTGGGCCATCGTGCGACGGGCGTCACCGTTGGACGACGCCAGTTCGGTTGCCACGAACACGGCGATCGGATCTGCGAGCGCGGCGGCGCCGAGCGTGGTGAACGGGAGCTCGGCGGCGAGTGTCTCGAACGCCGTGATCGACGCGCCCGTCGGGTCGCTGCTGAACAGGAGCTCGGCGGCTTCGTTCGCTGCGGACGCAGCATCGGCGCCGTGCACGAGCGTGACCATCTCGTCGGCGAGGGCGCGCTGCGCGACGCGGCGCTGCGGCGCCTCGTGGTGCTCGGCGGCGAGTGCCCGGATCTCGTCGACCGTGCGCAGCGAGAACGTCGACAACTGGGCTTCGATCTCGTCGTCGGGGATCTGCATCCAGTGCTGGCGGAACTGGTACGGGCTCGTCTTGTCCGCATCGAGCCAGACGCGGGCGCCCGTCGTCTTGCCGAGCTTCGAGCCGTCCGCCGCGGTGATCAGCGGCCACGAGAACGCGTGCACGTGCTCGCCGCGGGTCCGTCGGATCAGGTCGACGCCCGACAGGATGTTGCCCCACTGATCGGACCCGCCGACCTGGATCCGGCACCCGAGGTTGTCGAACAGCCACAGGTAGTCGTTCGCCTGCAGGAGCATGTAGCTGAACTCGGTGAAGGAGATCCCGTGCTCGCTCTCGATCCGCGCCTTGACGCTCTCCCGGGCGAGCATCTGGTTGACGGTGACGTGCTTGCCGACGTCACGGAGGAACTCGAGGATCGTGATCCCGTGCGTCCAGTCCCGGTTGTCGACGAGCACGCCCCGGCGTTCGTCGCTCAGGTCGACGATGCGGCCGAGCTGCTCCTTGATCTTGGCGACGTTGTGGGTCAGCGTCGCCTCGTCGAGGAGGTTGCGCTCCTCCGAACGGCCACCCGGGTCGCCGACCATGCCGGTCGCGCCCCCCGCCAGCGCGATCGCGCGGTGACCGGCATCCTGGAACCGCCGGAGGACGATCAGCCCGATCAGGTTGCCGGCGTGGAGGCTGTCGGCGGTCGGGTCACAGCCGTAGTAGACCCCGATCGGGCCCGCCGCGACCTGGGCGCGCAGCGCGTCCCGGTCGGTCGAGTCGTGGATCAGGTTGCGCGCTTCCAGGTCGGCGATCAGATCGCCGTCGATCGATGTCATACGGCCTGGACGTTACCTTCGCCGCGGGGCCGCACCGTGGGACGATTCCGAACTCGCCCGGTGCCGCCGACACCCATCCCACCCCGCGATGACGATCACCCCGCCGTCCGGGGATCATCGTCACCACAACCGAGGTGCACCCTCCGCGATGACGATCACCCCGCCGTCCGGGGATCATCGTCACCGCAACAGGGTGTGGGCGGGCGGGGCTTCAGTCGAACAGCTGCTCGACGAGGGCCTCGCGGGCCGTGGTCAGCTCCGAGAACAGGATCTCGCTCATCGTGCCCTCGTAGGCGGCCTCGGGATCGGCGCGCACCGCCGTGTCCAGTGCGACGGCATCGTCGCCGACGAGGATCCGCCACTGCCCCGCGCGCACCCCATCGAGAATCACCGTCGCTGCTTCGGCAGCGGTCATCGGCGCGTTGTCGTGGAACATCCGGTCGGCGACCGCCATCAGCTCCTGCTCCTCCTCGGTCAGGTGACGGGCGCCGAATCTCATCGAGTTCTGGACGATCGACGTGCCGATGTGGCCGGGCATCACGACCGAGACCTGTACGTGCGGCGCGTTCACCCGCATGTCGGTGATCAGTGCCTCGGTGAAGCCCTTCACGGCGAACTTCGCCGCCGAGTACGCGGTGTGCGGCCGGTCCGGACCGATGCTCGCCCAGAACCCGTTGACGCTCGACGTGTTGACGATGTGGCCCTCGTCGGACGCCATCAGCGCGTCGAGGAATGCGAGGGTCCCCCAGCGAACGCCGTGGAAGCAGACGTCGAAGCAGCGGTCCCACGATTCCCGGCTGTCGGTGACGATGCTGCCCCCGCCGGACAACCCGGCGTTGTTGAACAGCAGGTTGACGTGGTCGCTGTCGTGCGCCGTGAGAACGTCGTCGCGGAACAGGAGCATCGCCGCTTCGTCGCTGACGTCGCACAGGTGGGTCGTGACCCGGACGTCGGAGGCCGGGGCCGCAGCGCGCGCCAGCGACGCGGTCTGCTCCATGTTCTCTGTCGACAGGTCGCACATCGAGACGTGGGCCCCCGCCGCGGCCAGTTGCACGACGAGTTCGCGGCCCATCCCGGTGCCGCCACCCGTGACGACCGCGATCTTTCCCGCGAAGCTCTGCATGGCGCGAACGTAGCGGTCCGTCCGCCGGCGGGCAGAGCCGAGGATCAGCCGGACGGGACGCGAAACCGCCACGGCGTGTCGACACCCTTGGTCAGCCCGACCCGCGGGCCCGTCAGCGGCGAGGCGGGCGGAGCGATGCCGTCGTCGACGACGGTGACGGGCGATCGCAGGGCCCCGAGATCGAGGCCGTCGTGCACGAGGTCGATCGCGAACGCCTGGGCGAGTTTGCCGGGGCCGTTCGACAACCGGCGATCATCGCCGACGCCGCGGCGCAGCCGCATGACGTCGATGCCTTCGATCGGGGCGACGGCGCGCAGCAGCACGGCGGCGCCGTCTCCGGACCGGCCGGTCACGACGTTCGCGCACCGGTGGATGCCGTAGCTGAGGTACACGTACAGGTGACCGGGCGGCCCGAACATCGGCGCGTTGCGGCGCGTCGGCCCGCGGAACGAATGGCTGGCGGGATCGTTCTGGGTGTACGCCTCGACCTCGACGATCCGACCGGCCACACGCGCGCCCCCGACCGTCGACACCAGCACCTTGTTCAACAGGTCGACGGCCGCGTCCGGCGCACTCCGTTCGAACCATGCCCCAGCGAGACGCGTGCCGGCCCGCCCCATCGTCAGCCGAAAGCCGCGAAGTCCCTGAGCGTCTGCAGCTCCTCGGCCAGCATCGACCGGTAGGACGCGACCTGCTCGTCGCGTGCGTCCGGGCCGGCGCCGCCGCGCGACGTGCGCATCGCCACCCCGACGCCGGGCGCCACGAGTTGGGCCGCCTCCTCACCCAGCAGCGGATCGGCCGCGACGAGTTCGACGAGCGAGCCCTTGCCGGCGAGCGACGCTTGGACGTGTGCGCCGACGACGGCATGCGCGTCGCGGAACGGCATCCCGCCGCGTACGAGATGTTCCGCGAGGTCGGTCGCCGCCATCGCGTCCTCGTCGGCCGCGGCCTGCATCCGCTCGGGAACGAACGTGGCGGTCGCGATCATGCCGGTCAATGCCGCGACGGCGAGTGTCACCTGTTCGACGGAATCGAACAGTGGCTCCTTGTCCTCCTGGAGATCCCGGTTGTACGCCATCGGCAGGCCTTTCAGCGTCGCGAGCAGACCGGTGAGGTTGCCGATCAGCCGTCCGCTCTTGCCGCGCGCCAGTTCGGCGATGTCAGGGTTCTTCTTCTGCGGCAACATCGACGACCCGGTCGCGTACCCGTCGTCGAGAACGGCGAAGCCGAATTCACCGGACGTCCACAGCACCCACTCCTCGCCGATTCGGGAGAGGTGGATCCCGACCATCGCCAGGTCGAACACCGCTTCGGCGACGAAGTCCCGGTCGCTGACCGCGTCGAGACTGTTGTCGAACGCCTTGGCGAAGCCGAGGTCGGCCGCTGTGCCCGCAGGGTCGATCGGCAGTGAGGAGCCGGCCAACGCACCGGCGCCGAGCGGCGACACGTCGAGGCGGCGCAGCGTGTCGAGCAGGCGGCTGACGTCGCGCCCGAGCGCCCAGCCGTGGGCCATCAGGTGGTGGGACAGCAACACCGGCTGCGCCCGCTGCAGGTGGGTGTAGCCGGGCAGGTACGTGTCGCCGGCGCCGAGCGCCTGGTCGAGCAGTGCCTCCTGCATCTCGATCAGCCGGAGCGCGACGTCGCGCAGCTCGCGCTTGCACCACAGCCGGAGGTCGGTGGCCACCTGATCGTTGCGGCTGCGTGCGGTGTGCAGTTTGCCACCCGCCGGCCCGGCGATCTCGGTGACGCGGCGTTCGATCGCGGTGTGGATGTCCTCGTCGCCCTCGACGAACACGAACGTCGCGTTGTCCATCTCGACGGAGACCTCTTCGAGTGCGGCGAGCACCGTGTCACGCTCGTCATCGGTCAGCAGGCCGCCGCGCGCAAGGCCGCGTACATGGGCCTTCGAACCCGCGATGTCGTCACGCCACATCCGCTGGTCGTACGGCAGGCTGACCGTGTACGCCAGCAGTGATTCCGATGGTCCGCCGGTGAAGCGGCCGTGCCAGAGCGTCCGCGCCTGTGCGGGCAGTTCGGCGTCGCGTGCGAATTCGTGTTCGTCGTCGAGGTCCACGGGTCAGTCCAGTCCGGCGAGTTCGCGAAGGTCGGCGGCGAGCGCGTTGCCGTCCGCGGTTGCCGAGATGCACATCAGGGTGTCGTCGCCGGCGACGGTTCCGAGCAGCCCGTCGACCCGGCTGCGGTCGAGCGCCGACGCGACCACGTGGGCACAGCCCGGCGGCGTCCGCAGGACGACGATGTTGCCGGAGCAGGCGACGTCGGCGACCCACTCCCCCATCACGCGTCGGAGGTGTTCGACCGGGGCGAGACGGTCCGGGGCGAACTCCGGGATCGCGTACACCGTGTTGCCGCTCGGCACGCGGACCTTCACCGCCCCGATGTCGTCGAGATCGCGCGACACGGTCGCCTGCGTGGCGTCGACGCCCTCCGCCGCGAGCAGATCGAGCAGCTCCGGCTGGCTCGTCACCTCGTGATCGCCGATCAGCCGCGCGACGAGCGCCTGGCGCTGGACCTTCGTCGTCACGGCCGCACCCCGAGTACGTGGGCGAGTGCGCCGCGCGCGGCGTGCATCCGGTTGTGGCCCTGTTGGAACACGACCGACTGCGGACCATCGATCACCTCGGCGGTCACTTCGAACCCGCGGTACGCCGGCAGGCAGTGCATGAAGATCGCGTCAGGATCGGCAAGACTCATCATTTCCTCGTTCACCGTGAACCCTTCAAATTTCTGGCGTCGCGACGCCGTGTCGTGCTCCTGGCCCATCGAGATCCAGGTGTCGGTGTGGACGGCGTGGGCACCGACGACGAGCTCGATCGGCCGGTTGCCCTGCTCGACCGACGCCGCCCCGAGCAGCAGCAACCGCTCGATCTCGACGTCGTCGGCCTCGAAGCCCATCGGGCACGCCAACCGGACGTGCATCCCCGACAGTGCGCTCGCCTCGCCGAGCGAGCGGGCGACGTTGTTGTAGTCGCCGACGTACGCCACCGTCCTGCCGGCGAGCGCGCCGAGGCGTTGGCGCATCGTGAGCACGTCCGCGAGCGCCTGCAGCGGGTGCGAGTGGTCGGACAGCATGTTGACGATCGGTACCGCCGACACGGCGGCCATCCTGGTCAGCGTCGCGTGCTCGTAGACCCGGGCGGCGACGACGGCATGGAAGCCCTCCATGATGCGCGCCACGTCCTCGACGGGTTCGCGGGTGTCGAACCCGATCTCCTCGCCGCGGGTGAACACCGGATGGCCGCCGAGCTGGACGACCGCCATCTCCATCGAGTGGCGCGTCCGCGCCGACGGCTTCTCGAAGATCAGCGCCGCGCCAAGACCGGCGAGTGGGCGACCGAGCGCCTCGACCGGCGACGCGGCCAGGGTGAGGACCGATTCGAGGTCGGCCGCGGTGAGGTCGGCGATGTCGAGCAGGTGCGTCGTCATGGGGCCGAACCGCCCGCACGGGCGATCGCCGCGACGATCATCGTGACCGCTTCGTCGATCTCTTCGTCGGTGACGGTGATCGGCGGCACGAGCCGGATCGTCGATGCGTTGACCGCATTGACGATCAACCCGGCGTCGAGCAGGTCCGCGTAGATCGCCCGCGCGTCCAGGCCGTCGGCGAGTGCGACGCCGAGCATCAACCCCTTGCCGCGCACCCCGACGACGCCGTCGATCCCGGTGAGCGCGTCGACGAGCCGAGCGCCCTTGCGCCGCGCGACCGCCGGGGCGTCGATCCGGCGCAGCTCGTCGATCGTCGCGTTGACCGCAGCGGTGGCGAGCGCGGTGCCGGAGTAGGTACTGCCGTGGTCGCCCGGTTCGAACACTGCGGCGACGTCGCGTCGCGCCCAGCACGCGCCGACGGGCATCCCGTTGCCCATCGCCTTGGCGAGCGTCACGACGTCCGGGCTGATGCCGGCGTGCTCGAACGCGAACCACTCGCCGGTGCGGGCGAAACCGGTCTGGATCTCGTCGACGATCAGCAGCGCGCCGGTGCGGTCGCACAGATCGCGCAGCCCCCGGAGGTACGCGGCGGGCGCGGGATTGATGCCCCCCTCGCCCTGGATGGCTTCGATCAGCACCGCCGCGACCGACCCGTCGACGGCGGCGGTCATCGCGTCGAGATCACCCCACGGCACGTGGCGGAAGCCCTCCGGCATCGGCGCGAACGGCTCGTGCTTCGTCGGTTGTCCGGTCGCGGCGAGCGAGGCGAGCGTCCGCCCATGGAAACTCCCGAGCGCGCTGACGACCGTGTGCCGTCCCCTGCCACCGTGCTTGCGGGCCAGCTTCAGCGCGCACTCGTTCGACTCCGCGCCCGAGTTGGTGAAGAAGACCTGCCCCTGGTGGCCGGTCGCAGCCTCCAGCAACGCGTTGACCTTCAGCGCCGCCTCGGTCGCGACCGGATTGGCGAAGAAGTTCGAGACGTGCACCAGCGTCGCGGCCTGTCTGGCGATTGCGTCGGCCACCACCGGGTTGCTGTGTCCGAGCGAGACGACGGCGATCCCGGCGAGGAAGTCGAGGTAGCGCTTGCCGGTCGAGTCCCACAACTCGGTGCCCAGTCCGCGTTCGATCATCAGGGCGGGCGGCCCGAAGACCGGCATGAACGGGCACCGCTCTGCGGCGTTGTTGGCGGGGTGTTCGAAAGCGTGGGCGCTCATCAGCCCTCCTCCGCAGTGATCATCGTGCCGATGCCGTCGTCGGTGAACAGCTCGAGCAGCAGTACGTGGGCGATCCGGCCGTCGAGGATGTGCGCCCGCCGGACGCCACCGCGGACGGCGCGCGTGCAGCTCTCGATCTTCGGGATCATCCCGCCCCCGATCGTGCCGTCGGCGACGAGTTGATCGAGCGCGTCGGCGGTCGTCTGACGGATCAGGGTCGCCGGATCCGCGACATCGCGGCGCAGCCCTTCGATGTCGGTGAGGTAGACGAGCTTCTCCGCGCCGAGCGCCTCGGCGATCACCCCGGCGACCGTGTCGGCATTGATGTTGTAGGCCTGACCCGACGCGTCGCTGCCGATCGTCGCGATCACCGGGATGAACTCGTCGTCGATCAGCCCGTGGATCACGGCCGGGTCGATCGCGGTGACGTCGCCGACATAGCCGAGGCCGGCAGCGCGCGCCTCGGCCCGGATCAGGCCGGCGTCGACGCCACTGATACCGACGGCGTAGTTGCCGTGCACGTTGATCGCGGCGACCAGCTGCGGGTTGACCTGGCCCTTGAGGACCATCCTGACGATGTCGACCGTCTCGGCGTCGGTCACCCGCAGCCCGTCGACGAACTCGGACTCCTTGCCGAGCCGGTGCATCATCTCCGAGATCTGCGGCCCGCCGCCGTGGACGACGACCGGGCGCATCCCGACGAGGCGCATCATCACGATGTCCTCGGCGAACAGCGTCAACGCATCGTGGTTCGACGTGCCGGCGAGCGCGTTCCCGCCGTACTTGACCACGACGGTCTTGCCGGCGAACCGGCGGATGTAGGGCAATGCCTCGACGAGCGTGGACGCCTTCAGTGCCGCAGCGGCGGTCATCCCGTCGGCCGTGGCTCCGGTCATGGTGCGACGCCGACGGTCGTCAGCCCGGCGGTCTCTTCGAGGCCGAGTGCGACGTTCGCCGCTTGGACCGCGCCCCCGGCGGCACCCTTCGTGAGGTTGTCCAGCGCGGCCATCGCGATCACGCGGCCGGTGCGCTCGTCCAGCCGTGCGGCGACATGCGCGCCGTTCGACCCGAGGAGTGACTTGGTCTGCGGCGGCTCATCGACGACCGCGACGAACGGCTCGTCGGCGTAGAACCCCGCGAGGGCGGTCCGGAGGGCATCTGCCGACGCGTCGGCTGTCGGCGTCGCGTAGCACGTCGCGAGGAGCCCGCGACTCATCGGTACGAGATGCGGGGTGAAGAGCACCTCGGCGCCGATCTCCTGCTCCATCTCCGGCGTGTGACGGTGCGTCAGCAACCCGTACGCCATCGCGTTCGAGTCGATGTTCGTGAAGACGTTCGTGTCGGTCGGCACCCGTCCCGCACCGGTGATGCCCGTCAGCGTGTTGACGACGACGCCCTGCGTCTCGATCAGCCCGGCCTCGACGAGCGGGCGCAACGCGAGCGTCGCGGCGGTGACGTGGCATCCCGGCGTGGCAATCAGCTGCGCGCCCTTGAGATCGGTGCGGTGCAGTTCCGCCAGGCCGAAGACCGCGTCGGCGAGCAGCGCGGGCTGCGTGTGTTCGAAGCCGTAGTAGATCGGATAGGCCGAAGCGTCCCGCAGCCGGAACGCGGCCGACAGGTCGACGACGCAGCGGGCTGCGCCGACCACCCGCGGGGCGAGCTCCATCGACGCGGCGTGCGGCAGCCCGAGGATCACGAGATCGAGCCCGTCCAGAGCGGCGGCGTCGAACTCCTCGAACACGAGATCGGGATACGCGAGCTCGAGCGCGGGATAGAGATCGGCGGCGCGGCGGCCGGCCATCGAGTCTCCGGTCGCCACCCGCACGACGAAGTTCGGGTGGTGCGCGGCGAGGCGCAACAGCTCCGCACCCGTGAAGCCGGACGCGCCGACGATCCCGACCGTGATCTCGCTCATTGAATGATCATACATAAAGCTGCATGGTCATGCAATCATCCTCCGGACACCCCCACCTCCATCGTGAAGATCGTGATCGTTGCCGGGCGGTCGACGCCGATCTCGCGTGGGTCGGCGGGTGCGGACGGCCAGTCTCCCGGCACGACGATCAGCCCAGGTCTCGTCGCCGTCGCCGGGATCATCCGGTACGCCCGGCCATCGACGAGCAGTTGCGGCGACGACGGCGGTTTGAGGGCGAGCGCCGCCAAACGCTCGGGCAGCGTCGGGTGGTAGTCCACCGAGATCAGCACGGCGGTGTTCGCCGCGACGTCGGGCAGCGCGACCGTGCGCCCGACGTCGAGTTCGACGGAGGAGTGGCGGACGAGCCCGCCGCAACGCGGCGCCGAGCGCTCGAACAGCTGCCACCCGCCGTCGACGTGCACACTCGTGAAGTTGCACAGCAGCGCGACGTGGTACGCCGGGCCGTCGGTCAGTGGGAACCGGTCGTCGATCGGGCCGTGTGGCGTACGCAGCACGTACCGGGGGCCGTCGGGGGCCGTCAATGCGTCCGCATTGCGATCGTCGAGGTGGTCGGTGTAGCCGAGGTAGTTCTGCAACGTCGGCACGGGCCGCCACTCGAGCCCGTACGCCCAGGCGAGCGTGATCTCCCACGGGTCGACGTGCACCGGGGCATCACCGATCGTGTCGAGGATCTGCTGCGGAACCGCGTACGTCGCACGGGCGTCGCGGTTCGCATCGAGGTGGGCGGCGGTCCGCGCCCCCGCGGACACGAGCAACTCGCCCGACAGGGCGACGTCGACGACCGGCCGGACCGGGTTGACGAGTCGGACGAGTGCGGTGTCCTGGATCGCGAGGAATGCGATCGACGACACGACGACGAGCCCACCCGCCGCGGCGCGGCCGAGTCGCGGCATCCGGCCCCATGGGACGAGCACAGCGAGCGCGACGGCCGCTTCGAAGAAGAAGACGGCCGCATGCCCGTCACGGCGGACGAACCCCTGCTTCACGAAGAACCACGCGAGCAGGACGGCCATCGCGACACAGGCGTACGTGTCGATCCCGGAGGCGGAGTGGGCCACGCGCCGAGTGGCGACGAACATCGTCGGGGCCCCGGCGAGGACCACCAGGAGGGCGCCGTACTGCCACGCGCCGCCCGGCGTGCCGATGCTCATCGCGTCGGTGTGGCCGGCGCCGATCTCGAACGCGCCGCGCAGCCATCGGCCGAGGTCGGAGATCCGCTGGCCGAGCACGATCCATCCCGTGACGAGCGCGACGAGGAATGCGGCCGACGAGGCCGCGAGTGCCCGCACCCGGGCAGTGTCGATGGCGGCGCTGGCCACCACGACCGCGAGGAGCACCGGGCCGGTCGAGATCTTGACCAGCGTCAGCACTGCCGCGAGCACGCCCGCTGCTGCCCACGCGTGCGGCCCCCAGACCGCTCCGTGCCACCTGCCGAGCACGACGACGAAACCGGCGGCCAGCACGACGAGCTCGGCGAGGCTGGTCTCCGTCGGCGCGAGCAGCATCACCACCGCGGTGACGCCGAGCGCATGGCCGCGCCCCGCGCCGTGCAGCCGCAGCGCCCCGAACACGGCGAGCGCGACGACGACCAACAGTGCGGCCAACCCGAGGACACCGATCGCGAACCACCGTCCACCGCCGACGATCGGTGCGACGAGGAAGCCGAGCGGCCCGAAGTTGAAGACGATGTCGGCTCCGTAGTCGAGGCCCTCCGTGTGCGCGAACGTGCCGGCCAACTGCCAACTCGGGTCCAGCCCGGTCCGCGCGCGGAACCCGTCCGCCGGCCAACCGAGCAGTGCGACGAGCGCGACGAGCGCACCCAGCGCAGCGGAGTTCGAGCGCTGGAGCACGGCCGTGACGTTAGCAACGCGCCGGTCGCTGGCCCGGCTGGCCTGCGGCGTCGTCAGCTCGCGGTGGCCGTTGGCTGCTCGTACACGACGCGGACGCCGTCGACACCCAGTGATTCGATCAACGCCGTCAACATCGCCGTCGTGTTCTGCTGGGCCCGTGCGACCAGGTCGGTCGCCGCAGCCGCCGCCGCCATCTTGTCCTCGGCTTCTTCGATCAGGCCGATCTCTGCGGTCGGGTTGTCGACGAACAGGCTGCCGACTCGATCGAGCACGCCCCGGTCGCGGTTCATCACCCCGCTGTTGTCGAGATCGATCACCGGCGCACCGATCTGCGGCATCGGCAGGATGATCGTCGCGGTGTTGGTCTCCTCGTCGAACAACACGGCGTCCCCCGACATCGCGCCGAAGTCGACGGTTGCGTCGACCGTGCCCACGGCGACGAACTGCACTCGCTCGCCCGCGATGAACGCCGGCACCCACTTCACGTCGGTTTCACGGTCGACGATGACTTCGAACTCGGCCTCCGCCGCCCGGAACTCGGCGAGGTCGCGGATCTCGTTGAGGATCAACGGTGGTGAGTGGTCCTTCGTCTCCCGGGAGAACGGCAGGCCGAGGTCGAACAGGTTGCCTGCGACGATCGTGCCGACGAGCAACACACTCGCGGCGGCGAGACCACCGAAGACGACGGAGCGGAACCGACCGCGGGGCTTCGTGCGTGACATGACTTCCTCTGGGGGGTGATGCGGCGTCGAAGACCGACAGCCGGTCACAGTGGACGGGCAGCGGCGGGAAAAGTCGCGTCGCGTGGGTGTGACATCGGCGACATCGCCGACCGGCGGACCAGGCGACGGGACGCGAATGTGCGCTGCGCACGTGCGCCGGATGGTGCAGACTGGAGATGTGTTCGCGGTGCCGCAGACGAAAGGACGGTTGCTCGTCGCCACGCCGCCGCTCGACGACCCGAACTTCGACCGCACGGTGATCTTCGTCCTCGACCATCACGAGGAGGGCGCCGTCGGTGTCGTCATCAACCGCCCGAGCATCGAGAGCCTCGACGAACCACTCGACCGGTGGCAGGACCTGCAGTCCGCACCGACCGCGGTGTTCTCGGGCGGTCCGGTGGAGGACAACGCACTGATCGCGCTCGCCGACACGAAGATCCCCCTCGCCCGCGACGACGAGCACCTCGCGCCGATCGCCGGCACGATCGCAGCCGCCGATCTCACCGCCGACCCGGCGATGGTTGCCGCCGCGGTCAACGTCGTGCGGGTGTTCCGCGGGTATGCCGGGTGGGGCCCCGGACAGCTCGAGGACGAAATCGAGGCGGGCGCCTGGCTGGTCCTCGACTCCGAACCCGGCGACGTCTTCAGCAACGAGCCGGACGAACTCTGGCGGTCGGTCCTCCGACGCCAGAGCGGCCGGTTGGCATGGCTCGCCAACGCCCCCGACGACCTGTCGATGAACTGATCGATGCATCCCGCCGACGCCCGGCGCGCACTCGTCGAACTGCTGCAGATGGCCTACTCCGGCGAACGCGCAGCGGCGTACGCCTACCTCGGCCACATCCGGTCGTTGCGTCGGCCCGCCGAGGCGCCGGATCGGGAGATGCTGCGGCAGGTGTTGGTCGAGGAGATCCAGCACCGCCGCATCGTGCGATCGATGCTGCGTTCGCTCGACGCCGCTCCGGACGAACGGCGCGAACGCAAGATGCGCCGCATCGGGCTCACGATCGGCGCGCTGTGCCGTGTCACCGGCTGGTACGGACCGATGTACGGTGCCGGCCGGCTCGAGAGCCGCAACGTGGTCGAGTACGAGGTGGCGGCTCGATTGGCGCACCAGGCCGGCTGCGACGAGATGGCGCATCGGCTGCTGGAGCTCGCAGAGGTCGAGTGGGATCACGAGCGGAAGTTCCGCGAGCGGGCGAGCTCGCATCGCTTCTGGCGGGTCAGCCCGCACTGGGCGGCTCCCGCGCCGCGCTCCGACATCCGAGCGACGTTCCACGATTTCGTCCGCACGGACAAGCCGGTCCCTGCGCTGCGCTGGACGCCGCTGCGCTGACCGATCAGCCGGTGCGGTCGCCGACGAGCGCGGCGACGGCCTCGTCGACCCGCTCGACCGGCACGAGGAGATGGTCGTGGTGGTACCCGGCGAGCACGTTGCACGGAACCTCGACGTCGGTCAGCCGTCGTGCGACGACGGCCGTCAGCCCCACGGCCTCGAGGCTCGACTGCACGGCGAGAGTGAGCCAGGCCATCTCGACGGTCACCGGCAACCCCGCCCGTTCGGCCGCTTCGATCGGCACGACGAGCGTCGTCAGTTCGCCCTCTTCGACCATCGCGTGGGCGGCTGCGAGCAGGCCCGGCGTCGGCACGCGGACGGCGACGAACGTGAAGACGCCGGGACGGCGCTCGACCGTCAGGGCTGCCAGCATCTTGTCGAGATCGGTTTCACCTGGAGCGTTCACGCGCTCAGCTTCGCAGTTCCGCACCCAACTTTGTCGCCGCGGCCTCGACCCCGCGCCGGACGTCCGCGACGTCGGCATCGGTGAGACTGCGGTCGGTTGCCTGCAGGCGCAACCGGTACGCAAGGGACCGCCGATCCGCGCCGACGCGGTCGCCGCGATACACGTCGAACAGCGCCAGATCGACGAGCAGCGGGCCCGCTCCCTGGCGGATCGCCCGGTCGAGTCTCTCGGCCGGGATCGTCGTCGGCAGCGCGAACGCGAGGTCGAGATCGCTGGAGGGATGGCGGCTGGTCGGCCGCCACTGGGCGGGCTTCGGCTCGCGCTCCAGCAACTGGTCGAGGTCGACCTCGACGATCGCGACGCGCTCGTCGACGCCGAACGCGGCGAGTACGTCGGGCGCCACCTCGCCGACGGCGCCGAGCGGCTGTTTGCCGGCCTGCAGGGTTGCCGAACGCGTGGCATGGAGCCCCGCGGGGACCCGCTCCTGGTCGATGCGCGCACCGACCCCGAGCGCAGTCGACAGCTCGCGCCACACCGCCACCGCGGCCGGCGCCTCCTCGCCGGCGAGCACGACGGTCAGCGCCTCGTACTCGGCCGGGAGCTCACCGTCGCTGGGCGGGTAGACGTGGCCGACTTCGAACAGCCGCACACCGGTGCTCCGGTGCGACTCGTTGTATGCGATCGCCTGGAGCAGCCCCGGCCGCAGCGACGTGCGCAGCACGCTCTCCTCGGTGACCAGCGGGTTGGAGATCGTGATCGCATCGACCGCCAGACCGGCCTTGGCGAGCGTGCCGGGCGCGAGGAACGGGTTGGGCATCGCCTCGGAGACACCGAGCCCCAGCAGCACGTCGCGCACGAGCCGGCGACGCTGCTGGCGGATGGTGAGACCACCGTGGACGACCGATTTCGGTACGGTCGTGCCGAGGCGCCCGTATCCGTAGTGCCGGGCCACCTCCTCGATCACGTCGACCTCCTCGGTGGAGTCGAGCCGCCACGAGGGCAGGGCGACCGTCCGGACGTCACCGGTGCCGGACACCGTGTATCCGATCGGGTCCAACATGGCGGGGAGGGCGTCGGCCGTGAGGTCGGTGCCGAGCAGCCGGTTGACCGCGTCGATGCGCACGTCGACCGAGCGTTCGGCCGGCGGAAGGTGCGGTGTCCGTTCGTCCGCTCCCCCGGCGTGCACGACGAGGTCGGGGCACGTCTCGCGCAGCAGTTCGGCGAACCGCAGAATCGCGTTCGGCATGCCGTGCGGGTCGACGCCGCGTTCGAAGCGCGCCGAGGCCTCCGAGCGGAGGTTCGTCCGCGTCACCGTCTGCCCGATCCCGACGATGGAGAACCAGGCCATCTCCAGCGCGACCGTCGTCGTGGCGTCGCTGATCTCGGAGTCGAGACCGCCCATGACGCCGCCGACGCCGATCGGGACATCGTTCGCGTCGCAGATCAGGAGGTCGGCGGCGGTGAATGTCCGCCGCTCGCCGTCGAGCGTGATCAGCGCTTCGCCGGTGGCGGCCAGCCGGACACGGAACCCGCCGCCGCCCAGCGTGTCGAGGTCGTACGCGTGGTTCGGCTGGTTCAACTCGAGCATCACGTAGTTGCTGACGTCGACGACGTTGTTGATCGGGCGCATCCCGGCTGCGGTGAGGCGTCGGGCCATCCAGTCGGCGGCGGGCTTCACTTCGACACCGGACATCACGGTCGACGTGAATCGCGCACATCGGTCGCCGTCGATGATCTCCACCGGGGTCGTCATCGGTTCGCCCTCGATGCCGACCTGCGGCCGGGGCGGACGGAACTCGGTGCCGAGGTTCGCGGCGAGGTCACGGGCGATGCCGACGTAGCCCCAACAGTCCGGTCGGTTACGGGTGACATCGACATCGATCATCACGTCGGGCGCGAGCCCCAGCGCCGCGCCGTACGGCACCCCGACCGGAACCTCGGCCGGCAGGATCATGATGCCGGAGTGGTCGTCGCCGAGGCCGAGTTCGCGCGGCGAACAGAGCATCCCTTCGGAATCGATGCCGAGGATGCCGCGCCGCTCGATCGTCATCCCGTTCGGCATCTCGGTTCCGATCGTCGCCAAGGGCACGATGTCGTCGACGGCGATGTTGTCGGCCCCACACCACACGTGCAGCCGCTCGCCGCCGCCCGCATCGACGTAGACGCGCTGCACGTTCGCCGCGTCGGCGTGCTCGACGAGTTCGAGCACGCGCGCGGTGATCACGCCCCCGACGGTGTCGCCGATCGTCTCGACTGCGTCGACTTCGAGGCCGAGCGACGTCAGCGCATCGGCCAGCCGGGCGACCGCGGCGTCATCGGTCGGGTCGGCGAAGTCGCCGTAGTCGTTGAGCCAGGACAGCAGGATCTTCATCGTCGTGCCTCCTCAGAACTGCTCGATGAACCGGATGTCGTCGGCATACATCTCGCGGAGGTCCTCGATGCCGTGACGCTCCTTGGCCATCCGGTCGATACCGAAACCGAACGCGAACCCGCTCCACACCTCGGGGTCGAGCCCGCCGGCGCGCAGCACGTTGGGATGGACCATGCCCGACCCGCCCAGCTCGATCCACTCGCCGTTCGGGCGTTGGATGTCGAACTCGGCAGACGGCTCGGTGAACGGGAAGTAGCTCGGCCGCAGGCGGGAGTGGAAGCCGGGCCCGAAGTACGCCTGCGTGAACACCTCGATCGTGCCCGCGAGGTCCGCCATCGTGATGCCGCGATCGATGACGAGGCCCTCGATCTGGTGGAACACCGGCATGTGGGTGGCGTCGGGCGTGTCGCGGCGGAAGACCCGGCCGGGCGCGATGATGTAGATCGGTGGCTCCTCGTCGAGCATCGTGCGGATCTGGACCGGTGACGTGTGGGTTCGCAGGACCGTCGTGCCCGGCTGCCCGCCCGGCGGCACGTGGTCGACGAACAACGTGTCCCACTCGCCGCGCGCCGGGTGGCCGATCGGCATGTTCAGCGCTTCGAAGTTGTGCCAGTCGGTCTCGACCTCGGGGCCCTCGGCGACCCTGAACCCCATCCCGACGAACACGTCCTCGAGGCGCTCCCACGCCTGGGTCACGAGGTGGGCGTGGCCACGGGAGCTCGGACGGACGTACTCCGTGAGATCGATCCGTTCGGCTTCGACGCGCTCGGCAAGGGCGTGCGCGTGCAACTCGGCGCGCCGGGCATCGAGTGCGGTGTCGACGGCCGCCATCGCCTCGTTGACCGCTTGTCCGGCTGCCTTCTTGTCGTCGATCGACTCGATGCTGCCGAGTCGCTTCTTCAGCCCGGCGAGCTCGCCCTTCTTGCCGGACAGTCGCGTCCGCAGCGCGACGACGTCGTCGAGCGTCGTCGCACCGGAGATGTCGTCGAGCGCCGTCTGTTCGGCGGCACGGATGGCCGAGATGATGTCGGGGATCACAGGAGTCCTTTCGCGTTGCGGCGTGGCGTCAGCAGAGGCTGTCCCCGGATGATCGGCGAAACGTGCGCAGGAGCGATGCAGGCGTGGTCACGTCCCCGGTCACCCGGGGGACAGAAATCGCTGCGACTGGCGTTTCACGGTCGCCACACTAGCGGCACGATCCGGCGCGGCCCCGGATGTGTTTACGGGCGCTCAGTCCGTGGACGCGACCGGTTCCGCGATCCGCAGCCGGTTGCCATCGGGATCGGTGACCTCGAAGTCGCGGGCCCATGGCATCTCGTCGACCTCGGCGTCGAACAGCGCGGCGAGCGGGTCGACGGCGTCGACCCAGACGTAGACCAGGCTCGGGTGCTTCGAATCGCCGGTGTGCTCGGAGAGATGGAGCTGGGCCTCGTCGCGCTTGATCCCGACGTAGGCGGGCATGTCCGGCGCGAACCGGTGCTCGAAGACCTGCTCGAAGCCGAGTCGGCCGTACCACTCGACTGCGGCGGCCGCGTCTGCGACGCGCAGGACGGGTACGACATCGGTGGCCATGACACGGCACCGTACACCCCCGTCGTGGGCGGGCTCGCGAGACGCGATCCGGATCAGCGGGCGCGTCGACGCGCCGCCTCGAACGCGATGACGGTGGCGGCCATGGCGACGTTCAGCGATTCGCTGCGGCCACGGTGCGGCACGGTGATCCACTCGTGGATCGGGCCGACTTCGTCGGTCCACTCGTCCGGCAGGCCGGCCGCCTCGTTGCCCATCACGACCGCGACGCGCCCCGTCCAGTCGATCGCGCCGTAGTGCTCGACGGTGCGCCCCGGGAACTCGTGGCTCGTGGTCCCGATCGACCGGAAGCCGGCGGCCACGAGGTCGTCGAGCGTCGCCGTCACGACCGGGACGTGGAAGACCGCGCCCGCAGACGCCCGGATCACCTTCGGGTTGAACGGATCGACGCTGCCCGGCGTGATGACGATCAGGTCGACCCCTGCGGCTTCCGCCGAGCGCATCACCGTTCCGAGGTTGCCGGGATCGGACACCCGGTCGAGCACGAGCACGAACGACGCCCCGGCGAGCACGGCCGAGACGTCGGAGCTCCCCTGCGGCATTCTGACCAGGGCGAGCGGAGGCTGCGGTGTCTCGGTCGACGCGATCCGCTCGAAGACTCCCGGTGCGAGCTCGTTGCGCGGCCCGGCGCCGGGCACGTGGGCGTCGCTGCCCTCGGGCGCATACTGCGCGAGGCACTTCCATCCCGCCGCGACGGCTTCGGCGACCAGGACGGGGCCTTCGACGACGAAGCAGCCTTCTGCGTGACGCGCACTGCGGCGCCCGTTGAGGCGCCGCAGCAACTGTACGTTTCGGTTGTTGAACGACAGTGCGCTCACGTGCGTTCAGTCGCGCACTGGGCGTTGCCTCAGAGCGCCGCGCGTGCGCTCTCGACGAGCTTGGTGAACGCCGCGGCGTCGGTCACCGCGAGATCGGCGAGGATCTTGCGGTCGACTTCGATGCCGGCGGCGTTGAGGCCGGCGATGAACCGGCTGTAGCTCATGTCGTTCATGCGGCACGCCGCGTTGATCCGCTGGATCCACAACCGGCGCATCTCACCCTTGCGGGCGCGGCGGTCGCGGAACGCATAGTTGCCGGACCGCATCAACTGTTCATTGGCGGCCCGGAACGAACGGCTCTTGTTGCCGTAATAGCCCTTGGCCTGCTTCAGTACCTTCTTGTGGCGCTTCTTCGACGCCACACCACGTTTCACACGTGCCATCTTCTACTCCTCGAGGTGGTCTGGGGTTGTCTCAGCGCTCGGCGAGGAGGCGCTTGATCTTCTTGGCATCGCCGGGATGCACGTCCGCGTCGCGGTCGAGGCGGTGCTTGCGCGACGACGACTTCGACTCGAACTTGTGCTGGTTGTTCTGCTGCTCGTGACGCAGCCGACCGGTCCCGGTCTTCTTGAACCGCTTCGCCGCGGTCTTCGATGTCTTCATCTTCGGCATCGGTGTACTCCTACTCGTCGGTTGCTTGCGTGTCGGCCGCGGGGGCGTCGTCTCCGGCGGCATCGGTCGCCGCCGCAGCGGTGGCGGCTTCCTCGGCTGCGGCCGCCTTGGCGGCTTCGGCTGCCGCTTTCTTCATTGCTTCTTGTGCTTGCTTGTCGGGAGACAGGACCATCGTCATGCTGCGGCCCTCGAACCGGGCCTGCGTGTCGACCTTGGCGATCGGGCCGACCGTTTCGAGCACGTCGTCGAGGATCTTCGAGCCGAGTTCCGGGTGGGCCATCTCGCGGCCGCGGAACTGGAGCGTGATCTTGACCTTGTGGCCCTCTTCGATGAACCGGATGACGTTGCGGGTCTTGGTGTTGAAGTCGCCCTTGCCGATCTTCGGCCGGTACTTCACTTCCTTCACCGAGACATTGGTCGATTTCTTGCGAGCCTCTTTGGCCTTCTGGCCTTCCTCGTACTTGAACTTCCCGTAGTCCATGATCCGGCAGACCGGTGGGTTCGCACCGGGTGCGACTTCCACGAGGTCGAGATCAAAGCCACGGGCCATCCGCAAGGCCTCGGGAACGGCTTTGATCCCGAGTTGGTCACCGGTCGGGCCGATGAGTCGGACCTCGCGTGAGCGGATGCGGTCGTTGATGCGGTGCTGTTCGCCGCGTTGTTCGTTTCGAGGTGCTATGAGACTGCTCTCCTGTGCAAATGGGCCTCCCCATGTGGTTCCGATGTGAATGGCGCTCAACGCGAAATGCCACGGAGCGGCCAACATCGAACTCGAATCCGCCGACGTGCGGTGTCGTCCGCACGCTCGGGAACCGAGCAGATGGCTGGTCTCAGCCGGTGACCTGGCGCACGTGGCCCCGGCACCGCGATGCGGGTCGGAGTTCGGTGGCCAGGTGGGAGTCGCCCCCACTTCGCCTCAATTGTCGTCGCTAGGGTAGCGCCCGTGACAGATGAAACCACTGAACCCGACGCCGCCGCCGGCGAATTCGACGACCTCAACGAGCGACTCGCGGGCTTCTCCGGTGAAGAACTCGACGACGAGACCGCCGACGCGGTCGAGCAAGCGCAGCGGGCGATGGCCGAGGCGCGGGCCCGGCTCGCCGAGGTACCGGCCGAAGTCGTCGTCACGAACCACGTCATGGGGCTGTACGAACTGGCGGCGATCCACCTGTCCTCGTCGCCACCGGACCTCGAACAGGCAGTGCTGGCGATCGATGCCGTCGCCTGTCTCGTCGACGGGCTCGGGGACCGGCTCGGGCCGGAGGCACCGACGATGCGCGACGCGCTGAACAACATCCGGCTCGCGTTCGTCCAGATCAAGGGTGCCGCGGCGGCCGACGCGACCGCCCAGCCCGACGCCGATCCGGCCTGAGCCCGGTCAGCGCGAAAAGCGGCCGCTCGGCGCGGACACGATGCGCCCGGCGCGCACGATCACGCCCTCTTCGGCCAGCAGCGACGCCTGCAGGCGCGGGTCGCTCGTCCGCAGCCGCCCGGCGGCGTCGACGACGCGCCACCACGGCACCTCGGCGTCGGTGTGCTTGAGGATCCAGCCGACCAGGCGCGATTGCCGGGGGTAGCCCGCGACGTCGGCGACGTCGCCGTACGTGGTCACCTCGCCCTCGTCGAGTGCCATCAGCACGTCGATGATCCGCCGTTGCCGTTCCGCAGCGGGGTCAGGGCTCACGACGAATCGATGCCGCCTCGTACCGGCCGAACTTGGCGAGCAGCGAGTACGACACGCGCCCGCCGACGTCGATCTCGCGAGTGCCGTCCGCGATCTCGACGCAGTGGAACGTCACCCGCTCGCCCGCATCCGACTCGATCTCGCCGAGACCGCGCGCCGCGTCGAAGGCCGCCACCGTGCCGGTCTGCAACGAGCGGTGGACCGATTCGGTCATCGGTCGACCGCTACGGGACGATCTTCGAGATCGGCATCTCGACGAGGTCGGTGGCTCCCGCCTCGCGCAACGCCGGGATGACCAGGTTGATCGTGCGCTTCTCGATCACCGACTCGACCGCGTACCCGCCGCTCGCGAGCGCTGACATCGTCGGCGACTTCATCGACGGCAGGATCTCGAGCACGGCGTCCTTCTGCTCCTCCGAGACGTTCAACTTCAGCAACACCTTGCCGCGGGCATCGAGGACACCGTTGAGCAGGGTCATCACCTGGTCCATCGCCTTGCGCTTCTCGGGGTCCTTCGCGGCGGCCGGGTTCGCGATGACCTCGGTGTAGCTCGTGAGGATCGTGGCGATCACCCGCAGGCCGGCGGCGCGCAGCGCCCTGCCGGTCTCGGTGATCTCGACGACGCAGTCCGCGATGTCGGGGACCTTCGCCTCCGTGGCGCCGTAGGAGAGGCGGACGTCGGCGGCGACACCCTGCGACTCGAAGTAGCGCTTCGTGATCTCGACGTACTCGGTCTGCACGCGCACGCCGTTCGGCAGGTCGGCGACCGACTCGGCGGTCGAGTCGCCGGCCACCGCGACGACCATCTGGATCGGCTTCGTCGTGTTCTTCGAGTACTTCAGCTCGCCGAGGGGCTCGACGACGCTGCCGGTCTCCTCGACCCAGTCCCGGCCGGTGATGCCGATGTCGAACAGCCCCTCCGCGACGTAGGTCGGGATCTCCTGGGGGCGCAGGATCCGCACCGAGTCGATGCGCGGATCGTCGATCGTGGCCTGGTAGTCGACCGACGACGACCGGTTGACCGGTAGATCCGCCGCTTCGAACAGTTCGAGCGTCGCCTTCTCGAGCGAGCCCTTGGGGAGCACAATGCGCAGCACCGCAGCAGGCTACCGGAGAGGACTCGGAGCAGGCCCGGCTGGTTCCACACGTACACTCCAACTCCTGGAGGAGCGACCGATGAGCATCGATGTCGAGACGTCCACCATGATCGACCGGCCGGTCGATGCCGTCGCGCCCTACTCGGCCGACCCGACCAACGCCCCGAGTTGGTACGCGAAGATCGAGTCGGTCGAGTGGAAGACCGATCCGCCGGTCGAGGTCGGTTCGCTCGTCGAGTTCGTCGCCCACTTCCTCGGCAGGCGGCTCCAGTACACGTACGAGATCGTCGAGTTCGTCCCATCGGAGCGGCTCGTGATGCGGACCGCACAGGGCCCGTTCCCGATGGAGACGACCTACACCTGGTCGCCTCGGGGCGAACGCACGCTGATGACATTGCGCAACCGCGGTGCGCCGTCCGGATTCGCGGCCCTGGTGCGGCCGGTGATGAGCATCGCGATCCGGCGGGCGAACAACAAGGATCTCGCCGCACTCAAGGCGCTGCTCGAGGCATGTTGAGGGGCCGTCGCGTCGGCGACGGTCAGTGGGTCGTGTCGGCGTCGTGCAGCAGGCGCAGCGCGTGCGGCAGCACGTCGATCACGGCCTCGAGCTGCTCGACGCAGCCCTTCGTGCTGCCGGGTGTGTTGACGATGATCGCACCACCGCGAATCCCGGCGACGCCGCGCGACAACCGGCCGAGCGGATTGCACGACCGCATCGCCTCGGCCAAGCCCGGCGCGCTCCGCTCGATCACCGCCGTCGTCGCTTCGGGCGTCTGGTCGCGCGGCGCGAAGCCGGTCCCACCGGTCGACACGACCAGCCCGGCGAACCCGGTGGTCAACTCGACCAGCACCTGTGCGACCGTGTCGGCGCCGTCCGCCGTGACGCGATGGTCGACGACATCGAAGCCTGCGGCCGTCAACCGGTCGACGAGGGCACGGCCGCTCGCGTCGTCGCGGACACCGTGATACACGCCGTCGCTGCACGTCAGCACCTTCGCGAGCGGTTGGGCACCTTCGTTGTCGCTCATGCCGCGCGACGGTAACGAATCACGACCATGCCGTCGGTGTCGGCGTCGTGGGGCAGTACACGCCAGCCGGGCCCGTACGGACGCCAGACCCCTTCCGGCAACGGGCGATCGTCGACATCGAAGCCGCTCGGGGCCGGGTGGTCGATCGATTCCGCCGCGGTCAGCGTGCACACGCTGTACACGAGACGGCCGCCGGGGCGCACCAGCGTCGCGGCCCCCGCGAGCAGTTCGGATTGGAGGAGGGCCAACTCGTCCACGTCGGTGGCCGTCACCCGCCAGCGTGCGTCCGGTCGCCGGCGCAGTGCGCCGAGCCCGGAGCACGGCGCGTCGAGCAGCACCGCGTCGAACACGTCGGTGCGGAACGGGGGTGCGGTCCCGTCCGCGATCGCAACAGCGAGATCGACGTCGAGACGCCGGGCGTTCTCCCGCAGCAGCGTGGCCCGCCCCGGCCGGACGTCGGCTGCGACGACCGTGGCCCCGCGGCTCGCCAGCGCAGATGCCTTGCCCCCGGGCGCGGCACAGACGTCGAGCACCCGCTCGCCGGCCGTCGCCTCGACGGCCGCGGCCACCCACTGCGATGCGACGTCCTGGATGTAGCCGTCGTCGCGCGTCGTGACCGGGGGCGGCTCGTTCATCCGTTCGAGTGCTCGAACCGCGTCGTCGCCGAGTTCGACACGGAGACGCTCGACGATCCAATCCGGGTAGCTGAGCCGGGCTCCTTCCGACGGCCACACCATCGTGTCGATCGGCGACGCAGCGACCTTGCGGAGCACCGCGTTGACGAACCCCCGCGTCCTGCGTGGCGCGAGGTCGACCGTGGCGCTCACCGCGGCATGCGGCGGCACGCCCGCGTATGCCAGCTGATAGGCACCGAGCCGCAGGATCGAACGCGTCTCGTCGTCGGGGGGCCGGCTGACGAAGCGGTCGACGATCGCGTCACACGCCCGCCGCATCCGGGTCGAGCCGTAGACGAGTTCCGTTGCGAACCGGCGGTCGATCTCGGACAGATCGGAGGCGGCGAGCATCGGGCCGAGCACGAGGTTCGCGTACGCGCCGTCGCGCTCGATCCGTCGCAGCGCGTCGAGGGCGAGCGACCGTGCTGTTCCGGGCGACGTTCGCGACGACGTCACAGGTCGCCGAACAGCTCGGTCGGCGACGGCCGGGCGCCGTTGCGCCACGCATCGAAGCTCATCGCTCCCTTCCCTTCCGGCTGCACCATCGTCGGCACGAGACGCCCGTCGATCAGCTCGGCGGCGAGGATCTTGAGGCGCTTGGCGCGGTATGTCGTCCATGCACCGCCGACCCGGACGAGCCGGTCGATCTCGTGCGCCGGCGCGTTCCAGTCGATCTCGAAGTCGTCCTGCGTGAGCTTCGCGGCGTACGAGAAATCGCCGCGCTGCGGTTCGGCGGTGTCGATCCATTCGGCACATGGCGCGTCGAGCGTTTCGACGAGCAGCTGACATGCGACGTCGACCAGCGTGGCCCGCAGCTCCGCGGCCGTGGTCGTCGATGTGATCGGCACCTCCGTGCAGCGGTAGACGCCGCCGGTGTCGAGACCCTCATCGACCCGCATCACGCAGACACCGGTGACGTCGTCGCCCGCCAGGATCGCCCGTTCCACGGGGGCCGCTCCGCGCCACTTCGGCAGCAGCGAGAAGTGGGCATTGACCATCGGCAGCGCGTCGAGCAGGTGCGGCTTGATGATCCGCCCATACGCGACGACGACACCGAGTTCGGCCCCCTCGACCACCGCATCGAGCACGTCGTCCGGGTCGTGCGAGACCGGGATGCCGAGCTCGGTCGCGGCAGCCTTGACGGGGCTCGGCGACAACGCACCGCCACGCCCGCGGCGCTTGTCGGCGCGGGTGATCACCCGCACGATCTCGTGGCCGGCGGCGACGAGCGCCCGCAGCGGCGACACGGCGATCTCCGGAGTGCCGAGATAGACGAGCTTCATCGGGGCCTCCGGCTGCGGCGTCAGCCCAGCCCGAGACGCTTGTGCAACGGCCGCTTCGGGAGCGCCTGCGGCTGTGCCACCGCGCGTTGGGCCTCTTCCTCGATCCGCCGGTACTCCGCGAGCGCCTGCTTGCGCTGATCGCCCTCCAGCCGGTCGAACATCAGGACGCCGTTGAGGTGGTCGATCTCGTGCTGGAACATGCGCGCTTCGAGTTCATCGGCCTCGATCTCGATGATGTCGCCGTCGAGGCTGACCCCGCGCACGAGGACCGTCTTGGGGCGGAGCATCTCGACGTACAGCCCGGGGATCGACAGACACCCCTCGTCGTAGACCCACTCGCCGTCGGACTCGACGACTTCGGGGTTGACGATCGCGAGCGGCTCGTCACCCAGATCCCACACGACGACCTGCTTCTGGACCCCGATCTGCGGCGCAGCGAGCGCGAGCCCGTTGTCGGTCTCGATGAGCGTCTCGAACATGTCGTCGACGAGCCTGATGATCTTCCCGTCGACGTTGTCCACCTTGCTCGCCGGGGTCTTCAGCACCGGGTCACCATATGTCCTGATCTTGTACGACATTGCTGCCAGGCTACGGGGGTGGACAACGAACCCGACGGAGGCGGACGTGACGCGCACTACTTCGACGACGAACCGGCGGTGCCGTCGGATCCCGTCGTGATCGACGTCACGTTGCCGGACACCGCGTTCGCGCTCGAGACCGATCGGGGCGTGTTCAGCCGCGGCCACGTCGACACCGGCACGAATCTGCTGCTGCGCGCCGACCTCCCGCTCGCCTCGGCGGGCCACGTGCTCGACCTCGGATGTGGCGCCGGGCCGATCGCGCTCGCGATGGCCCGCCGATCGCCCGACGCGACCGTGTGGGCGGTCGACATCAACGGCCGCGCCCGCGAACTGTGCCGGCGAAACGCGGAGCGCAACGGGATCGCGAACATCGAGGTGGCCGCACCCGAGGACGTGCCGGCCGACATCGAGTTCGCGACCATCTGGTCGAATCCGCCGATCCGCGTCGGCAAGGGCGCCCTCCACGACCTCCTGCTCGACTGGCTGGGCCGACTCGCGCCCGGCGGGCACGCTGCGCTCGTCGTGCAGAAACACCTCGGCGCCGACTCGCTGCAGCGCTGGTTGACGACCGCAGGGTACGAGACGACCCGGGTGTCGTCGAAGGCCGGCTTCCGGCTGCTCGCGGTCCGTCGGACGGGCACGGGGTGATCGTCGTTCAGATGCGCGGCGGGTCGACCGCGACGCGGAGCCGCGAGTCCTTCGGGCGGGTTGCTGCGCTCAGCTCCGCGCCGAGCACCGACCACGTCGACGCCCGGATCAGGTAACCGGTCGCCTCGTCGCCACCGACGTCGACGACGCCGCCGTCCAACTGCGCGACGTACTCCGCGGCCCCCCGTCCCGAAACTGCGGCGAGGGCGCCGTACGGCGGCAGCGCCAGCATCTGACGACGGGCCCGCTCGGATGCGACGACGATGTCCGGGTCGCCCGTCGCCGCCGCCCGGATCACGTCGTGGTCGGGGCTGAACGTCTGGAGCAGTACCTCCGGTGCACGCCGCCCCGCCCGCACGATCAGCGCGAGCGCCTGCTCGGCGGCTCTGAACCTCGGCGCGAGCATCTCGGAGTCGAACTCCAGGAACGCGACGACGTCGGCCGGTGGCCCCCGATACAGCGCCGCCTCGGTCCCCACGTACACGCCCGCCGTCGTCGGCGACGTGTCCTGGCCCGTCACTTCGACGACCGGGCGCGCCGCTGCGGCTTCGAGCTCCTCGCGCAGGCGCGTCACGCCGGGTCGCAGGTTGGCGAAGCGCGACGCGCCACAGGCTTGACAGACCGGAGGGCGGACCGTACCGCAGCGGCGGCACGCGAGTCGCTCGTCGGCGAGCATCCCGACCGCCGCGTCACACACTTCACACCGCACGAGCGCCCTGCAGGCCCGGCACGCCAGCACTCGCGCCCGACCGGTGATGTTGCTGATGCAGACGACGGTGCGGTCCCGATCACGGATTCGTTCGATCAGCGGCGAGGTGACCAGCGACCGCTTCCACGGCTCTTCGTCGGTCCGGTCGACGACGGTGATCCGCGGCCACCCCGACCGCTCCCGCTCACGGGGCGGGTGCACGACGCCGCGATCGCCCGCCGCCGTCTCGATCGCGACGAGCGAGGGAATCGGCGAGACGAGCACGTATGGCACACCCGCACGCCGGCAGCGCTCGACGACGACATCGCGGGCGTGCCAGGTCGGCGACCCCTCCTCCTGCAGCGCCTCGTCGTGCTCGTCGACGACGATCGCCGCGGCGAGTTGGGCGCACGGGGCCCATGCGGCGGAGCGGGGGCCGATGACGACGTCGACGCCACCGGCCGCCGCCGCCCATTCGTCGGGCACGATCGCGACGTGCAGTCCGGCTGCCCGGAGGCGGCTCGCGAAGCTCCACGCGTCGTGCACGGTCGGCACGACGGCGAGCACCGGGCCACCGGCGACCGCAGCGAGGATTGCAGGGAGCACGTCGGCGCGAGGCGGCAGCCGCAGGACACCACCTCCCGAGGCGAGTACATCGGCCGTCGCGGGCGACGCCGGCGCCGGTCGAACCGCACTCCGCTTCGGCCGCGGCAGTTCACCGATGGCCCGCAGCGGCGATGCCGCGACGAGGAACGGCCGCGCCCCCTTGGCGGCCCAGCGCACCGCGGCCCACTCCGCGAGCTCGATCAGCGCCGCGTCCGGCCCGTGGCCGGTGACCTTGGCAATCGGCTTGAGCGCCTCGGCGTCGATCGCGGAGTCCGCTTCGTCGAGGATCGCGGTCACCCACCCCCCGACGCGCCGACCGTGCAGCTCGACCCGGACGATCGTGCCGACCGACACGCGCGTCGCGAGGTGCTCGGCGATGGCGTAGTCGAACTGCTTGCCGAGCCCGCTGACGTTGGGCAGGACGCGGGCGACGGTGCCCATCGCCGTGCCGTTCGGCGACTCAGGCGCCGAGCGCAGCCTTCAGCTCGTCGAGCCTGCCGAGCTGCTCCCACGGGAACGACTCGCGCCCGAAGTGACCGTATGCCGCGGTCTCCCGATAGATCGGGCGTTTGAGGCCGAGGTCACGGACGATCGCCCCCGGCCGCAGGTCGAAGGTCGAGCGGACGGCGGCCTCGATCCGCTCCGGCGAGTCCTGTGCGGTGCCGAACGTCTCGACGAGGATGCTCATCGGCTGCGCCATGCCGATCGCGTAGGCGAGCTGGATCTCGCAACGGTCCGCGACGCCGGAAGCGACCACGTGCTTGGCGACCCAGCGCCCGGCATATGCGGCGGAACGGTCGACCTTCGACGGGTCCTTGCCGGAGAATGCTCCGCCGCCGTGACGGCCCATGCCGCCGTACGTGTCGACGATGATCTTGCGGCCCGTGAGCCCGCAGTCGGCGTAGGGCCCGCCGCGCACGAAGTTGCCGGTCGGGTTGACGTAGATCTCGAACTCGTCGTCGGCGAACTGCTCGGGGATCGTCGGCCGGATGACTTGTTCGATCAGGTCGGGGCGGATCACCGTGTCGCGGTCGATGCCTTCCTGGTGCTGCGTGGAGATCAACACCGCCTTCAGGGCGACCGGGACGCCGCTGTCGTACTCGAACGTGACCTGCGTCTTGCCGTCGGGACGCAGATACGGCACCTGGCCGGACTTGCGCACGTCGGCGAGGCGTTGCGCGAGCCGGTGCGCCGTGTTGATCGGCAGTGGCATCAGTGCGTCGGTCTCGTTGCACGCGTACCCGAACATCATCCCCTGATCGCCGGCGCCCTGGAGGTTGAGCATGTCCTCGCCGGCGGACCCGCCGCGCACCTCTTCACTCGTGTCGACGCCCTTCGCGATGTCGGGGCTCTGTTCGTCGAGGGTGACCATCACACCGCAGGTGTTGCCGTCGAAGCCGGTCAGCGCATCGTCGTAGCCGATGGCGCGGATCGTGTCCCTCGCGATTCTCGGGATCTCGACGTATGCCGTCGTGCTGATCTCGCCCGCGACCACGCAGAGCCCGGTCGTGACCAACGTCTCGCATGCGACGCGGGCTTCGGGATCCTCCGTGAGGATCGCGTCGAGCACGGCGTCGGAGATCTGGTCGGCCATCTTGTCCGGATGGCCTTCGGTCACGCTCTCGGAGGTGAAGGTGTAGTGAGACATGATGTCGTGGGTCCGCTGTTCCTGTCAGGGTGAGGTGCCGCGCCGGATGTCGACGACGCTGTTGATGACGGCCCGTGCGACATCTCGCTTCGATGCGAGGTCGATCTCGACAGGCTCCGCGCCGGGCCGCAACAGCGTAACCGCATTCGTGTCGTGAGCGAACCCCACGCCGGGCGCGCCGACGTCGTTGGCGACGACCAGATCGAGGTGCTTCGACTCGAGCTTCGCCGTCGCATTGGCGAGCAGGTCGGCCGTTTCCGCAGCGAACCCGACGAGCACCTGGCCCGGCCGTTTCGCCGCCCCGAGGCCGGCGAGGATGTCGGGTGTCGCTTCGAGCGTGATCTCCGGGACGCCGTCGCGCTTCTTGAGCTTGCCGCCCGCGGCGTCGGTCGGGCGGAAGTCTGCGACCGCCGCGGCCATGACGACGACGTCGTGATCACCCGCGAGGGCGGTCATCGCCTCCTGCATCTCGGCGGCCGTCTCGACCGCGACGACGTGGGTGCCGTGCGGTGACGGCAGCTCGACGGTCGAGACCAACGTGACGCTCGCGCCCCGCGCGGCCGCCTCGGCGGCGATCGCGTAGCCCTGCTTGCCGGACGATCGGTTCGCGATCACGCGGACGGCGTCGATCGGCTCGCGGGTGCCTCCCGCCGAGACGACGACGCGCACACCGGCAAGATCGCCCGGGCCGAGCACGGTCAGCGCTTCGGCGACGATCCGCTCGGGATCGGCGAGCCGACCTGCGCCGACGTCACCTCCCGCCAGGCGGCCCGAGTCGGGGTCGACGACATGGACCCCGCGTGCCCGGAGGACGGCGATGTTCTCGGCGACGCTGGGGTGTTCCCACATCTCGGTGTGCATCGCCGGGCAGATCATCACCGGGGCACGTGTCGCGAGCAGGGTGTTCGTGAGCAGATCCGTCGACAACCCCATCCGGTACGCAGCGATGACGCGCGCCGTCGCGGGGGCGACGATGATCAGGTCGGCCTCCTGGCCGAGCTTGGTGTGCGGAATCGCCGTCGTCGGGTTGTGCCAGAGATCGGTCTGCACCGGTTCGGAGGCGAGCGCGCTCAGCGTCGTCCGCCCGAGGAAGTGCTCGGCGCCGGCGGTCATCACGGGCACGACGTGGGCACCCGCGTCCACGAGACGCCGCGACAGTTCGACGGCCTTGTAGGCGGCGATCCCGCCGGTCACCCCGAGGACGATCCGCTTACCGGTCAGCATGTCGTGTCCGGCCGTGGCGCGATCGCGACCCGCGCGGTGCGGTCAGCTGTCGGCCGAGTCGACGGACTCGTCGTCGGCCTCGGCCTCGGCGGCCTCCGGCTCCTCGGGTGCTTCGGTCCAGATGATCTTGTCCTGGGCGATCTCCTCGAAGCCGATCGACAGCGGCTTGCGCGAGACCGACGAGACCTGCGGCGGGATCATGTGGCCGAGCCCGTCGCCGAGCTGGTTGAAGTACGAGTTGATGTTGCGCGCCCGCCGGGCCGCGAGCGTCACCAGGGAGAACTTCGAATCCACCTTCTCCAACAGCGTCTCGATCGGTGGGTCGATCATCGTGTCGTGGTCAAGCGCCATAGTCAGACCACCCTATCGGTCACCGGTGCGAATCGATGATCGCCAGCATTTCGTCGATCGTCTCCTCCAGGTCGTCGTTGACGATGATGTGGTCGGCGAGCGCCCGCCCGATCGGCTCCTCCTCGTCGGCCTTCTTGACGCGCGCGAGGACCTTGTCGTTCGGGTCACCACGCTTGCGCAAGCGGCGCGCCTGCTCCTCGCGCGACGGCGGCAGGACGAACAGCAGCAACGCGTCGGGCTCGAT
>JAHEKY010000116.1 GCA_024644465.1 Ilumatobacteraceae bacterium | reverse complement strand
TTGTGGGCGCAACGGCGCATCCCGTATGGTGCGCCATCCGCACTCCCGACCTCCACGCGTCGCTCGCAGACGAGCTGTCCCCGGTGCAGCGTGCGGTCGTCGCGCTGTGCCGTCACCCCGACGCACCGCAGGTCGACTGGGCCGACGCCACCGATGACCTCCCGGTCCACGAGATCGTCGCGACCGCGGCGCGATGGGGTGTGATTGCGCTCGTGCACTCTGCGGCCCGCGACCGTGGATTCGAGCTACTGGCCGAACGGCTCGGCCCACGCATTCGCCGTCAGGCGCTGCGTTCGATGGGCCTCGTGCACGCGTTGGTGCAGATCTACGAGCGGGCCCGCGCGGCGGGGATCGAGCCCGTCGTGGTCAAGGGCCCCGTGCTCTCCCAACAGCTCTACGGCGACCCGAGCTCGCGGCGCTGCATCGACCTCGACCTGGTCGTCGACGCGGCCGAGCTCTGTGACCTGATCGACGTGCTCGGAGAACTCGGGTTCGCCGCGATGGACGACATCGGCCACTGGGTCGATGCGCTGCGCGCCGGCCACGTCGTGCCGATCCCCTCCGAGCTGACGCTGATCCGGGACGATCGGACGATGGTCGACCTCCACAGTACGTATCGCCGCGACGGGCGCCCGGGCGCGCTCGCGCCGCTCTCAACCGCAGCCGTCACGATCGCGGGGACGAGCGTGACCACGCTCGCCGACGGCGACAACCTCGACTACCTGCTCAGCCACGGCCACAAGCACGGCTGGCAGCGCCTGATGTGGCTCCTCGATGTCGATCGCCTGATCCGGTCGACCCCGCACGGGACAGTCGAACACGCACTCGCGGAGGCCGAACGCGGCCGGCGCATGGTTGCCGTCGGCACCGCGCTGCTGGTCGCACACGAGCTGCTCGGCTTGCAGTTCGAGGCCGGGGCAGACGTGATGCAGCGCGCCGAGGTCCGCGCGCATGCCCGCCGCATCGTGCGCTGGATGGGGCGCACCGAATCCGGCGCGTCCGAGGCGTTGTCCATGTGGTTGATGGAGGTACGCAGCCTCGATCACCCGAGCCAGATCGGGCGCTTCGTCGGGGCGATGGCGACCGACGTCGTCACCGGCGACCTCGGGTGGGTGAAGCTGCCGCCGCGTCTGATGCGGCTCTATCCGCTGATGCGGCCGGCGCGGATGGTGGCGCGCTACTGGCCGGCCGCCAGGGAGATGCTCCGACGCGGCGACCGCCGGGCGGCGGACGCGACCCACTTGTGACACCTGCCCGGACGAGCGGAATTCGGGCGATCACGAACCGCCGCGACGCGGTCGCACCGGTGCATCGCCCTGTCTCGAGCGCCTCAGGGAGCACGTGCAGCGGGTGTTCGCCCTGTTCACCGATGTCGGATGCGATGAGTACACACCGAATCTCCACTGGCGCTTCGTCGAAATGGCCGGTATGGTCTCCCGCGGTGAGAGTTGGGATCTACACGGAACTTGCGTCGGTCGGGACGGCGTTCCGAGAAAGTCGACGTGTGGAACATGAGTTTGCTGTCATCTGACATTCGCAGCGAGGCGCCGCCGCGCCGTGGCGCCGAGCGGGTGGTGCTCTCGACGGCGATGCCGTCAGTGTCGGCGCGGAGCCGTCGTCTGAACCGTGCGGTCGACGTGGCCGTCGCGCTGGCCGTCCTCGTCGTCGCCGCTCCCGTGATGCTGGCGATCGCAGCTGCGATCCGGTTCACGAGCCCCGGTCCGGTGATCTTCCGCCAGCAACGCGTCGGCCGCGGTGGCCGCCTGTTCGAGGTGCTGAAGTTCCGCACGATGGCGAATGGCACGCACGACGAGGTCCTCAACGACCCCGAAATGCGGGCGATCTACGAGCTCAACGACTTCAAGCTGCCGGGCGACGACCCGCGGATCACCCGTGTCGGTCGCTGGCTGCGACGTACGAGCCTCGACGAACTGCCGCAGTTGGTCAACGTACTGCGCGGCGAGATGGGCCTCGTCGGTGTCCGGCCGATCGAGTATGAGCAACTCGTCTCGCGCCCCCAGTACGACCAGGATCTCTACTGTTACCACCGCCCCGCGCTGACCGGGCTGTGGCAGGTGGCCGGTCGCTCCGAGTATCGGGACACGCACCGGATCGAACTCGACCGGCAGTGCCTGGAACAGTGGTCGGTTCGAGAGAACTTCAAGATCCTGGTGCGGACGCCGAAGGCCGTGCTCGCCGGCGCCGGCGCCCACTGAGCCCGCCGGACACTGAGCCCGTCGGACACGGCACGGACGAGTCCGCTCCGTCGCAAACGGTCAGTCGGTCGTAGCGGTCGCCCGCACGATCGCGATCAGGCTCTCGGACATCCGGGGGACGACGCGTGCGACCTTGGTCTGCATGGTGTCCACCCAGCCGGGGACGCTCTCACGGTAGCGGCCGGGCACGATCTGGACGCTGTCGGTCAGCCACTCGTCGACCTCGAGGCCGGCGGCACGGAGCAACTGCGCGAAGTGCGGGCGGTCCCAGCCGTAGAGGTGGCCCTCGTTGGCGCCGTCCCGCCGGGCCGCGGCGTTGACCATCGGGATCGGTGAGAGCAGGTTCGGGACTGCGAGGATGCCGACGCCGCCGCCGGCCAGCCCGCCTGCGATCGCCTGCAGGACGTCGAAGGGGCGCATCAGATGTTCCAGGACGTGACAGCACGTGACCGCGTCGTGTCGCCCGATCGACGTGGGGTCGACATGGTCGAGGTCCACGACGTCGACGGACGCACCCGCAGCTGCACCGGCGAGTTCGACCATCTGCGGATCCCCGTCGACACCGAACAGGCGCAGGTCCGGGCGGGCGTCCGCGAGGAGCTCGAGCAGCATGCCGTTGCCACACCCGACGTCAAGCACGGAGCCGCCCTGCGGCACCCGCTCTGCGACCGCAGCGGTCAGTACACGATGGTACGGCATGACGCCCTGATCAGCGGGAAGGTGCAGTGCTTGGCGCATGCGGCGATGATAACGTGCGCCCCCTGTGTTGAGTCGCCCGATGCGGCGATCGCCCGACTCGACTCGCTCCCCCCGACCGGCACCGAAACGAAGGCTCTTTCTCGATGAACTCGACGGACACCTTGCGGCGCCGATTGCCCAATGCCGTGTACGTCGGGGTTGCGCGGGCCGGCTCGACGTGGCTGGCCGAGAATCTGGCGGTGCACCCGGACGTGTTCGTTCCGACCGCCAAGGATCTCTACTTCTTCGATCGCGAGTACGGGCGCGGACTCGACTGGTACACGGAGCACTTTCGGGGCGGCGAGGACTGCGCCGTGCGGATCGACATCTCCCACGACTATCTCCATGTCCCGATCGCCGCTCCGCGGATCGCCGCCGATCTGCCCGATGCCACGATCCTCGCGTGCGTTCGCGAACCGGTCGACTGGTTGCGCAGCATTGTGACGTACAAAGCGCGCAACGTGCCGAGTGGCACCTCGTTCCAGCACGTGCTGAGCCAGGAACTCGGCATCGTCGCCGGCGGGTTCGTGTCCAACTACCTGCGGCACTGGATGCACCACATCGACCCGGGTCGGATGATGGTGTACGCCTACGACGACCTCAAGGCGGACCCGGCCCGCACGCTCGACGCCATCCAGGACAAGCTCGGGCTCGACCATCACATGCCGACCGATGTCGAGACGCGACGCAATGCTCCGACCCAGGCGCGGTCACCGCTCGTCGCGCGGAGCGGCAAGGCGGTGGCGCACGGGCTGCGGCGAATCGGCCGACCCGAGGTGCTCGGCCGGCTCAAGCGCAGCCCGGTCGTCGGGAGGCTGCTGTATTCGCAGCGGCTCGTCGACGTCATCGTCACCGATGAGGAGGTGGCGACGCTGCGTGAGTTCTACCGGCCCGAGGTCGAGGCCCTCAGCGAACTGCTGGATCGGGACTTCCTGCGTCTCTGGTGCTACGACCCGAAATGACCTCGGCCTGTGCCGCTCCGAACCCGATCCGCTCGGTCGTGCTCGTCAATGACTACCTGAGTCTCGGCGGCGCGGAGGGGGTCGTCGTCGACACCGCCGCATTGCTCGAGTCCGCCGACATCCATGTGCACGTCTTCACGAGCGACGACGTCCCGCGCTCCAAGCGCACGATTGTCAGCTACTTGCACAATCGCGCCGCGCAACGCTCGCTGACCCGATTGCTCGACGAAGTGCGGCCGGACGTCGTCCACTTCCACAACGTGTACCACGAGCTCTCGCCGGCGGTGCTGTCGGTGCCCGCCGGGTTGGGCATCGCCAGCGTGTTCACCGCCCACGACTGGCATCTGGTCTGCCCGAACCCGTCCGCCTGCCGGTTCGAGGACGGCGAGATGCGCCCGGTCGATGTCCGCTCACTCGGCTGGCGGGACCTGCTCACGCAGCGATGGGACCCGTCGCGGGTCCATTCGCTGGCGCGGCTGCTGCAACACATCGTCAACTACCGGTTCCGCGACCGGCGCGCCGACGTCGACCTCGTCGTGTGCCCGAGCGCGAACCAGGCCGACGTGTTCCGTTCCGCTGGGATTCGGGCTGCGATCTTGCACAACGCACAGCCGGACGACGCGCCAGCCGGGCACACCGAGGGGCGCGCCGGGTTCGTGTTCGCAGGGCGCGTCGAGCCCGAGAAGGGCCTCGCCGAGTTCATCGCCGCGGCGCCGCTCGAACTTCTGAACCAGCTCACGGTGCTCGGAGAAGGGGCCGACCTGGAGCGATGCCAGGCCGCCGCGGCGGATCGAGGCGCAACCGTCGACTTCGCAGGCCGCGTGTCTCGAGAGGCGACGCTCGACGTGTTCGCAAAGAAAGCCGTGCTCGTGATGCCGTCGAGGTGGCCGGAGATCGCGCCGCTCGCGGTCATCGAGGCGTTGGCGGGCGGATGTCGCGTGCTCGGCTCCCGCCTCGGCGGGCTCCCGGAGCTGTGCGTCGGGCATGACGACCTGCTGTTCGACCCCTTCTCTGCCGACGACATCCGGCGCGCATGTGAGCGGGCGCTCGCCCCCGCGCCGGACGCCGCACACGTGGCGCCGCGACCGGTGCAGACACGCGCCATCTACCTCGCGGAGCTCCTGGCCCTGTACGGCGATGTCGTCAGCGACGACTCAGTGCGTCGGTCCTGATTCCCATCAGCGTCCGAGCGCTGTTCCAACTGACCATCTGGGTCACGACGGTGGCCAGTGCCGAGAACACCGCGAGCGAGAGTGCGGTCCCGATGACGGACGCGATCGCGGCGCCGACGACGAGGACGATCGCGCCGACCAGCGCCTGCGCGAGCACGGCATTGTCGTGGTTGCCGGCCATCAGGGCCGCCTGGGATGGACCCGTGAGCGCGTTGACGAACTGCGATCCGGCGAGCACGATGATCAGCGGCATGGCGTCGACGTACTCCGGTCCGAAACCGAGCCGCAGCGCCGAACGACCGAAGAGGATCAAACCGGCGACGATGATCGCGCTGAGCGCTGAGGAGGCTTTCACCAGCGGCCCGATCGTGCCGAGCGATGGCCGGTTGTCGGCGACCGAGCGTGAGAGGTGGGGGAGCGCGACCATCGTGGCCGCCCGCACCGGGAGCGCGACGAGGGCGGCCACGCGCAGCGCGATGCCGTACTGCGCGAGTTCGGTCGGCGTGAGGAAGAACGCGCCGAGAACGATGTCACCGACCATCACGACTCGGAGCAAGACGTTGGAGATCCCGAGTCGCTTGGTGTCGCGCAACCGGAAGTCGCCACGTACGACCCCACGCGGCACCATCGCCCAGGCGGCACGCAGCTTCGGGAACGCGATCGCAGTCACGATCAGCATGCCGAGCAGTTGGTACGAGATGATCTCGGTGAGCGCGAGTTTGCGGTCCGCCACGAGGAACGCTGCGATTGCGACGGCGAAGATCGCCCGCTCGAACCAGCCGCTCATCATCGCCGCGAGGTTGAGTCGCACGACGCCGCGGGCGAGGTCCATGCCGGCACGGAGCACCATCTGTCCGACGAGGATCGCGACAGCGAGCCAGGCGAGACGTCCGGGATCGGGGCCGTCGACGTAGTCGCTGATCAACCAACCACCCGGGACGACGATGAGGAGCACGATCGAGGTCGTCACCGAGAACAGCGCACGAAGCGCCGATCTCCAGACGGTCTCCGGCGCCACGTCGGGGATTGCCAGCCGACGGACGAGTTCCTGGCCGATGCCGCCGGACGCCACCGCCACGCCGAGCTGGGCGAGCGACGACACGAAGAACCACTGGCCGACGGTCGCTGGGTCTGCGACCCGTGCCAGCAGGAATCCGATGACGACGTTGATCGCGGCCAGCCCGAGCTGGCCGCTGGCGATCGATGCGTAGTCGCGACGAACGGTCACTGCAGGCCGGAAGATTCGCGACCCGCATGGGTGCGACCACTCCACGTCGGCGACGCGTCGCCGAGCAGCTCCCGCAGCGCCACGAGTTCTTGGTCGAACGACGCGACGAACCCAGCGGGGTAGTCCTCGCTGGCCCGGTCGGGACTGGTCGACGTCGCCCAGCGGACGGCCTTGCGAACGGGCTTCGGCGAGTAGCGCTTCGCCGCGTGGCGCAGACGCGGATTTGCGTACGCCTGGCGCACGGCTTTGCGGGCGAACCGCAACCGAGGTTCCACCGATCTGTTGACGCGGCCGGGATCGTCGATCTCGATCTCGTTCACGCCGAGGTGGCGGAGAATCTGCGGCACGACCTCGCGGGGCGACGTCGTCGCTCGCTCGTACTCCACGACGAGGACGCGGTCACCGAAGCGGTCGATGAAGGGCCTGAGCTGACGGGCGTACTGGCTCTGCGAGCGGTACAGCCAGAACGGGTTCCAGTTGTCGGCCTCCCGGTCCGATTCAGCCGCGAGCGCGTCCTCGAACGACAACGTCTCACGACCCTGGCCGCGTAGGTACTGGTGCGCGGACCGTGCCCGCTCCCACGGCGCGCGCAGCATGACGAGCATTCGCACGTCGGGACACAGCCGCTCAATCGTGGGAATGGAGCGGTCCGGCGTGTAGAGCGTCGAGACCGATGCTTCGCCGGCCACGACACCCGGTTCCGTTTCGAACAGCGCTCTCCACTCCGACTCGGTGCGGACAACGCGGCGATTCGATGTGGCGTCACCCGGGCCGGCGTACTCGATGCCATGCGCGCCCTCGGCGAGGAAGTGCGGCTCCTTCGGCAGCGACATCGAGATCTGCGGATGCGAATCGAGCACGCGGGTCAGCCAGGTCGTCCCGGCTCGCCCGGCGCCGAGGATCAGGAAGTCAGGACCGTTGCGCATCGGCGGCAGTGTATGGGAGCGTGCAGCCGCGGGCGCATGCACCGATCAGCAATGCGGCGATGATCCCCAGCCCGGCCGTGAGCAATGCCGCGGACGTGAAACCGACGGCAAATGCGAACACCGTCGTTGACTTCACGAGCGCTGCGTACTCCGCGGCGTCGTCGTCGGGTGCGCGGAATCGGGTCCATCGCCACGGAAGTGCGTAGACGGTGACGAACGCGATCGTGCCGATCAGACCGGTCTCCGCGAGCAGCTGGAGGATCATGTTGTGGGCCTGGAGGTCCGAGTGGACCCGAATGCCTCTGATGTCGACGTACAAGAGTCCCTCGATGCCGGTCTGTTGGGTCTGCTCGTCGTTGAAGCGGTAGATGCCGCGGCCGATCAGCGGGCTCGCCTGGAAGTCGTCGAGGGCTTCACCGTAGAGCCCGAACCGGTTGAGGACGTTTGCCTCGGCGCCGGACGTCGCGACCGACCTGACGTTGACGTTGTCCCTCGATTCGAACAGCTGTTGCGCGCTCGACAGGATGCGAGTGGTTCCGAGGGACGTGAGCGTGTCGCGGAATCGCGGTGACGCGACGATCAACAACGTGCCGACGATCACGACGCCCGCGATCCGCTTCACCAGCCCGACGCGGGCATGGCGCGCGGCCCAGTGCAGCGCAACGGCGCCGAGGCCAACGATCGATGCCCGCGAGCCGCTCGACACGACCGCCCCGAGGAGCACCGCAATCGATGCCCAGTGAATTGCGACCGATGCATAGGGTCGACGAGTCAGGATGAAGACGATTCCGAGGCCGTAGAGGAAGCCGGGCACGTGGTGCCCGGACGTGAAGCCGTGGAAGAGGCGCACGCCGCCGACCGCCGACGAACCGAGGGCGTCGAGCGCCAGGGCGACGGAAGCGCTGATCACGAGGACCTTGATCGAGCGGGTCAGCGTGATGTCGACGGCGCGGCGCGACGGCGACGCGGTCGCCGCGGCGAGCACGACGAACGGCAGGATTGCCCGACCCTCGGTCGTGACGAAGTCGGACCAGCTCCGAACGTCCGACGGCGACGGGAGCGAGCCGATCGCCGCGCCGTACA
>JAHEKY010000115.1 GCA_024644465.1 Ilumatobacteraceae bacterium | reverse complement strand
GGCTCCGTGGACCGGGTCTCCGGCCGAGGCGAGTTGGCGATCATCACGGGCAGCGGCCCGGTCGTCGGTGAGAGGTTGACGTACTCGTTCGGTTCGCCGAGCGGCTGCATCTCGGCGACGACGTCGACCGCCACGAGCCGGGCGCGCTCGAACGCCTGCATCAGGCGGTCACGACCGTGGACCAGCTGTTCGATCTGCTCACGAGCGAGCTCGCGACGTCGGGCGAGCTCGCTGAGGACGCGTTCGCGGTACGCGCGCGCCTCGTTGACCATCTCCCTGCCCTGCTGCTTCGCCATCGCCAGCTCGGCTTCGGCGTCCGCCGCGGCGTCGGCGCGGCGGCGCGTCGCCTCCAGGTCGGCCTCCTCGCGGATGCGGGCGGCGTCCTGATTCGCTTCGCTGAGCAGCACGTCGGCGGCATGGACCGCCTTCTCACGGATCTCGGTCGCGCTTTCCCGCGCCGTCAGCAGGACGCGCATCGATTCCTCGCCCAGCAGCCGCGTCATCGCCTCGTCGTCGAGCGGGCGTTCGACGGGGCCCGACTGGGCGGCCTGCAGCTCCCGTTCGAGAAAACGCTCCCGCTCCCGCAAGCGACCGAACTCGGCTGCAACCATGCGCAGGAAGTCCTTGACCTCCGCCTGATCGAACCCGCGACGGCTCGTCCCGAACGAGGCCTCGGCGATCGACGCCGGCGACGACGGATCGGGACGTGAAAAAGACATGGCCATTCGGGCAACGCTACGCATCCCAACCCCTGAGATGGTGGCAATCAGGAATTGACCGGCACGAGCGGGTCGCCGCCCAGTTCCTCCAGCGCGGCCAGCGCTTCCTCCAGGTCGGCCACGGGAATCAGCTCGACGTCGCCCCGACCGGCGTCGTCGAGCTTCTCGCGCAGGTCGGGCTCGCCCGGCTCGGGCGCGCGCAGCTCGCGTTGCGAGGCGGGAACGAGGAACACGTCGACGCCGTGCTGGCTGACGGCATTGACCTTCTGGGTGAGGCCGCCGATCGCACCGACCGACCCGTCGAGGCCGATCGTGCCGGTCACCGCGATGTTTCGCCCGCCGGTCAGTTCGCCGGGCGTCAGCTCGTCGATCAGCGCGAGCGTGAACGCGAGGCCCGCCGACGGGCCACCGATCTGCCCGGTGTCGATGCTCACCTCGAACGGCAGCGTGACGACGCGCGTGTCGAACGGCCGGAATCCCACGATCGTCCGCTCGGGGTCGTCCGGCGCTTCGGAGAGCTCGACGGTGACCTCCAACCGCCCGACGTCGGGCCGGTCGATCAAGAGGTCGGCGGTGTCACCCGGCCGCTTCTCGGCGAGTACGGCCGAGAGGTCCTCCACCGAGTTGAGCGGCACGCCATCGGCTTCGACGATCGTGTCGGACGGATCGATCTGCTCGTCGGACGGGTAGTACTCCGAGCACAGCCCGTCCTCACCGATCGTGCGGCACAAGACCTCCTCGACGACGACCTCGCCGAGGCTGATCTCCGGTTCGTATCCCGCCGCGGACAGCGCGACGAACTGCGCTTCCTGCGAGGCCGTGCGCATCTGCTGGAGCGCGGCCTCGCGCCGCTGCGACGGCGTGCGCACGCCGAACTTGTCCTCCGCGGTCAGGAGGTCGATCGCAGGATCCTCACGGCCCGCGAACCACGACAGCAGCGACTGCGCCGGCGCGCTGACGGTGACGAAGAAGAAGTCGCCGTCGGGCTCGAAGCGCGTCACGTCGGCGGGCAACGTGCCGAACACGACGCGATCGTTGACCGACTCTGCCGAGGCCGGCACCTGAGCGTAGGGCGCCGCCTGCACCTTCATCAGACGACGATTCTCCTTCTCTGCGACGACGGTCGCCGGGATCAGCGACGCGATCGAGATGGCGACGAGGACCACGAGGCCGAGGCCGGCGATCGCCCACGCCCACCACCGCTGACGGGGTGGGACGAGTACGATGTGCGGTGTCGTGTCGGTCACAGATCTCACTACTCAGGCCGGATGGATGGTCGGGCTCGCAATGCTGGCGCTACTCGCGGCCGGGTGGAGAAAGACTGCCAGAGCGACGGCGCGAACACCACGCAGGGCCCCGATCGTGCGTCGCAGGTGGGTGCCGATCGCGGTCGCAGAGACGACCGTCCCGCTGTACAAGCGGCCGAACCCGATCCGTCGCGTGTGGGCCGTCGTCGCCGGCTCGGGCATCGCGGTCGTCATCGGCGCCGTCCTCGCGACGGTCGTCGCGTTCGGGCTGGCGTACGTCGTCGTCACGCTGACCGACCTGCTGAAGCAGTGACCGTCCCGCCCACCCGCCGATCGGTCGCGATCGCGGGCCACACCGGCGACGTCGGCGCGGCCGAGGACGGGTGGATGAGCGACGACCCGGCCGTCCGGGCGACGGCGCTCGGCGCCCTCGAACGGCTGCACGCGCTGACCGACGAACGTCTCGTGGCAGCGCTCGTCGACGACGCCGCCGAGGTGCGGCGACGGGCCGCCGAATTGGCGGCGACGCACCACGCCGTCGATCTCGTGCCGTGTCTCGACGACGCCGACCCGACCGTCGTCGAGATGGCGGCGTGGGCGCTCGGCGAGCACGAGTCGAACCGCGAACCCGTGATGGCGCGGCTGATCGGGCTCGCCACCTCGGCACCCGAAATGCTCGTGCGCGAAGCCGCCGTCGCCGCGCTGGGCGCGATCGGCGACGACGCCGCGATCGACGCGATCATCGCCGCGACCACGGACAAACCGACGGTGCGCCGCCGGGCCGTGCTCGCACTCGCGCCGTTCGCCGGCCCTGCGGTCGACGCCGCGATCGAGCGTGCGCTCGACGACCGCGATTGGCAGGTCCGCCAGGCTGCCGAGGACCTCCGCCGCGCCCAGTCCTGACCCGCGACGTCGCGTCACGGCAACGTCGTGTCAGACACGACTTCGCGCACCGAACACGACAACGTTGTGTCTGACACAACTTCGCGCGCAACTTCGGGCGGCGTCAGAACTTGTAGCGGTAGACGTTCGTGTCACGACGCTCGAACCCGATGCGCTGGTACAGACGATTCGCGGCTTCACGCGAGGGGCGGCTCGTCAGGCTGACGTCCTTCGCATCACGACGCCGGGCCTCGGCCAGGGCCGCGTCGTTGAGCAGGCGGCCGATGCCGTGCCCGCGGGCGCCCTCGTCGACGACGACGTCTTCGATCCACGCCTTCATCCCCGTCGGGATGCGGTAGAACGCGAGCGTCAGGCTCCCAACGATGCGGCCGTCGACACGAGCGACGAACAGCACCGTGTCGTCTCCGTCGACGAGCTCGGCGAGCTGATCGGGCCCCGGTGGTGGCGACGACGACGACAGCTGCGGGATCAGGCTCGCGAAGGCGTCGACCAGTTCCTCGTCGACGGTATCGACGACCGAGATCGAGACGCCGGACGGGAGTGGTGCGTGGTTGGGATCGGTCATGGCGACGTCACGGTAGCGTGGACGATGTGGGGACTGAGCACGTTCGTTGGACTGCAGATCCGGACCTGAAGACGCCGGTGCTCGTCGCAGGCTTCACCGGATGGAACGACGCCGGCGATGCCGCCTCCACCGCATTGCGCACGATGATCGAGGCGTGGGGCGCCGACGCACTCGCGGAGATCGACCCCGAAGTGTTCACCGACTTCGCGACCGTGCGTCCCCACGTCAAGCTCGACGAGCAGCACCGCCGCAGCATCGTGTGGCCGACCGTCGGTGTCTGGTCGGTGTCGTTGCCCGGCACGGACGTCCTGCTCGTGCTCGGCCCTGAGCCGGCCCTGCGGTGGCGGGCGTTCTCCGAACAGATCCTCGGCGTCTGCGAGAAGTTCAACGTGGCGATGGCGATCTCGCTCGGCGCGTTGCTCGCCGACGTACCGCACTCGCGACCGGTCCCGCTGATCGGCACCGCCACGGATGACCTGCTGATCGACCGGTTCGAGCTGCAACGCTCGCACTACGAGGGGCCGACCGGCATCGTCGGCGTGTTGCACGACACGTTGCATCGCGCCGGTGTCGCGACCGCATCGTTGTGGGCGGCTGTGCCCGGCTACGCCTCCCAGTTGCCGTCACCGAAGGCCGCAATGGCGCTCGTCGAGCGGGCCTGCACGATGATCGGCACACCGGCGCCGCTCGCCGCGCTCGCGTCCGGCGCCGCCGAGTACGACGCCCGCGTCGCGGCGCTGATCGGCGACGACGACGACATGGTCGAGTACCTGTCGCGGCTCGAGGAGATCTCCGACGACGGCGAGGCCGACGACGACCTCCCCGAAGCCGAGCCGGTCGACCCGGACGCACTGATGAGCGAAGTCGAGCAGTTCCTCCGCGAACAGGACTGAGCTGCCCACCGCGGACCCGACCGCGTGACTCACGTCAGACGCGGAGACGCGACGGCGGTGACCTGCAGCTGCGAACCACCCTGAACGGCGCGATGGCGCGTGAACGGATCGATGGCAGCCGGGGCGTCAGTCCGTGCGCCAGATCGGGTCGCGCACGGCGTCGAACGTCGCCGGCGCGTCGACGCCTTCGATCGCGGCGAACGCCATCGGCCCCCACCACTGCGCTCCCGCCGTCGCCTCGGGCAGCGAACTCGGGCCGAACCATCCGACGTCGGCGGTCTCGAGGGGGTGCGGGCGCAGGTCGCCGCCGACCGCCGTGCAATGGAAGAGCAGCATGTACATCCCGAATCGGCTGAAGCCCATCCGCTGACCGTCGATGACGCCGAGCAGCCGCCTCGGTACGCACTCGATGCCGGTCTCCTCGCTCACCTCCTTGACCGCCACTTCGGCCGGCGAATAGCCGACGTCGGCCCAACCGGTCGGGTACAGCCAGATCCCGGAATCCTTGCGCTGCACGAGGAGGATCTCGCCCTCGTCGTTGCCGACGATCGCGCCGATCGCGACCTTCGGCGTGACATACCCCGGCACGCCCTCGCCGATCGACTCCATCCACTCCTGCACGAAGTGGTCCGTCGTCCGCTCGACGATCATCTCGTCGCGCTCCGACTCGGCCAGGTCGTGTGCTGCGGCCTTGATGTCGCCCGCGACGTGCAGCACCTCCTCGAAGCGCTCGCGCTCGTACAGGTTGTCCGTGAAGCCCATCCCCGTCCGGGCGATCGCCGCGAGCGTCTCGCTCCACCGCGCCAGGTCGCGTGCACTCGCCGTCACGGTTTCAACGCTACGCCATCACACCGGCCACCCCATCGCCGCGCCACCCCACCACCCCACGAACGCGTGAGGTTGTTGCGCATATGGAGCGCACCTACCTCACGCGTTCGTGGGAGAAAGGCGGGTCAGGACACGGCGTGGAGCAGGGCGCGTTCGATTTCTCGGCGGTGGCCCTTGTCGGTGACCAGGCCGCCGGCAGCGGTGCGGACGTAGAACGTGTCGACGACCTCCATGCCGATCGTCTGCACGGACGCGTGGCGGATGTCGAGCCCGAGTTCGCTGATCGCCTTCGTGATGCGGTGGAGGATGCCGATCTTGGTCACCGCCCTGATCTCGATGACCGTCGCGTTGCTCGATGCGCCGTCGTCGAACACGACTCGCGGCGGGCCCGGCTGCTGGGCCTGGGTGACCCGCCGCCGCCGGTACGTCTTGGCCCGCTCGACGAGCCGCGCCTCGATCGCCAGTTCGAGGGCGAGCGCACGGGCGAGATCGGCCTTGATCGACCGCCACGAGATACCGGACTCCGGGACGACGATGCGGAACTGCGACGCCGCCATCCCCTGCTCGTCGGAGTGGGCCTGCGCGCCGATCACGTCCAGGCCGTGCAGCGACAGCACGCCCGCGATCTGGCTGAACATGCCGGCCGAGTCCGGGTTGACGACCGTGATCAGGTCGCCGGAGCGCACCATCGCGACGTCGCCCGCCGCCATCAGCGCGAGCGTGTCGGCGTCGGGGAACAGGCGCCACGTCGCCTCCGCGACGTTGCCGCCGCCGAGGACGTGGCGCACCCGCGCCGCCAGGTCGTTGACGAGCTCCTCCTTCCACGACCCCCACGCGGATGGTCCCGTCGCCAACGAATCGGCTTCGGTCAACGCGTGCAGCAGATCGAGCCGCTCGACGCTGCCGACGGCGTCGGCCACTTGGCCGATCGTCGCCTGATCGGTCAGATCGCGCCGTACCGCGACGTCCGGCAGCAGCAGGTGGTGCTCGACCATCGCGACGAGCGTGTCGACGTCGGCCGACGGCAGCCCGAGCCGCGGCCCGATCCGCCGGACGAGGTCCATCCCGGCCTCCGTGTGGTCACCCGGGTACCCCTTGCCGACGTCGTGGAACAGCGCGCCGAGCACGAGCAGGTCCGGCCGGGCGACCCGGTGGACGAGCTCTGCGGCGTTCGCGGCGGCTTCCCACAGATGGCGGTCGACCGTGTAGCGGTGGTACGCGTTGCGCTGCGGCTTCGACCGGTTCGGTTCCCACTCCGGGAGCAGGCGGGCGAACAGGTCGCGCTGGTCGAGGGCTTCGAGCACCGGGATCGACCGGTGGCCTTCCAGCAGCAACGCGATCAGCTCGTCGGTGGCGCCGACCGGCCAGGTTCCCGGCCACGGCTCGATTTCGTCGTGCAGCCGGTCGAGCGTCGCTCGTCCGATCCGACACTCGTGACGTGCCGCCGCCACCGCGGCTTGCAGCACGAGGGTCGGGTCGGCCACCGCGCTCGCGCCGGCGGCCAATTCGATCTCCCCCTCGCGCAGGACGATGCCGGAGGCGATCGGCCGGTCCGGGGCACTCTCGCCGGCGCGGACGAGCGCCCGCCCCCAGTTCTCGTCGACGAGCCACGCGATCGTGCGGCCGGCTGCGGCCACATCACCCATCAACACGTCGGCGTCGCGCCACCCGCCGACCCGCGCGGTCGCGTCCTGGTCCTCCAGCCGCAGGACGTCACCGGTTCGGGCGGTCGCGAGGTGGAGCGCGACGCGGGCCCGGAGCAGGGTCTCGTAGCAGTGGTCGAGATCGACGACGTCCTCCGGGCGGATCGACAACCCGTTCTCACGCGCCCACTTCAACGACTGGACGTCGCGCAACCCTCCGTGGCCGTCCTTCAGGTCCGGTTCCAACCGGTACGCCACGTCGCCGGCTTCCTGCTGTCGGTCGCGCACGCGAACTCGCAGTTCTGCGAGGTGTTGGTCCCGGTTGGACTGCCACACCGTGCGTCCGGTCGCGATCACCTCGTCGCTCAGCTCGTCATCGCCTGCGAGCGGCCTGGCCGTCAGCAGTGCCGTCGCCGAATCGAGATCGTTCGCAACGATCGCCGCCTGCTCCTTCACGCTCCGAACGGCATGGCCGAGCTTGACCCCTGCGTCCCACAGCGGGTACCACAACGCCTCGGCGACCGGTTGCACGGCGCCGGCCACCTTGCGCGGCTTCAGGTCGTGGACGAGCAGGAGATCGAGATCGCTGTACGGCGCCAACTCCCCGCGCCCGTACCCGCCGACCGCGAGGAGGGCGAGCCGGCCGGCCATCACCGGGTGCGCCGAGATGGCTCGGTCGAAGAGATCGACGACCCAGTCGTCGGTGATCTCGGCCAACCGCCGGCAGTAGTCCATCCCGCCGCGGACCACGCCGTCATCGGCGTCGTTGGCGTCCGCGAGGTGCTCGGTGCGGACGCTCTGTGGGGTCACTCGAGGTCGACAGCGAGACCGAGGACGGAGACGCGTACGCCGTCTTTGCCGGAGGTTGCTTCGATTCGCAGCGCGCCATCGGGTGTGTCGATCAGCAGATCATAGGCATCGACATCGATCCCGAAGTTGTTGACGTGTTCCGGCGTGCGCTCGCCGATGATCGTGCTGTCGAACACGGCGTCGCCTCCGAACGGGACGCCACCGGCGGTGAACCCTTCCGGCACGAATCCGCGCTCGCCCTCGAAGGCGAGGACGTCCAGCGAGGCGACCTGGCCGGTGCCCGGCGGCACGGGGATCGACGTGCTGTAGGAGTCGTCGGGCGAGAACCAGGCGAACGGGCTGGTGACGAGCAACTGGCGGCGCGGCAGCTCGGGATTGTGCGTGATCACGACGAGCGACCAACCGGCGTAGGAGCCCTGCACCTCGACACTCTGGACGTTGCCGACGACGTAGCTGCCGGACCCGGATGCCCGCACGAGATCGGTGACGTCGGCGAGCCCGAAGTACTGCGTCGCGTCGACGTCGCCCAGCCGGATCCGCTTCGCCTCGAACTCGACGGGCCCGGCGGCGTTCGGCGCCAGCACGGACACCCGCCCGCTGCTGCCGTCGTCGACGAGCTCGACGCCTCGTTCCTTGAGGTCGCCCGACCAGAACAGATAGGCCGCGTCGACGCGGTCGCCCGCGGTGTCGAGTACGGCGCTCGACGAGTTGACCCATCCGAGCGACGGATCGATGTCGACCGGTTCGGCGGGGAGGTCCCACCGATTGACGATGTCGCCGACCCCGTTGCGGGCATCGACGCACGCCGGGTCGGTCTCGCTGCAGGTCATCAGCGTGTTGCCGATCATGATGATCTCGCCG
>JAHEKY010000114.1 GCA_024644465.1 Ilumatobacteraceae bacterium | reverse complement strand
GTGTTCAGCACCACGGCGCGTGACGGCGTCGTGTCCGGCGTCGGCAACGTCGTCGCGTACGGCGCCGGCATGGCCCTCCTCGTCAGTGCGCTCACGATCGCGCTGGCGTTCGCGAACACGAGCCTGCTGAAGTTCCTCCGCAGCGGCCTCGGCTACATCGACCGCATCGCGGCGGCGTTCGTCGTGCTGTCGGGGATGTACCTGCTGTGGTACTTCTACTTCGTCGACATCAAGGAGGAGGGCGACCCGATCACCGATTGGGCGGCGGCCCGCCAGGTCGATGCCACGGTGTTCCTGAACGACAACTGGCAGACGGTCGGCATCGTGCTCGGCGCGGTGGTCCTCGCCGCCGTGGGCTACGTCGCCTTCCGCAAGGACGACGAACCCCCGGCGTTGGCGCCGGACGATGGATCCAGGAGCACGGTTCCTTAGTCTCGGTCGCGTATGAGCAAGGACTTCGACCCTGCGGTGGTGCCGATTCGACCTGCGGCGACGGTGATGTTGGTGCGCGACGCCCACGACGGGCCCCCCGGTGTCGAGGTGTTCATGTTGCGGCGTACCGGCAAGGCATCGTTCGGCGCAGGGATGTACGTGTTCCCGGGCGGACGCGTCGACGAGGTCGATCATGCCGACGGGATCGCGCCGTTCTGCCATGGCCTCGATGACGCCGATGCGTCGCGCCAACTCGGGATCGATCACGGTGGTCTCGCCTACTGGGTCGCATCGGTCCGCGAGTGTTTCGAGGAAGCCGGCGTGCTGCTCGCGGAGCGGCGCGACGGCGGCCCGCTCGAACTCGACGGCGACGACCGCCACGCGGTGCACGACGGCACCCTCTCGATGATCGAGCTGTGCCGACGACACGACCTCGTGCTCGACCTCTCGACGACGCACTACGTCGATCACTGGATCACCCCGATGGGGGAGAACCGGCGCTTCGACACCCGGTTCTTCGTGACCGAGGCGCCGGCGGGTCAGGACGGTGCGCACGACGACAAGGAGACGACCGACAGCATCTGGGTACGGCCGCAGCATGCACTCGGGATGCAGCGCGCGGGCGAACTGCTGATGATGCCGCCGACGATCGCGAACCTGCACGCGCTGGCTTCGCACGAGACGGCGCACGCCGCCGTGATCGCCGGGGAGGCGAAGACCGACGTGCCGTGCACGCTGCCGAAGCTCCGCCGTGGCCCCGATGGCCGGATCGCCGGCATCGCGCTGCCCGACGACGCGGACTACGTCCACCTCCCCTGACGTTTCGGCCGCAGCGGTGCGTCAGGTCTGGGCGTCGAGCTGCGCGAAGGCCTCGTTCACGGTGTCGAACAGTCGGGCGGTGCAGCCGCTCATGTCGACCTCGTCGGGCCGCGTCGGCGGGGCGATCGTGGCGATGATCTGGTCTGCGATCGATCGGAACGCATCCGCCGCCACGCCGACACCGGCGATCGCGACCGGCTCACCGGCGTCGTTGCCGGCCGCGACGAGCGTCTCCAGCGGGATCTTGCCGAGCAGCGGTGCGTCGACCGCGGCCGCCAGCTCCTCGCCGCCGCCGGCGCCGAACAGGTCGTACGTCTCGCCGTGCTCACACGTGAACGAGCTCATGTTCTCGATCACGCCGACGACGCGCAGGAAGCTGCGCCTGGCCATGTCCGCCGCACGCTGGGCGACCTTCTGTGCCGCGAGGGCCGGTGTCGTGACGACGATCAGATCGGTGCTCGGAAGCATCCGCGCGAGGCCCATCTGGACGTCGCCGGTTCCGGGCGGCATGTCGATCAGGAGATAGTCGAGGTCACCCCACGCGACGTCGCGCAGGAACTGTTCGACCGCCTTGGTCAGCATCAGCCCGCGCCACATCAGCGCCGTCTCCTCGTCGACGAGGAAGCCGGTCGACACGACCTTGAGCAGCCCGTCGCCGACGCCGCGCTCGTTCGGGAAGATCTTCGGCTTGTCGGACCCCTCGACCGCGTGCGCCTCCATCCGTTCGGAGATCCCGAGCAACCGGGGCACGGAGAACCCCCAGATGTCCGCGTCGAGGATCCCGACCGTGAACCCAGCTGCAGCGAGCGCCGCGCCGAGGTTGACCGTCACCGAGCTCTTGCCGACGCCGCCCTTGCCACTCGCGATCGCGAGCACCCTGCAGCTGAGGGGAACCTCCGTGTCGGGCGCGTGCTCCCGCGCGTTCCACCGGGCCTTGGTCATCACCGCGCTGCGTTCGTCGGCGTCCATCTCGCCCCACACGATCTTCACGTCGGACACGCCAGGATGCAGCAGTACCCGGCTCTCGACCTCGTTCTTGATCTCCGCGCGCATCGGGCAACCCTTGATCGTCAGCTTGATCTCCACGGTGATCACGCCGTCGGGGCTGACGGTCACACCGGGGACCATGCCCAAGGTGACGATGTCGGCGCCCAGCTCGGGGTCGATCACCGAGCCGAGGACCTCGATCACGTCGTCGACAGACGGCGGCGCGACCGGTGTCGACGTGGTGGATCCGGCGTCACGCGCGGTGTCAGCGTTCGAGGGCGTTCGCGGCGTCGATGCCATACCCGGGATTTTACCGGCCTCGGCCGTGTAATCTCGTCCTGTGGAGTCGGAAGCGGCAGAGTGGGGCCCGGAGGGTGCGGCACAGCTCGACCTGCTGAAGACCCTCGGCGACAACACGCGGTATGCGATCTACCTCGAACTCGCGCGGTCGTCGAGGCCGCAGACGACTGCCGACATCGCCGAGTCGCTCAACCTCCATCCGAACACCGTGCGACCGCACCTCGAGCGGATGCGCGATGTCGGGCTGCTCGATGTGCACGTCGGCGGGCGCGGCGACGTCGGCCGCCCCCAGCACCGCTACTCGATCGCGGCGAAGGCGCCGGCGCTCGGTCTGGAACCGCCGACGATGCCCGTCCTGGCCCGGATGGTGCTGGCGATGGCGCACCGCCTCAGGGCGAGTGCCGCGGACGCCGAGACGGTCGGTCGCGACGAGGGCGCGGTCCGCGCGGCGCCGTATCAGCGGGCCCCGTCGACGCTGGAGGCGCTCGTCGCGGATCTCGACCGGCTCGGCTTCGATCCGGTCGTCACCGAGGATCCCGGCGACGACGCGGCCGCTGTCGTCGCGTTCGCCAATTGTCCGTTCCAGGAACTCGCCGCGGAACATCCCGAGCTCGTCTGCGGTTTGCACAGGGGACTGGTTGCCGGTTTCGTCGCCGAGATGGGTGACGCCGACGTACGCGAGTTCTGCACGCTGACGAGCCGGACACCCTGTCGCATGACCGTTTCATCCCGATGAACCGCACGATATTCTGAGGACAACCCTTTGAGGAGGAACGCCACATGATCACACTCACCGAGACCGCGACCGCCAAGGTCGGCCAGCTGCTCGCCGCCGAGGGCGCCGAGAACCTCGCGCTGCGCGTTGCCGTGCGTCCCGGGGGATGCAGCGGCTTCTCGTATGAGATGTTCTTCGACGGCGACATCGCCGCAGACGACAACGAAGCGTCCTACGGCGACGACGGCTCGGTGCGCGTCGTCGTCGATCCGGCGTCGGCCCAGTTGCTCGAAGGCGCCACGCTCGACTACAAGGACGGCCTCGAGCAGTCCGGCTTCGCGATCACCAACCCGAACGCGACCCGTTCCTGCGGCTGCGGCCAGTCCTTCAGCTGAGCGCCAGCGACGCTGCGTAACACCTCTCGAGCAGCGACCGGGCGTCAGCCGGCGACGCGGGCGAGGGATTCTTCGAGTTCGGTCTGGTCCCACACGGCGTCGATGCGTTCGCGGATCACCCCCGCCGCGTCCGTGATGAACAGCGCCGGCTCGTATGTCATCCCGATGGCAGTGACCGCGGGCGCGATGTTCGTCCCGGCATCGTCGGTGAACACCTCCGCGTGCACGAAGACGAACGTGTCGCCGAAGCTGCTGCTCGCCCCGATCAGCGCCTCAAGCGCGGGCGCGCAGCTTCCCGTCGAACAGAACGCCGGCGTCCCGACGTAGTACGCCACCGGCCGGTCGATGTTCAGCGCCTCGGCCAGCGTGAGCGTGTGGAACGGGCAGGGCTCCGGCGTGCGCGTACAGATCGTGTCGAAGCCCTGCGTGTCTCCGGTGGTCGGTGTCTCGAACCCCGGCAGCAACGTGCCGGGCGTCGGGACGGCCACATCCTCCGGATTCAGCACCTGGAACGCGGCGCCGGTCGGGGGGCCGCCGTCGACGATCAGGGCATACACGCCCGGCGCGTCGATCGAGGTCCGGAAGTCGTAGTACGGCGCCGGCGCGACCGCCCGCTTGGCCGCGGTGAGGCGCCCGCCGACGGGTGCGCCGTCGATGTCCACGACCTGAGCGCCGAGTTCGGCCGGGCCGTCCTGGATGAACTCCGCGGCGCCGGTCGACAGCGTGATCGGCAGCCGTACCTCGCCGGGCACCTGCACGTTGTTCGGAAACCGCTGGACCAACGTGAACCCGGCCGGGATGTCGCCGTCCGACCCGGGAACCGCACCGTCGTCGCCGTCGCTGCCCGAGCACGCGGCGAGCGCCCCCGAAGCGGCGACGGCCAGCAGGAAGCGGCGACGGGTCAGTGCCGACGCGGCCTGTTCGGCGGCTGATCCGGTCGCGAAGTCGTTCATCGGGGGGCTCTCATTCTGTTCGGACGGCGGTCGTCGGCGGGCTGGCGGCACAACATCGCGGCGGCGTGACGGTGATTGCACCGCAGCGCAGAAACGTGCGAATCTCTGCACGACATGAACGCGGTAGCCGCCGGTGACGTACCACTGCGACGATACCGTCGTCGAATCCTCGGATGGGGGGCGGTCGTCGTTCTCGGGATCTATGCCGGCGGCGCGGCGATCGCCGAACCCCGTGTCGAGGACGACCTCGAAGCCCGGGTCGTCGCAGAGTTCAATGCCGCCGGAGTCGGGCCGGTCACGGTGTCGTTCAGTGGACAGGACGGCACCTTGTCCTGCGGCGACGGCCCGGTCGCGATCGACGACGACCTGCTGCGCCGCAGCCGGGGCCTCTGGGGTGTCGCCTCGATCGTGGTCGATCCGTCGTGCTCGGCCGCCGATGCCCCTGACGGCACGACGACCACGACAACCGCCGCGCCGTCGACCGATCCGCCGGCCACGACGCTTCCGGCGCCGACGACGACGGTGTCGCCGGACGTCGACGATGTCGGCCTGGTCATCGCGAACGATTCCCAGTTCTCGACGCTCTCCGGACTGATCCGTGACGCCGGACTCGAGGCGACGTTCGCCGACGAAGGGCCGCTGACGATCTTCGCCCCGACGAACGAAGCGTTCCAGGCACTCGGCCCCGACGTCGTCGCGGCGCTGGGGCGTGACCAGGAACTGCTCGCGACCGTTCTGCGGCACCACGCGACCGCCGCGCTGACGCGCGGGGCCGATCTCGCCGACGGCGAGATCGCCATGCTCGACGGTCCACCCGTCCTGGTGGAGGTCACCGCCGACGGGGTCACGCTCACCAGCGGTGCGTCCGTCGCGACGATCGTCGAGGCGGACCTCGACGCCTCCAACGGCGTCGTCCACGCGATCGACGCCGTGCTGCTCCCCGACGACGCGTCTGCCGACGTCCCCGCGGCGGCCCCGCTGGTCACCGCCTCGCTCGGGGACGGGTTGCTCACGCTGACGGGCACGGTCGCGAGCGAGGAACAGCGCGTCCGGCTGATCGCGGCCGGGTCGGTGCTCGGGGCGGAGAACGTCGTGGACGAGCTGGTCGTCGAGATCGGCGCATCGATCGCAGACGGCGAGATCGACCGCGCTGCTGCATTGATCGCTGCGGCCCCGAACGACCTGGTGGCGGCCGAGATCTCGACCACGGGTACCAGGTTGTCGCTGCGGGGCGTCTACGCGGACGAGGCGGCGCGCGATGCCGTGCTGGCCGTCGTGAGCGGGCTGGACGAGACAGCGGACGACGGTGGCGCGGTCGTCGTCGACCTCGTGCCGCGGGAACAGGCGACCGACGAGACGGCGGCGACCCTGGAGGCAGACCTGAACGGCCTCGTCGCAGCGTCGCCGATTCTGTTCGAGCCGGCGAGCGCGGCGATCAGTGCGCAGTCGGCCGCGACGCTCGATCGCATCGCGGCGGTGTCGCGCCGGCTCGGCGGCATCGTCGTCGAGATCCAGGGTCACACCGACACCGACGGAACCGCGCTGAACAACCAACTGCTGAGTCAACTGCGGGCCGAGGCCGTGCTCGAAGCACTCGTCGACCGAGGCGTGCCGGAAGATGCCCTGCGCGCCGCGGGCTTCGGCGGGTCCCAACCGATTCTGGACGCGGACGGCGTCGAGGACAAGGCCGCCAGCCGGCGGGTCGAATTCCTCGTGACCGTGCAGTAGCCAGCCATACTCGACACAGGAGTCAGGATCTCGTCGTGCCGTACACACTCGCAAAGTTCTTCCTGTGGGGCCTGATGATGGCGCTCGCGGGCGGCGTCATCGGTTGGCTCCTGCGCAGCCTCACGGCCCGCGCCCAGTTGGCGGGGGTACGTGCGACGACGGCCGACCATGCCGAACTCGATCGGCTGCGGGGCCGCCTGGCGAACCTCGAACCGGTCGTCGCCGAGCGGGACCGGCTGCGGATGGAGTTGGCCGATGTGCGGGGGAGCACCGCGGGCGCGCTCGGGTTCGCGGCCGTCGTCGAGGCGCCGATCATCCCGGTCGACGACCCACTGCTCGTCGACGAGCCGATCGACGCGGGCCCCGAGTTCGCACCCGGCCCCGGTGCGGCGCCACCTGACGCAGCGACGGAACCTGCATCGGAGGGCGATCCGCAACCGGAACCCGAACCGGACCCGGAATCGGACGCCGAGCCGGAACCGGACCTCGACATGACGGCGGCGGCGACGGTGCTCGGCGGCAAGGTCGAGTTGAACGACCTCACGCTCGTCGAAGGGATCGGCCCGAAGATTGCCGAGCTGTGTGCCGCGATCGGGATCACGACCTGGCGCCAGCTCGGGGCGGCCGACGTCGCGACGCTGCAGTCGATGCTCGACGACGCCGGGTCGAGGTTCCAGATGCACAAGCCGGGGACGTGGCCGCGGCAGGGTGCGCTGCTCGCAGACGGCCGCTGGGAGGAGTTCAAGGCGCTGACCGACGAACTCGGCGGTGGGCGCTGAGCCGCGCTCCGGCCCCGATGGTCTCCTTCGAACTCAACGGCACGACCGTCGACGTCGCCGACGAGGGCTCGCTGCTCGACGCGCTGCGCGACGAACTCGGTGTGAGGTCGGCGAAGGACGGCTGCAGCCCTCAGGGCCAATGCGGCTGCTGCACGGTCTGGATCGACGGCGCGCCGCGCGTCGCATGCGTGACGCCGGTGACGCGGGTGACGGGGCGAACCGTGACGACGGTCGAGGGCCTCGACGATGCCGATGGATGGGCGGCGGCATTCTGCGCCGCCGGCGCGAGCCAGTGCGGCTTCTGCACCCCGGGGATCATCATGCGGCTCGCCGCGTTGCCGCCGGCGAGCCAGCAGCGGGCAGCGGACGTCGAACGGGCACTGTTGGCCCATCTCTGTCGGTGCACGGGTTGGCGGTCGATCGTGACCGCCTGCACCGACCGGCCCGCGCTCGCCGCGACGACTGCGCGGGACCTCGGTGCGGCCGAACGCCGCGCCGGGCTCGAGGGTGGTGCCGGTCAACGCGTCGACGCCGCCGTCGCGCTCGGCGCCGGTGGGTTCGCGGACGATCTCGCTCCGGCTGACGCCCTCGTGGCGATGCGCTCGGCCGACGGTTCGTGGGCCGTCGCCGGAACGATCGCCGACGCGCGCCGGCAGGCGGGCACGGTGCCGGGCCGCCGGACGTCTGCGCCGCTCGGCTGGCCGATCGAGCCGCCGGCTGCAGGGCCGACGGCGTGGGCGCGCACGCTGCAGACGACGTGGGTCGAGCCGGCCTACCTCGAACCGGATGCGGCGTGGTGCGAACCGGGCGGGGTGCCCGCATCGCCGCTCGGCAACGGCGGGGCGTTCGGCGGCAAGTCGACGTCGATCGTCGGCGGCGTCGCGCGCCGGCTCGCCGACGAACACGGACGCACCGTACGGGTTCTGTTCTCCCGGGAAGACACGGTCCGGCTCGGGCCGAAGCGTCCGCCGATGGCGATCGGCGTCACCGCGGCAGGCGCCGGTGTCGTTCGGCTGGCGAGGCCGACAGCGGCGGCCGACGAAGCGACGCTACGGTCCACGATCCGGGCGATCGCGCCGGCGATCACGATCGAGTTCAGCGACGTCTCCGGCCCGGAGGTCTCGTCGGCGCTCCGGGCCGCCGGGTGGGCGGAAGTCGCGGCGGTTCTGAGCAGCCTCCGGGACGCTCCGGATCGGGTCGTCGCGCCGAACGGTGCGGCCGCCGTCGCGGAATGGCACGGCGACCGTCTCGTCGTCGACGTCGAGTGCGGAGCGGTTCTCGACGAGGTCGTGTTGCGTTCGTACTGCCTCGGCGCCGCCCACATGGCGCTCGGGCTCGTCCGCTCCGAGGGGCTGGCGGTCGGCGACGACGGTGCGCCGCTCGACCTCACGATCCGTT
>JAHEKY010000113.1 GCA_024644465.1 Ilumatobacteraceae bacterium | reverse complement strand
CACGTCCTGTGCCGGCGATGCGGTCGCACCGCGCACGGTCCACGAGGCAGTCCTCGAAGGGCGGCGCGCCGGCCGGGCGATCTGACGCTGAAGCGGCGTTCGGGCTGGCGAGGCGGCGCCGACGGTGCGAGGCTGACGGCATGCAGCTTCCCGCAGTCCTCCGCATCGTCCCCGGCAACTCGTGGGCGTCGGTCTGGTCGTCGCGCTCGGTCGGTTCGACGGCATCGATGCTGTCGATCGGTTCGGTCGGCTCCGTGCTCTCGGTCGGCTCGGCGGGGTCGATGCTGTCGATCGGCTCGGCCGGTTCGATCGCGTCGATCGGCTCGACCGGATCGATCGCGTCGTTGGCGTCGGTCGGCTCGATCGGCGGCGTCGGCGAGGTCGGCGTGCGACACACCGGCCGGGTGTACGCGCTGGTCGGCGGCCTCGCGGCGATCGGCGCGCTCGGCTTCGCGGTGCGACAGCTCATCCGACGCCGCCGCTGAGCGGCCGGCGAACGCATGCCAGACTCGGGCGTCATGACCGGCGACGGCCCCACCGACGTGTTCGACATGACCGATCGAGTCGCGGTCGTGACCGGCGGTTCGCGCGGCCTCGGGCGCGAGATGGTGCTGGCATTCGCCGCACACGGCGCGGACGTCGTGATCGCGAGCCGCAAGCTCGACAACTGCGAACAGCTCGCGCGCGAGGTCGAACGGTCGACAGGGCGCCGGGCGATGCCGTGCGCGTACCACGCCGGGAAGTGGGACGACAGCGAGCGGCTGTGCGACGCCGTGTACGACCAGTTCGGCAAGGTCGACGTGCTCGTCAACAACGCGGGAATGTCGCCGCTCTACAAGTCGGTCGACACGATCACCGAGGAGCTCTACGACAAGGTGCTCGATGTCAACCTCAAGGGTCCGTTCCGGCTCTCCGCACTCGTGGGGACGCGGATGGTCGCCGCGGGCCGCGGCTCGATCATCTTCGTGTCCTCGACCGCATCGCAACGGCCCGGGCCCGATGAACTCGTCTACGGTGCCGCGAAGAGCGGTGTCAACAACCTGACCCACGGGCTGGCGCGGACGTTCGGGCCGGCGGTCCGCGTCAACTGCATCGTGCCCGGTCCGTTCCTCACCGACATCTCGAAGGCGTGGGATCTCGACGCGTTCACGGCGGGGGCGGAAGCGGGATACGCCCTCGGACGCGGCGGCGAGCCGCACGAGATCGTCGGCGCCGCGTTGTACCTGGCGAGCGACGCCTCGTCGTACACGACCGGCGCGCTGATCAACGTCGACGGCGGGCCCCGATAGGAGACCGAGAGCGGCGACCCGGCACCGGCCGATCATCGCCGTGCTCGGTAGCCACCGCAGCACCGACGTTCGCGTACTGTCGGCACCCATGGAGATGCACCTCGCGACCGTCTGGGAGTCGATCGCGGACGCGATCCCGGAACATGCGGCGATCACCCACGGTGACACGACACGCACCTGGGCGGAGTTCGACGACCGGGGCGCCCGCATCGCGGCGGCCCTGGCTGCGGCCGGCCTCGGCCCCGACTCGAAGGTCGGCCTGTACATGTACAACTGCAACGAGTACATGGAGGCGCACCACGGCGTTCTCAAGATGCGTGGCGTCGCGATCAACGTCAACTACCGCTATCTCGACGAAGAGCTGTGGTACCTGCTCGACAACTGCGATGCCGAGGCGATCGTCTTCCACGCCTCGCTCGCCGACCGGGTGGCGAAGGTCGTCGACCGGTTGCCCGACCTCAAGCTGCTCGTCGTCGTCGACGACGGCCCCGGCACGGCGGTGCCGGGCGAGCGCGGCTACGAAGAACTGCTCGGCGCCCACGACCCGATGCCGCGTATCGAACGCAGCGAGGACGACGTCTACATGCTCTACACGGGCGGCACGACCGGGATGCCGAAGGGCGTGATCTACGCCGTCGGTGGGTTGACCGCCGGCCTGATCGAAGCGGGCTTCCCATTGCTCGGCCTCGAACCGGTCGAGCGCGCCGAGGACATCGCCGCGCAGGTACGTTCGCTCGCCGACGCGGACGGGCTCGGTGTCTCCATCCCGTGCGCGCCACTGATGCACGGCACCGGTTGCTGGCTGGGCTGGTTCATCCCGATGCTCGGCGGGGCGCACATCGTGACGACGACGAACCGCAGCCTCGACGCCCACGAGGTGCTGCGCACGATCGAGCACCACCGCGCCACGGCGATCACGATCGTCGGCGACAGCTTCGCCAAGCCGCTCGTGCGGGCCCTCGACGAGGGCACGCCCGACGGCACCGCCTACGACATGTCGTCGGTGCGCCTCTTCGACTCGTCGGGCGTGATGTGGACCGCCGAGGTCAAGAACCAGATGATCGACCGGATCCCCCAGGCGATCCTGATCGATGCGATGGGTTCGACCGAGGGCTCGATGGGCACGCAGATCACGATGAAGGGCGTCCCGGTCGAGACCGCCAAGTTCATCAAGGGCCCGAATGCGAAGGTCTTCACCGACGACGACCGGGAGGTCACCCCGGGATCCGACGAGGTCGGGATGGTCGCGGCCGGCGGCAACGTTCCGCTCGGGTATTACAAGGACGAGGAGAAGTCGGCGCGCACGTTCCGGGTGATCGACGGCGTCCGCTACTCCTTCCCCGGCGACTTCGCGATGCTCGCGGAGGATGGCACGTTGATCCTGCTCGGACGCGGCAGCCAGGTGATCAACACCGGCGGGGAGAAGGTCTTCCCCGAGGAGGTCGAGGAAGCCGTGAAGCGGGTCGACGGTGTGTTGGACTGCCTCGTCGTCGGCATCGACGACAACACGTACGGTCAGGCGGTCACCGCTGTTGCCTCGCGCGTCGACGGCACCGACATCGACGAGGCGACGATCATCAAGGCGGTCAAGTCGGACCTCGCCGGGTACAAGGCGCCGAAGTCGGTCGTGTTCGTCGACGCGGTTCCCCGCGCACCGAACGGCAAGGCGGACTACCGGTCGGCGAAGACGCTCGCCGAGGCCGCCGCCGGCTGAGGCGCGGCAGTCAGAGCAGCTTCTCAGCGAAGAAGTCGAGCACGCGCTGCACGCTGTCCTCGTCGCGCTGCTCGGTCAGGACCGAGTGGTCCATCTTCTTCGCGCTCGGCAGCTCGATGGCGATGAACGCGTCACCGAGCTTCTCCCGCAGGGTCGTGAACCGCTCGCCGACGAACATGTCGTCGGTGAATCGCAGCCCGAGCACCTGGCACCCCTCTGCGGCACGCTGGATCACCGCCGCCTCGTCGTCGGGCGACAGGCCGAGGTTCGCAGCTCTCGCCGAGCCGACCGGGAACGGCATCGACGGTTGCGAGAGGACCGGTGCGACCATCAGTTCGTCGACCATCATTCCGAGCGCGAAGCCGCCGGAGAAGCACATGCCGACCGCCCCGACCCCCGGGCCGCCGACATCGGCGTGGACGTTGCGCGCCAGCGCCCGCAGCCAGGCGACAACGGGAGATGTCCGGTTCATCGCCAGCGTCGTGAACTCCCGCGCGATGCAGATCCGGACCATCGACGTCAATTCGTAGAGGCGGTTCGGCGCCTTCTCCGGTGTGCCGACCAACGACGGCATCACGACGGTGAATCCGCGGTCGACGACGTCGTTCGCGAACTGGGTGACCAGCGGCGTCACGCCGGGGATCTCGTGGACGACGATCACGGCCGGGCCGCTGCCGCGCCGAAACGTCGGATACGTCATCCCCGCCGCGCTGAACTCCCCCTCGGTCCACCCGGCGAGGACACCGGTACGGATCGGTGTGGTGCTCATGTCAACCTCCTGAGCGCATCGAGTGCGTCCTCGGCGAGGCGCACGGTGCCGGTCTTGAACGCGTCGAGCATCGCAGGGTCGACCTCCTGGTCGCCCATCGCGCCGTGGCGGAACCGGGCATAGACGCCTTCGGAGATCACGGCGAGCCGCCACGCGGAGAATGCTCGGTAGTACCCGATCTGCGAGAGGTCGCGCCCGGTGCGGCGGGCATAGCGTTCGAGCAGTTCGTCGTAGGTCGGGAAGCCGTCGATGCCGGTCGGGTCGTTCGGCCGGTGCTGTTCCTCGCCGGGATCCGCCCAGTAGACACCGAGGTACCCGACGTCGGCCAGGGGGTCGCCGAGCGTGCACAGCTCCCAGTCGAGCACCGCGTTGACGCGTCCGGTCGCCGTGTCGACGAGGCAGTTGCCGAAGCGGTAGTCGCCGTGCGCGATCGACACGCCGACCTGCGGCGGGATGCGTTGCGCGAGGCGGACCGCGACCTCGTCGATCGCGGGGAGTTCCCGGGTCTTGGACCGCTCCCACTGCGTCGTCCACCGCTTGACCTGGCGTTCGACGTAGCCGTCGCGTCGGGCGAGGTCCCCGAGACCGATCGCGTCGATGTCGACGGCGTGGAGATCGGCGAGCACGTCGATCAGGTGCTCACCTGCCGCGCGACGGACCTCGAGCGACAACGGAGCCGCGCGCTCGGACGAGTCGAGCACGACGCCGTCGACGTGGCCCATCACGTAGAACGGCGCGCCGGTGACGGCGACATCGGTGCACAGGCCGAGCGCCGGGGGCACGGGGACGTCCGTCCGGCCGACGGCGGAGATGATGCGATGTTCGCGGGCCATGTCGTGCGCCGTCGCGAGGACGGCGCCGGTCGGCGGCCGGCGCAGGACGAACCGTTCCCCGCGCCCGTCGGTGACCGTGAAGGTCAGGTTCGAGCGCCCACCGGCGATGATCTCGAAGTCGAACGGGGCGACGGTGTCGACGATGTTGTCGACCAGCCACGCCGTGACGTTCTCGACGTCGATGCCGGTCCCAGGGTCGGTCACGCGACGAACGTAGCGCCTGCCGACGGGGCTCGGCTCAGCCGGGGCGACCGACGCCGACGACCTTGCCCCAGTTCACCGATCCGGTCTTCACGAAGCTGCCGGTGTTCGGTGCATGCACGTGCATCCCGTTGCCGAGATAGATGCTGACGTGGCTGATCGGGCTGTAGAAGAAGATCAGGTCGCCGGGCTGCGCGGCGCCCTTGGCGACGTGCGGGATCGATGCGTACTGGGCCCTCGACTGGTGAGGCAGATAGACACCGGCCTGACCCCATGCGTACTTCGTGAGCCCGGAGCAGTCGAACGAGACGCCGGGGCTCGACGTCGCGTAGCGGTACGGCACACCCTGCTGGCTCAACGCAGCGTTGACCGCGGTACCGGCGCGTGACGACACCGCCGGTGCGGCCGGTGCAGGCGCGCTCGATCCGCCGCCGCCGCCGCTCGAGCTGCCGCCGCCACTGCTCGAACTGCCGCCGGAACCACTGCTGCCCGACCCGCCGCTGGAACTGCCGCCACCCGAGCTGCCGCCGGAACTGCCGCCGCTCGAGCTGCCGGAGCTGCTGTTCGAGCCGCCGCCACCGGAGTTGCTGTTCGAGTTGGCCGCCGCAGCCTGCGCCGCTGCGTACTCCGCTTGCACGCGGGCCGCGGCCTCGCGGGCGCGTCGTGCCTCCTCCTCGGCGATCAGCTCGCCGAGCGTGGCTTCCGCTTCGGCACGCGCCTGGGTGTACTCGCTCGTGAGCGCTTCGGTCTCTTCTTGAGCCTCCTCCAGGCTCTTCGCGAGTTGCTCGGCCTTCGTGCGCTTGCGGCCGAGCTCGGCCCGTTCGACTTCCAGATCGGCGACGATCGCATCCAGTTCGTCGGTCGTGATCGTGCCGGCGCTCAGGGCGACCCGAGCGAGTTGGTCGCGCTGCATCACCGCGTTGAGGTCGGACGTGTCTTCGAACAAGGGCCCGAGCGGCGCGCTGCCGGCGCCGACGAAGGATCGGATCGCCATCTCGCCGAGGTCGCCGCGCAGCTTGTCGATCTCCGCGGCCTTCGCGGCGACCCGCGCCTCGGCGGCGACGATCTCCTCGTCGAGGGCGACCTTGGTGTCGACCGCGACGACGTACTCCTCGCCGATCTTGCGGGCCTGTTCCTCGAGCCGCTCGAGCTCGTCGACGATGTCCTCGACCCGCTGGCGCTGTTGGTCGACCGGGCTGGCGACCGCGATCGTCGGCGTGAACGCCGGCACCATGAGTGCGGACGCGACGGCGACGGGGAGAATTCGGAAGATGTGTCTCATACGACTCGTGCGAGCCTAGCGAATGTGACGATCACGTTGCGAAAGTGGTCCAGAAGTTTGACGAGTGACGCGCGTCACACGCGAGGACCCTCCGGTGATGCCTCGGCGCGGATCACCGCACCGTTCGGCTCGATTCGCGCCCACGTGGCCGGTCGAGCGGACCCCCACCAGCGCGCCGCGCAGTTCACCTCTGTTCGAAACCGCCGCCGATTCGAACAGGGGTGAACCAGCGCGCCATGCGGACGAGCGCGGTCGCCGTCGGCCCGTCAGCAACGACCAACGGGGGCGACCCGTCAGGGCCGCGCAACCACCGGCCAACCCGGCCGCGCCGACAACGTCGGCGAGAGCGACCCGTCAGGGCCGCGCAGGCAGCGGCCAACCCGGTCCGAGCACAGCGAGTCCGGGCGCCAGCCCGGAAAAGAGTGAGCGCCGACGCAGTCGGCGAGAGCGACCCGTCAGGGCCGCGCAAGCAGCGGCCAACCCGGTCCGAGCGCAGCGAGTCCGGGCGCCAGCCCGGAAAAGAGTGAGCGCCGACGCAGTCGGCGAGAGCGACCCGTCAGGGTCGCTCAGGCAGCGGCGAAGCCGCTGCCCTCACTCCCATTCGATCGTGCCCGGCGGCTTCGAGGTGATGTCGTACACGACACGATTGACGCCCGGGACCTCGTTGATGATCCGCTGCGACATCACCTCGAGCGTGTCGTACGGGACGCGCGCCCAGTCCGCCGTCATCGCATCGTCGCTCGTGACGGCCCGGATCACGATCGGGTGGCCGTAGGTCCGTTCGTCGCCCATCACGCCGACCGATCGCACGTCGGCGAGCAGCGCGGCGTACGACTGCCAGATCTCCCGCTCCAGACCGGCGGCGCGCAACTCCTCGCGGACGATGGCATCCGCCTCCTGCAGCAGCGCCACGCGCTCCGGGGTCACCTCGCCGATGATCCGTACGCCGAGCCCCGGGCCGGGGAACGGCTGCCGCCAGACCATCTCGTCGGGCAGACCCAACTCCGTGCCGAGGGCGCGCACCTCGTCCTTGAAGAGGTCGCGCAGCGGTTCGATCAGCTCGAGTTCCATGTCCTCCGGGAGCCCGCCGACGTTGTGGTGGCTCTTGATGACGTCGGCGGTGCCATCCGCGCCGCCGGATTCGATCAGATCCGGATACAGCGTCCCCTGCACGAGGAACTTCGCCTCCGTCAGACCGCCCGTGTGCCGCTCGAAGACCCGGATGAACCGCTCCCCGATCGCCTTGCGCTTCGCTTCGGGCTCGGTCAACCCGGCCAGCGCCTCGAAGAAGCCCGCGCCCTCGTCGGCGTGGATCAACTCGATGCCGAGATTGCGCCGGAACGTCTCGACGACCTGCTCGCTCTCGTTCTTGCGCATCAGCCCCGTGTCGACGTAGATGCACGTCAGCTGCGGGCCGATCGCCTTGTGCACCAGGGCGGCCGCGACGGACGAATCGACGCCGCCCGACAGCCCGCAGATCACGCGGGCGTCGCCGACACGTGCGCGGATCTCCGCGACCTGTTCGTCGATCACCGACGCCATCGTCCAATCGGAGCCGATCGCGGCCCGTTCGTGGAGGAAGCGAGCCATCGTCGCCATGCCGTGCGGCGAGTGCACGACTTCGGGATGGAACTGCACCCCGTAGATCTTCCGGTCGTCGTCCTCGAGCACGGCGACGGGTGCACCCGGCGACGACGCCGTGACCGCGAAACCGTCCGGCGCCTCGGTGATGCCGTCGAAATGGCTCATCCAGACGTCGTGCTGCTGCGGCGCGTCGTCGGGCAGTACCAGCGACTCGCCGGCGCGTGTCAACCTCGTGCGTCCGTACTCGCCCTTCATCCCTCGCCCGACGGTGCCGCCGAGCTGTTGGGCGATCAGCTGGGCGCCGTAGCAGATGCCGAGAACCGGCACGCCGAGTTCGTAGATCGCCGCGTCGAGCGTCGGGGCGCCCGGGACATGGACGCTCTTGGGGCCGCCCGACAGGATGATCGCCGCCGGTTGCCTGGACGCCATCTGGTCTGCGGTCAATCGGTGCGAGACGATCTCGGAGAACACCCCGAGTTCGCGCACGCGACGGGCGATCAGCTGGGCGTACTGGGCGCCGAAATCGACGACGAGCACCGTGGCGTGCGGCGTTGCGGCGGGGGAATGCTGCGGTTGACTCAAGACCGTGAATCGTAGAGCAGCGCCCGCGGCGCGACCCAAGGGCGGGCGGACCCGGTCGCCGGGACGGCTGCTCGCCGCCGCGCTCGCCACGGTCGTACTGCTCGGCGGGTCACCCCTGGACGCGACCGTGGCGGCGACGTCGCCCCCGACGACGGTTCCGGAGCCCCCGACGACCGACGCCGAACGCGCCGGCGTGCCACCGGTCACCGCCAACGACTTCCTTCCGGAGGACCGTGACGTCACCGACTGCATCGGTGTGCTCGAGCGGCCCGGGTGCGGAAAC
>JAHEKY010000112.1 GCA_024644465.1 Ilumatobacteraceae bacterium | reverse complement strand
GACATGGACATCCTGGCGGTGTTCGACGGCATGCCGATCGAATGATCCGCAGCGCAAGGGATCGACCCGGCACATCACGAGTCGGAATCAGCAGGAAGCAGCACACGCATGAGCACCGATGACCTGGCGGCCACCACCGAGACCGCGACGACCGGACGCGACATCGGCGTGACGCTGTCGGGCGGCGGGCACCGCGCGACCGTGTTCGGCCTCGGCGCCCTGCTCGCCGTGGCCGACGCCGGTCTGCAGGAGCGGACGGTCTCGATCTCGTCGGTGTCGGGCGGCTCGATCGCCAACGGCGCCGTGATGGTCGGGCCCGACTTCGGGACGGCGTCCGCCGACGAGGTCGAAGCACACGTCGCAGGTGTCGCCAAGTCGATCGCCGAACGGGGCATCCTCCAGGGCGGTGCGCCGGCGACGAAGTGGTATCTCCGGGCGTTGATCGTGAGCGCCGTCGTGACGGGCGCCGCCTTGTTGGCGGTGGTCGTTGCCGGCATCGCGAAGTGGCCCGTGATCGTCGCCGTTGCGATCGCGCTGTTCGCGTTGTTCGGCTGGCTGACGCTCTGGCTGTTCTCCCAGCGCTCCGTCGCGACAGAGCGGGCGATCGACAAGGAGCTCCTCGGCAACGCGCACACGACGCTCGCCGCGCAGTGCGAGCGCGATCTCAGCGTGCACCACGTGATCTGCACGACCGAGATGCAGGGCGGCACCACGTTCTACTTCAGCAACCGGATGGTCTACGGGTGGGAGTTCGGCGGGACGACCCGGCCGTCACCGGTCCCGCTGTCGACCGCGGTGCAGGCGTCGGCATGCGTACCGGGCGCGTTCCGGGCGCGGGCGGTCGGGCTCGACAAGCTCCACCTCACGCCGGGCACGCTGACGCCTGACGACCACCCGGCACACGGCGACGTCACCGTCGATCGCATCGTGATCGTGGACGGCGGCGTCTACGACAACATGGCCGACAGCTGGGAGTACCGGTTCGACAATCGGGCCGACCGCTGGCCAGGCCTCGGAACCGCGCAATCGACGGGCGCGGGTGAACTCATCGTCGTCAACGCGTCGTCGGACTGGAACGCCCTCCGTCCGATGAACGGCGGCGGCCTCGGCTTCGAACTGAACGCCGTACTGCGGTCGAAAGACGTCCAGTACGACGTGTCGACGTCGCATCGCCGCCAGGCGCTCGGTGGGCTGTTCATGAACGACCCCGAACTCGATGGCGTGTTCGTGCAGATCAAGGACAGCCCGTACCGGCTCGCCGAGATCTTCAGCCCCAAGCCGGGCTGGACTCCCGACGAGAAGACCCGTTGTGCGGAGGCAGCCATCGCGTTCCTCGACCGCTACGGGGTCTCACCGGCTGAGTGGAACACGATCGCGGAGCAGTCCTCCTCGGTCGCGACGACACTCAAACCCCTCGGCACCGAGGTGTGCGCCTCGCTGCTCGAGCACGGCTACATGCTCACGACGGCGAACATCCACGTGATCCTCGGCCACGGCGACATGTCCAGAACCGTCGACCGGGCGCGGTTCACCAGGCTCGCGCAGGGCCTCGGCGGCGGGAGCGGCCAGTGAGCGGCGTCGTCGTCCGTGCGCTGCCGGCGAAGTGCGGCGACAGCCTCGTCATCGAGTACGGCGACGCGGGCGGCCGCCCCCACCGGATCCTGATCGACGGCGGGCTGAAGGGCAGCTACGACGACGGTCTCGGCAAGTACCTCGCCGACGCCGCGGACACCCCGACGGCGTTCGACATCGTCGTCGTCACCCACATCGACCTCGATCACATCGAGGGCGTGATCGAGGCGCTCGAGAACGGCCAGGTGGCAACCGACCACATCTGGTTCAACGGACGCGACCAGCTCGACGAACTGATCGACCCGGAGGCCTCGAGCCGGGGCCACAAGCAGGGCGACGCGCTCGACAAGCTGATCCCGGCGGCGAAGCGCAACCCGGTCGTCGGTGGCAAGGCGATCGTCGTGCCGGACACCGGCGAGCTGCGCGAACTCGACGTGCCGGGCGGGGCGCGTTGCACACTGCTGTCGCCGTCACGCGATCGGCTGGAGCGGCTGCTGAAGAAGTGGCCGAAGCCGACGAGGGGCGACCCGAGAATCGACGACCTCTTCGCGGCGTTCGATGACGACGTCGACGACGCGGGGACCCGCGCCGCCGGCGTGTTCGGCAAGGACGGCAGCCCGGCGAACGGATCGAGCATCGCGTTCCTGCTGGAGATCGACGGCGTCACGCTGTTGCTCACCGGCGACGCCTACGCGAAGGAGCTCGAGGCGACGATCACCCAGGTCCTCGCCGAGCGCAACCAGGACAAGCTCGCCGTCGACCTGTTCAAGCTGTCGCACCACGGCAGCCGGCAGAACATGACCGACAGCCTGCTCGGGCTGATCGACCCGAAGAAGATCCTGATCTGCACCGACGGGTCGAAGTTCAAGCACCCCGACGCCGACGCGCTGCAGAAGATCCGCGACCACTACCCGGACGTGCCGATCCAGTTCACCGACAACACCGACGTCATCGCCGAGCGGGCCGCCTCGATCGGCATGACGGCACCGAGCCCCGACGAACTGCCCGTCGAGCTGACGTTCGCGACGGCAACGGGCGGCGGTGCGGCCCCACCGCCGCCACCACCGCCGCCCCCGCGAGTGCCGCCGAACGTGCGCGGGACGCAGGTCCGCCCCCTGGGCGCCGGCCCGAACGGGGTCAAGCTCGACGGCAGGGATCTGGGCGTGAAGTACGAGTGGGGCGCCGGCGGCACGACCCGCAGCGGCGAGCGCGACGACCTCTCGGCGAAGCTCGACTCCCACCACGCGACGAAGGACGGCACGGTCGAGTTCGAGGTCGTCGCCGAGGCGACCGTCCACGAGATCGAGCAGGACGCAGGAGGCACCCGCGGCGGCGGTGTCGGCGACGCAGGCGAACTGGTCGTGACGCTCGGCCGTGAGGACGACGACGAACGACGGGTCGTGCTCGTCGAGGAGAACGGCCAGTTCGGCTGGTTCGTTCCGGACGGCGACGACGACGAAGTCGCCCTCGCGGCGACGCTCGGGCCACCCGGGACGCGCGGCCGGATCACGGACCTCGTCCGTCGCAAGATCCGGGTGATCGCCATCAAGGGCGTGCAGAAGGTCGCGAGCGCAGCCACGAAGGCCGCCGTCGGCGCGTACGAGCAGCGCCGTCATCCGCCTGCACTACGGACCTGGACGCCGTCGAACTTCACCGCGCAGTCCGTCGAGCCGCCCGACCTCACCCACTTCGATCACGATGACCGGGCACTGCTCATCGTCCACGGGTTCATGGGGTCGATCCACGGGTCGTTCGGTTTCCCCGAGGCGACCGTGCGCCGCCTCAGCGCGGCGTACGACGACCGGATCATCGCGTACGACCATCCGACGCTCGCGTCGACGCCCCGCCAGAATGCCGAGGACCTGTTCGAGCGCCTGAACGGCCACGACCTCCACCTCGACATCCTCGCCCACTCCCGCGGCGGTCTCGTCGCCCGTGAGTTCCAGCGACTGACCGAAGGGACGCCGATCGACGTGCGCTCGATCGTGTTCGTCGCCTCACCGAACGGCGGCACGCCGATGGCGGACCCCGACCGCCCATCGGGCATCCTCGACGCGGTCACCAACTTCGTCGGCAACATCCCGGGCACCGACGGATTCGCCCTCGTGCTCGAGTTGCTCGCCGACATCGTGCTGAAGGGGGCGGTGCCGGGCCTCGAGGGCCTCGTCGCGATGCAGCCGACCGGTGACTACCTCGCCGAACTCAACAAGCACCAGATCCCCGACAGCGTCGTGCTCCGGGCGATCGCCACCGAGTACGAACCGGCCGCGACCGCCGGGTTCCTCCAGGCCAAGCTCGACGACGGGCTCGACGAGTACTTCGGACAGCTCCGCAACGACCGCATCGTGCCGACGCGCAGCGCGTACGCGCAGGCGGGCAGGTTCCAGGTCAAGCCCGGGCAGCGACTCGTGCTCGACTCGGCTCGCGGGGTGCACCACAGCTCCTTCTGGACCGACCCACGGGCCACGCGCCAGCTGCTGACGTGGCTGTCCGCCGACGAGAACGCGGCGACGACGCCGCCGATCCCCGATTCCGAGACCGACCCCGACGCCGAGATCGCCAAGGCGGCCGAGACCGTGTCGGTCGCCGCGATCATCGAGGGCGTCAAGTCGCTGCCGGCGTCGTTCCGCAAGAGCATCGACGCGCTGTCGGGCGGCGTCGCGGAGACGGCGACGCCGCCGACCGGCCAGCGCGACGCCGTGATCGTGCTCCCCGGCATCATGGGCTCACACCTCGCCGTCGGCGACCGCACGATCTGGGTCGACGCGCTCCGCCTGACCCGCGGTGGACTCGCCGAACTCGAGCACGGGATCGCCGCGACCGCCGTCGGCCTGAACCGGAGCTACGTCCCGCTGATCACCCGCCTCGCGCGGAACTGGGACGTGTACCTGTTCCCGTACGACTGGCGCGACGACATCTTCCGTTCCGCAGATCGGCTCGACGAACTCGTCGAGAAGTTGCGCGACGAGCACCCGACACGCGGCGTCAACTTCGTCGCCCACTCGATGGGCGGGCTCGTCGTCAGGGCGTACGTCGCAGCCCATCGCGAACGGTGGGACCGGCTCGGTGGCGTCGACGGCGCGGCGAGCGGGCGGCTCGTCATGCTCGGCACGCCGAATCGCGGCTCGTACTCGATCCCGATGACGCTGCTCGGCAGCGAGTTGGCGGTACGCGGCATCGCCGCGATCGACCGCAAACACAACCGGGAGCAGGTCGCGGCGATCGTGCGCGGCTTCCCCGGCGTCTACCAGATGCTCCCGTATGCCGAAGGCGTCGAGGACGACGACTGGGACGATCTCTACACCGCGGACGGGTGGGGCCCGGAATCCGGGATCGACCCGGAGCTCCTGCAACTCGCCCGACGGACGCACGAGCGGCTCGCCGAGCGGGGCGTCGACACCGACCGCTTCAGCTACGTGGTCGGGCACAGCAGGGACACACCGTTCCGCGTCAAGATCGGTCACGACGACGGCGGGCTGCGGATCGGGAAATTCGCCATGGGCGACGGCCGTGTGGCCCACCTGCTCGGGCAACTCGACGACATGCCGATGTACTACGTCGACGCGACACACGGCGGCCTGATCTCGGACCCGTCCGTGCTCGATGCGATCGACGACCTCGTGCGCGACGGCCGCGCCGACACGTCGGAGCGACTGCTCTCGAAACCGCCGGCCCGACGCGGCATCGGCGGCGAGGTGCCCCAGATGCTCCCGATCGACGACGTCGACCGCCAGCCGCGTGCCCCCGTGGGGGCGACCCGCGGTGCGGTCAGGCCCCGCACCAGCGACGACGTCCGCGTGATCGACGATGCGTTGTCGATGATCCTCGGGGGCAGCGAGACCGAGGCGGTGGCGCGTCCCTCGGTGAGCGTGAGCGTCATCCATGCCAGCCTCGAGCAGACGCGTTACCCGGTCGCGGTCGGGCACTACGCCCGGATGCCGGCGGACGGCGCGGAAGGGTTCCTCGACTGGAAGCTCGGCGGCGTGCTCAGGGCCAGGTACCGGCTCGGCCTCAACGCGGACGACGAGGGACGGGCGATCGTCGTGCGGGCGCCTGCCGGCCACTCCCCCGGCGGCGCACTCGTCGTCGGCCTCGGCGAGTTCGGGCTGCTGACCGAATCGATACTGGCCGAAGGCATCGCCGACGGCGTGCTGCGGCTCGCCCGGATGCGGATCGAAGCAGGCGTCGACACGTCGGAGCCGCTCGGGCTGTCGTCGGTGCTGATCGGTACACCCGGCCGATACGGCCTCAGCATCGAGACGTCGATGGTCGCGATCATCGAAGGGGTGCTGAGCGCGATGCGCCGCCTCGGCGAGGACCGGCCGGATCACTTCGACCTCGAGTTCATCGAACTCTACGAACAGCAGGCCGACGACGCCGCCAAGGTGCTGTGCGGGATCCGGGAGGAGATCGATCTCGGCCTCCTCGACTCGATCGACCTCGGTCTCGACCCGACGGTCGGGCGCCGCGACGGCGGGCGGCCCGGGGCACCCACGCACGGCGCGTCCGGCCGCCCCTGGATCCGGATGCAGGCCTCCCTCGAGAAGCCGGACCCGAACAAGGTGTCACCGATCAGCGAGATCAGCGTGTCGGTCCTCGCACGGCAGGCGCAGGCCGACAAGTTGATCCACAAGGTCGACCTCGACAAGATCGCCGACTACGTCGATGCCGCGATCAACCCGGATCGGCAGGACGACGGACGGCCGACGCTCGCCGACAACGTCGGCCAGACGCTCTACGAGTTGCTGCTTCCGCACCGCGTCAAGCTGGAGCTCGGGCGATCCGAGAACATCCATCTCGTCGTCGACGAGGAACTCGGACAGCTCCCGTGGGAGCTCCTCGCCGCTCGCGACGCAGGCGGCAACGGCCGCGGGGCGCTCGCCCTGCGCGCCGGGTTCCTCCGCCAGCTCCAGAGCGAGCAGGCGACGCGGCAGGGCTCGGTTCGCCCGACCGATCTCCACGCGCTGGTGATCGGCGACCCGCCGACCCACTTCGGCCGGTTGCCCGGCGCGCGGCGCGAGGCCGCCGAGGTCGAGGGGCTGCTGAAGAGCAACGGCTGGGAGGTCGCGTCGCACATCTCGAAGGCCGACGACGAACCCCGCAGTCAGTGGGTCGAGATCGACAACCTGCTCCACGCCGCGCCGTACCGGGTCGTGCACGTCGCCGCGCACGGCATCTACGAGCCGGACGAGCCCCACCGCAGCGGCGTCGTCACCGGTGCCGGCGCCCACCACCGCCTGACCGCGCTCGATTTCCAGTCGATGTCGGTGCAGCCCGACCTGGTGTTCCTCAACTGCTGCCACCTCGGGCGCATCGAGGCGGCGGACGCGGACAAGCGCCTCGAGTCGTGGCACGACCCCGAACATCTGCGCCAGCCCCACAAGGTGGCGGCCACCGTCGCGACGCAGCTGATGCGCAACGGCGTGAAGGCCGTCGTCGTCGCAGGCTGGGAGGTCGACGACCAGGCCGCGGCAGCCTTCGCCGATCGGCTCTACCGCTGCCTGCTCGAGGCCGAGTCGTTCGGCGACGCGGTCCGCAAAGCCCGCAGCGCGGCGTTCGACGTCACGGGGAACAACTCGAACACGTGGGGTGCCTACCAGTGCTACGGCGACCCGGACTTCCAGCTCGTCACCGGCGCGCGCGAGCGCGGCAACGACGACACGATCGTCAGCGACAACCAGCTGATCCAGAGTCTCCAGATCCTGACGAGCAGCGCGGGTCAGGCTGACGACGACTACCTGCGCCGGTACGCCGAGGAGATCGAGGCGCTCGTCGAGGGCTGCGGGGACCGACTCGGCAGCGCGCACGTCACGCTGGCGATCGGCGATGCGTACAAGGCGGTCGGCAACTTCGGCAAGGCGGCCGAGGCGTTCAACCGGTGCTTCATGACCCCGGACGGACGCGGGGAGCTGCGCGCGATCGAGCAGTACGCCAACATGCTGGTCCGTGACGCCGCGCGCGGCGACGGTCCGCCGAACCTCGTCGCATTCGAGACCGCCGAGAAGAAGCTGATCGCCGTGCGGGATGCCGTCGGCAAGACGCCGGAGCGGCTGTCGCTGCTCGGAGGTGTCTACAAGAAGCTCGCCGTCGTCCTGAGCCGCGATGGCCAGTCCGACGGTGAATCGACGGGCGCGCTCGAGTCGACGATTCCACGGACGACGAAGGACGCGCTCGACGCCGCGAAGCGCAGCTACAAGGAGGCCAACGAGCTCGCCGAATCGATGCCCGGCGGTGGACCGGACGCCTACGCCGCCAATGTCTGGCTGCAGCTCGAATACGTCGATTCGCCGGCAGATCGCGATCGCGGTGACCACCTCGTGCTCGGTGGACGGCTGTTGGCCGCCGCGGAGGAACGCGCCCGATCCGCGCAGGGGTTCTGGGATCGGTCGCAGCTCGGCGATGCGCTGCTGACGATGGCGTTGCTGAAGAACGACTCGACCAGTTCAGCGGACATCGAGCGCGCCACCAAGCAGTACGAGCAGGCCTTCCAGGTGGGATCGACGATCATCATGCGTGATTCGGTGCGCACCCACCTCGACGACCTGATCGCGATCTTCGGGTCGCTCTCCGACGCGGAGCCGCCGGGCCTCGGCCTGGTCACGGAGCTGCGCCGCGGCCTGACGTCGGGCTAGCCGGACTCGTCGCCGGCCGGGTCGTAGCGCTCGGCGAACGCGTCGGCGGCGACGACCATCACTTCCCCACCAGCCTGCATCACGACCCAGTCGCCGGCGTCCGCGACGACGCTCGTCTCGTGGTGGTCGTCGATGTGCGTTTCGACCGTGCACCGTTCGGTCGCCTCGTACGCGAGGACCGGATCGGTCTTCACCCAGCAGCTCGGCCCGGTCGACCGGTGGGTCCGTTCGAACTGGGCGCGCGCGGCACCGTAGCTGCCGTCACCGTCGGCGACCGCGTAGAACGGGCCGCGCATGCGCTGTTCACCGAAGCTCGTCGCGATCACGGTGACGGCGTCTGCCTCGGCGACGTCGACGAGCACGGCGATCTTGCCGAAGTCGGGGTTCGGCCGGTAGCGCCGCGCCGCGGAGCGATCGAATTCGACGACGGGTGCTGCTTCCACGGGGCAAGGGTACAAC
>JAHEKY010000025.1 GCA_024644465.1 Ilumatobacteraceae bacterium | reverse complement strand
GGCGGAGCACGAGCGAGGCGGTGCGGGCGAGGATCCGCAGGTCACCGACGAGGCGGCGCGTGCGCACGTGCTCGACGTCGAGTGCGAGCCGTTCGTCCCAGTCGACCGCGTTGCGGCCCGCAACCTGCGCGAGGCCGGTGATGCCGGGCCGCACCGTGAACCGGAGGTATTCGTCGCCGCGGAAGCGGCCCCAGTAGTGCACCGGCAGCGGCCGCGGGCCGACGAGCGAGATGTCACCGCGGATCAGGTTCCACAGCGACGGCAACTCGTCGAGGCTCGTCGAACGGAGCCACGTCCCCGTGCGCGTGACCCGCTCCGCGTCGAACTCGGGGGCCTCCCGGCCGGGCGCAGCATGGCGCATCGTGCGGAACTTGAGCAGCTCGAACGGGTGCCCGCCCAGCCCGAGCCGCCGCTGCCCGTAGATCACGCCGCGGCCCGCCGTCAACCGCGTCGCCACCGCCACGGCGGCGAGCACCGGCGACAGCACCACCATGCCGAGGGCACCGACCATCACGTCGACGCCGCGCCGCACCGCGTCGCTCGGCCGCATGCTCACCGTCACTCGATCACGATCACTGATCATCGTCACTGATCGCCGGGCGCCTGCGCTTGCGGGCTCAGCTCGCGTGCCGGGACACCGACGACGGTCGCACCGGCGCGGACATCGGCGATCACCACGGCACCCGCGCCGACCGTCGCGTCGGCGCCGATCGTGATGCCGGGCAGGACCCGCGCACCGAGACCGATCAGCGCGCGATCGCCAATCGTGACGTCGCCGCCGATCGCGACCCCCGGCCCGATGTGGACGAAGTCGCCGACGCGGCAGTCGTGGTCGACCGTGGCGTTCGTGTTGACGATCGTGCCGACACCGAGACTCGTCGCCGCGTTGACGACCGCGGCCGGCATCAACTGCACACCGGCACCGAGGACCGCCGTCGTGGAGACGATCGCCGACGGGCTGACGACACGCGTGACGAGATGACCACGCTCCGTCAACATTCGAATGTGACGTTCGCGTGTCGAATTGTGGCCGATCGCGACGCAGAACGTGGACACATTCTCACGCTGCGCGATCTTTTCGACGTCGACATCACACCCGAGCACCGGCACCCCGAGCGATTCGAGCCCGGTTCCGTCCGCGGAGACCGCGCCGACGAGGGCAACGGAGGCGCCGGAATTCAGGGCTTCGATGCACATCCGGGCGTGTCCGCCGGCGCCAACCAGCAGCACACGGGGCAGATCGGTGGCGTCCACGGCGCTCACCGTATCGAACCCGGCGAGCGCCGCCCGCCCACCACCCGGCGGGCGGACTCGATCGTCAAGAGTCCGGAAAACCACTTTGCGAATTGTCGCAAGCGATGTAGGTTCGGCATCCGCGGTCAGGACCACAGCCTGTGGTAATGCGCGTAAATCGTGGGTGGATATGTTGGGTATCGGAACGAAGGTGGAGCGGGCGACCGGCGAGACACGCCGGGCGTCGACGGACGCGGGCTGGCGGAGCGGCATGGTCGTCGTGCTCGACCTCCTGTCGTGGAAGCTCGCACTGCTGACCGCCAGCGCGTTCTACGCGATGAGTGCGATGAACTCCACGGCGCTGACCCTGCTGGTGATCGCGCTGTTCCTGCAGTTGCTGTTCGGCGCAGCCACCGGCCTCTACCGCGGCCATTTCCGTCAATTCAGCTTCGAAGAGGCGGGCGCCGTCGCCGTGACCGCGGGCGCGACCGGCCTCGTCGTCGTCGGGACCGAGTTCGCGATCAGTGACGCGGCGCGCGGTGGCCAGATCATCGTCGTGTCGACCTCGCTCGCCGTCTGCCTGATGTTCGGCCACCGCTACCTCCGCCGGGTGCGGGCGCGGCGGATCGCCGAACTCGCCGCGATGGACCGCACCGCGGTGATCGTGTACGGCGCGGGTGAGGGCGGCGAGCGCGCGATCCGCTCGATGCAGAACGTCGGCACGAGCGCCTACCGCCCGGTCGCGATCGTCGACGACCACCCGTCCGCACGGAACCGCCGCATCGGCGGCGTCCGCGTCGAAGGTGGTGCCGTCGATCTGCCCGCGATCGCCCGCCGGCACAACGCCCGCTCCGTACTGCTCGCGATGCCGTCCGCCTCCGGTGCCGAGCTGCACCGACTCCACGAGCGGGTGGCCGCGGCCGGCCTCGAGACACTCGTGATGCCGCCGATGCAGCGGCTCGTCGGCGAGGGCAGCCCCCGTGAGATCTCGCGGTACTCCGACGAGGACGTCCTCAACCGCAACGTCGTCGACATCGACTCCTCCGCCGTCGAGGCGCTCGTCAACCGGGCACGAGTGCTCGTCACCGGCGCGGGTGGCTCGATCGGCTCGGAGCTCGTGCGCCAGCTCGCCGCGTTCGAGCCCGCATCGCTGATCGCCGTCGACCGCGACGACTCGCTGCTCCACGCGGTGATCGGCTCACTCCCGCCGGAGCATCGGGCCACGTGCGTTTCCGTGCTCGCCGACATCCGCGACATCGACCGCCTCGACGAGGTGTTCGCCCACCACCGACCGCAGCTCGTGTTCCACGCCGCGGCACTGAAGCACGTGCCGGCACTCGAAGGGGCGCCGAGCGAGGGGTGGAAGACCAACGTGCTCGGCACGTCCAACGTGTTGAGCGTGTGCGAGCACCGCAACGTCGACCGCGTCGTCAACATCAGCACCGACAAGGCAGCGAACCCGGCCAACGTGCTCGGCTACTCGAAGCGGATCGCCGAACGGCTGACCGCGTCCGCCGCGAGGCGCACCGGACGGCCGTTCGTGTCGGTGCGGTTCGGCAACGTGATCGGCAGCCGCGGCTCCGCACTCGAAACATTCACCAACCAGATCAACCAGGGCGGGCCGGTCACGGTCACGCATCCTGACGTGACCCGATACTTCATGGCGGTACGAGAGGCCGTCCGGCTCACGATGCAGGCTGCGGCGATCGGCCGGCCCGCCGAGGTGCTGGTGCTCGACATGGGTACGCCGATGAGCGTGCTCGACGTGGCCCAGCAGCTGATCGACCAATCGGGCGAGGACATCGAGATCGTGTTCACCGGTCTGCGACCGGGCGAGAAGATGCACGAGATCCTGCTCGGCAACGGCGAAGCCGCGAACCGCCCGTTCCACCCGATGATCGACCACGTCACGGTCGACCCGCTCGAGCTCGCAGCAGGTCTCGATCAGTGCGCGGCGCACGGCGTCGCCCCCAACACACTCGCCGGTCTCGCCCTGATGACGGACTGTTCCCTGCACAACGACCCTGGTACTCTGGTTGCCGGGGATCGCCCGGATCATTCCTCGACGTCCCCCAGGAGGACACCATGAAGAAGCTCATCGCCATCGTCTTCGCCGCATCGGTCGGCATGATCGCGTCAGCACCGGCGTCCGCCGTCGTGCCGTTGCCGACACCTGAGGACTGCGCGGAAGCCGACACGGCGCCCCCCGGATGTCCTGCCGCGGGTGACGTCTACCCGGTCGTCGAGCCCGAGGGCGGCACGGTGCCCGACACGCCGCCGCCGACCACCGCGCCACCGGTCGACCTGCCGAAGACCGGTTCTTCCGGCACGACCGTGCTCCTGCAGATCGGCACGCTGCTGCTGACCGGCGGCCTGATCGTGATCATCGCGACGCGGCGCCGCACGGCCGACTCCCCCGCCACGGGCTGACCCTGACCGCGGCCTGACCGTGGCCCGACCGTGGCCTGCCCTCGAGGTGACCGCGGCCCGACCGCGACCTGACCCTGATGTGCGCGGGGCCTGACACCGTTGTGACCGCCGCGGCCGCCCGGGTGCTCCTGCGCCCGACCCTGATGTGACTGGGGCCGGATCCTCGGCTGCGCATCTTGACGAACGCCCGGTGGGCGAATCTTCTGCCACGATGGGTGGCGCGCTTGCCGCAATCTTGACTTTAGGCAGAGGCTGCGAGCGACGAAGCAGTCTGCATGAGCAGCAGACTGTCGACGCCCGGACGCGACTCGCACGACACCGCGCCGGCGACGCTGCCCACGAGCCTCGCCTCGACTGCTTCCTCGACGGTTCCCTCGACCGCTACGTCGAGGCGTTCACGGGGTGCGATCCTCGCTGCGGCACTCGTCCTCGGTGGCGGAATGATCGGCCTCGAGGGCTCGCCGGCGACGTTCGCCGCCGACCCCGAGCCCGTCCCGACCGAGCAGCCGACTGCGCAGGGTGCGACCCAGCCCGGTCTCGCAGTGCTGAAGCCGATCGACCTCGTCCCCGCGAAGCGGATGAAGCCGGTACCGACCAAGCCGACCTACGAGCCGGCACCCGCGCCGACGCCCACGACGCAACCGCCGGCGGCCGCGATCACCCGGCCCGTCTCCGAAGAGCAACGCGTCGTCGACCTCACCAACGAACGCCGCGCCGCGGCCGGCCTCGCCCCGGTCCGGATGAACTCGAAGCTGAACCAGGCCGCCCTCGCCCACGCCGTCGACCAGCGCAACGCACTGTGCGCGCTCGGCCACCTCACCCACACGGGCTCCGACGGTTCGAACGGTGCCGAGCGGATCCTGCGCACCGGCCTGCGGATCAGCCGCTGGGGTGAGAACATCGCTTGTGCGTTCCGGTCCTCCGACGCCGTGATGCGCGGCTGGATGGCCAGCCCGGGCCACGCTGCGAACATCCTGAACCCGCTGTTCACCGAGATCGGTGTGGCAGTCGCCGTCTCCGACGAGGGGCAGCTGTACTGGGTCCAGGTCTTCGCGACCCTGCGCTGATCCGGGCGCACCGAGTCGTCGCACGGCCGGGTCAGGGCACCGCCGAGTACCTTGGCGTCGATGCGGCAGTACGACCTCGCCCAGCTCAACGTCGGCCGCTTGGTCGCGCCGATCGACTCACCTGCGGTCGCCGAGTTCGTCGACGCGCTCGATCCGATCAACGCGCTCGCCGACGACAGCGCCGGTTTCGTGTGGCGCTTCCAGACCGAGGCCGGCAACGCGACCGACGAGCGGCCGTTCGACGACGACGAGATCCTCGTCAACTTCTCCACGTGGGAGTCGGTCGAGGCACTGGCGGGCTATGTGTACCGCACGGCCCACACCGAGTACCTCCGGCGTCGGCGGGAGTGGTTCCAACGGTTCGACGACGTGGCGGTCGTGCTGTGGTGGGTGCCCGCCGGCCACCGCCCGACCGTGGAGGAGGCGATCGACCGGCTGGAACACCTCCGCGAGCACGGCCCGACGCCGCACGCGTTCACGTTCCGCCGCCGCTTCGAACCGGAGTCCGACGACGCCGTCGACGGCCCCGAACGCGACGTCTGCCCGGCCTGACGGCGACGTCGGTGTCGAAATCGTCGGAAGCCACGGGCGTCATGGGCACGGTGGGTGGCGAGAGCGTTCACGGGTCGTCGCGCAGGCTGACCGCGGCACGCTAGAAGTTCCACTCCCACGGCCCGGCGGCCAGATAGACGATCGGCGCGCCGTCCGGCACGGCCACCCCGAGCCGATCGAGCGTCTGCGGCCCCAGCCCGACCTCGTCGATCTCGTTCTCAGCCTGGAACGCCGCGGTCGCCGCCTGTGTCCGCGGGCCGAACGTGCCGTCGACGGCCAACGCCTCACCCAGCTCGTTCAGGGCGCGCTGCACGTCTGCGACGGGCTCCCATGCGACCCGGCCGCGCATCCCGTCCGACGTCACGAACGGCGACGGGGAGTACTCGTCGAGGTACCACTCGCCGAACGTGACGGACGCGTCCGCAGCGCGCAACTCGCCCGCGGTGGCTCCGAGGCCGATGCCCGCTCCGGTGGTGCCCGCTCCGGTGGTGAGATACCGGTCGAGTGCGACCGCCGAGCTGTCGCCGTGCCCGGGGACGAACCAGGGCGAGGACTCGGCGTCGACGTACCACGCTGCGAGATGCGGGGCGGCGAGCTGCGGGGCGTCGTCGCAGTCGGCGGCGGGTGCGGCGTCGCGGCGGTGGAGGTCGGTGAAGCCGACCGTCAAACCGGCACCGGCCCAGTACGCGAGGCGCCGCTCCGTGCACGACGGGAGCGGCCACCCGCCCTGCCCGGGCTCGACGATCGCCGTGTCGGGCGGGCCGAGCTGTTCGCCGAGCCAGGCCTCGACCGCGGCCGCGTCCGCACCGAACGTGAACGGGCCGAGGCCGTCCGGCCGCAGGATCGCCGTCGTCTGCACATCGCCGGGTGGGGCCACGCCACCGGGTGGAGGCCCGTCGGTGAGGATCACTTCGAGGGCCACCCGTCCCGGCAACTCCGTGGTGGCGCCGGTCTCGGTGTCGATGATCGTCACCATCCCGCCGGCGTCGGCTGGGGTGACGGCGTCGTGCTCGACGACCACGAAGCGACCGTCGAACCAGCCGCCCGTTGGCGGGGTCGAGCCCGCCGCGAGCGGAACGGAGAAGACCGACTCGCCGGTGCTCAGGTCGAACACGGTGAGCTCCGCGAGGATCGAGGAGGTGGAGACGAGCCACTCGTCGTACTCGTCCGGCCGGAACGGCGGCGCATCGGGCCGATGGACGACCGCCAGGCGGGAACCGTCCGGCGCGAGCGCGGCTCGCAGCGAGCACGGGCTGCAGTCGTCGGCGTACGGGTTCGTGGCCACGTCGACGGCGGCGCCCGAACCGTCACGGAACACCAGCCCGATGTCGGTCGACCGGCCGCTCGGATGCACCGCATCCCACTCGACACCGACGTAGATGCCCCCGCCGAACGAATCGGGCTCGCGGCCCGCATCCTGCCCGCCGACCCCACACTGCAGGGTGACCTCCTCAGCAGTGGTGAGGATGCGCGCCACCATGTGGACCTCGCCGTCCGCTGCGCACTCGGTGGTCGGCATCGAGCCGACGGCCGCCGGCCGGCCACCCACGAGCGCCGCGAGCAGCGGGTCGTCCCACTCCGACACGACAGCCGGGTCGCTCCCGCCGGCCGGGAGCCACCATGTCGGCCCGAATCGGTCGGGGTTCTGTTCCGTGAACAGGACTCCCCCGGCGCCGTCGGACGCCGCCCAGGCGATCGGTCGGTCGACGAGCAGTTGCTCTCGATCGGCGTCCACCAGGAGGAGCCCGTCGGGGCCGTAGCGCAGCCAGCTGTCCGGCAGGCTGATTGCCGACGGCGGGCTGCTCGTCGGCGCCGATCCGGGAGCCGACCCGGGCGGGGTGGTCGGCTCGGGCTGTTCAGGCTGGGTCGACGCGGTGGTCGATGGCGGCGGCCCCGTCGACTCGGTGCCATCGGTCGCCCCGCCTCCGCCGCACGCGGCGACGGCCACGATCGCCATCATCGGAAGCAGCCGACCAACACCCACAGCCCGACCTCCTCGTCAGTTCTCCAATCTCCTTGTATCTCTGCTCGACGTTCGCCGGAAGAGGCCATCGGACGTTTCGATGCCCGCCCAATCGATCGCGGCGGACCGAGGTCGCGGCCGGACCGAGCAGCTCCGGGCGAATCGACACCGATCCGCGCGTCAGCGGGCGCGTCGACAGCGGGCGCGCATCAGCGGGCGCGTCGACATCAATTCGCGAGTCAGCGGGCGCGTCGACTCGAACCGCGCGTCAGTGCGCGGTGACACCGCTCGCGACTCCTCGCTCGTTCGTCGGACGCCGGCCCTCGCGGCACGGCATCCTGGCCGCCACGGCAACCTTGCGGTCGTGGAATCCGCCGCAGTGGCATCTCGCGGTGCCACCGATCAGGCGTTCGCCACCGCCCGCCTCGAACCTTGGCCCACCGCTCCGCCGAGATCGCCGACCGACGTCCGGTCGATCGTTGACCCGACGTGGTGGACCACACCGTCGGGACGGACCCACGTGGCAACCCGGTCGGGAGTCATCGTCAGTGTCCAGCCGCCTTCGTGCACCAGGTGGTGGTGTCGCTCGCACAGCGGGAGCAGGTTGACGAGGTCGGTCAGGCCGAAGTGCTCCCACCACCAGCGGATGTGGTGGATCCGGCAGGCGTCGAACCCGACGGTGCACTCCGGGTGGGCACACGTGCGGTGCATCGCCCGCAATGCCCGGCGCTGGGGGCGGGTCGCCGTGCGTGAGGAGCGCCCGGCGTCGAGTGCTTCGCCGTCGGTGCCGAGCACGATCGGGATGATCTCGGCGTCGCAGCACATCCGGCGCACCGTCGAGACCGGCAGCGGAACGCCCGCCTCGGTCTCGCACACCCCGACGCCCCGGCGGGCGGCACCGTCGAGCAGCATGTCCAGCCCGATCAGCACCGAGATCTCCGGTACCCGGTCGCACGACCGACCAGCGGCGCCACCCGAGCCAGTGGCGCCGTTAGAGCCGGCGCCGACGGCGTCGACGAACGCGTCGACCTGCAACTGCGCAAACCGGGTTCGCCGGTTGCCGTCGCGCTGGCGGGACCGGGCGAGCTCGGCGTTGACGGCCGACCACAGCGTGGCGTCGCGCACCGGGTCGAGCTCGAGATGGGTGTGGTGCATCCCGGTGACCCGGTCGACCCAGTGCTTCACCGAGGACCGGCGCCGCTGACCGTCGAGTTCGTCGGCATCAGAACCGCTGTTCGCTCGGGCGACAAGGCTGCGTGCGAGATCGCGACATTCACGGTCGAACGCTTCGACGCGGGACTGCTCGGCACGGGCCAGCAACGCCGCCTCGTGCTCTGCGAACTCGACGCGGAGCTCGTCGTCCAAGCCCCGAGTCGCGTGGGCGATCGCATCGACATGGCCGGACGCGACAGTGCCGGCATCGAGCGCGGCTTCGAAGCCGGGCATCTGCCCGCACACCTGCTCGCGCTCGGCGGCGGCCTTCGCCTCTTTGTTGGAGCGCCCGGCGGCGGCCGCGAGCAGCCCTTCGGGAGGTGCCGACGCACCCTGCGCAGCGAGCTCGCTCGCCCGGCGGGTGGCGCCCACCTCGGCCGCGTCGCACCAGGCGCGCACGCGTTTGATGTCGGCCACGTGCGCAGCGAGCTCGTCGCTGTCCATGGCGGACGGATCGGCCGTGCGAAGTGCGGCAATCGCCGCCTCCACGGGCCGTCGTTCGGGTCTCATGTCTACCTCCGATCGTGTTGGAACAATCGGGGGAGTCGGTAGTGATCACCCTACGGAGGGGGTGTCACAGCGAGCCCGGACCGCCATCGAACGCTCACCAAGATCGCCAAGGCTCGAGAGTCGGCATACCCAAGCGCGGCAGTCAGTCCTGCTCGCCAGCGTCGACGAGTCGGCAGAATGTCAGGGCACGTCCGTGAGGGCGCCCATTTTCCGCAGCGACATCGACTGGACTACCCGCTCGGGTTCGGCCACCACAGGGCGAGCGATTCCGCTCTAGAACGCACGACGAGCCGGCCGATCGCGTCGGCCGGCGTAACGTGCGGCCCGGCGGCCGTTTGGTGTCCAGCGCTGGTCGGACGTGTCAGGGATCGCCGGTCACAGGTGGGAGGTCATCGCCGGTCGACTTCTCTTCACCGCAGTGGCACAGGTAGACAAGCGTTGCCATGCATCACGCTCACCGACTCCCCCCTGGTACCGCCCGCACGCCCGGACTCCGCCGCCGAGGCACACGGCTCGCTACAACGCTGCTCGTCCTACTCGCTGCATCGTGCGGTGGCGACGACGACGCCGACGAAACGGTGACCACCGACACCACCGCTGCACCGGCGACCGTCGCTGCCGAACGGGCCGACGAGTCCGCCGACGCGGGTGCGGTGAGCGTCCCGCCGGTCGACGACGTCGCGAGCTGCCTGGCCGATGCCGGCTGGGAGACGACCCGCAACGACGAGCTGCTGACACCGCAGCAGCAGACCGACCTCGAGACACTGTTCGGGCAGGTCGACGGCCTCACCTTCGCCGGCGTCGCGTTCGCCGGTGCGATCTCCTTCTTCCAGACGCCGGAGCAGGCCACCGAGCGCGCCGACCAGCTCGGCGAGACGGCCGTGGTGCTCGTGCCGGTCGGTCCGGTGCTGATCAGCGTCGCGGCCGGTAGCGACTACGAAGACGCCGTTGCCGCCGCCGAGTCCTGCCTGATCTGACCCAACGGAAGCTGCGCATGAGGAGCCGGGCGCTCGTGCTCGCCGAGGTGGCGACAGTGATGGTTGCCGTAAGAGCCGGAGAGGCTCTCAGCTACTCGACGCGGCTCGTGCCCAGGCGAGCGATGCCGTGGTGACGGCAACGGACTCGGCGACATCAACGACCGAAACGACATCCTCGGGTTCCCACGTGCCGAACGCCTTGAGGAGCGCGTCCTGGTTGTCGAGGTTCTGGTCGTGGCTCAGGCCAGCACCGGGATGGCATGTCCGTCCTCTCTCGACGGGTCCGTCGGCGACGTGGTCGACACGTTCGGGATCACAACGCCGAGTGGGCTCACCGGCAATACCGGTGAGCCCACCTGTAGAGGATCAACCTTGACCGACCCTCGTGAGAGGGCCCCGTCAACGCTCAGTTGAACGCCAACTCGGCGCCGATCTCGGCGAAGAGCATCATGTACTGGTCGGCGGAGTCGCCGGTCCGTACGAACTCGTAACCGAAGTCCTCGAGCACGTAGCGGCCCTTGACGAGCAGGTGCTGTGCCTCGTCGGTCATCCACAGATGCTCGAGCGTCTCGAACTCTCCCTTGACCATCCACATGCCGTGGCCGTCAGGGAAGAAGAACATCTCGGGCTCGGTGCACTTCCCGTCCGCGGCAAGCTTGCCCCAGTACTCCTGCACCTCGAACCCATAGTCGAGCGACAACTTCTCGCGGCCCGGAATGGCACCCTTCCAAGTCACGACGTATGCGAATCTCATTCACGTACCTCCTTGTGCGCGTCATCGCGCGGGTGCGTTTCACCCGCGCGATCCACGCAACTCCCCCCACGGCAGGCTGTGCCAGTGTCGAAAGTCCTCAAGCCATCGGAGCAGCTCGCCTCGGTCACGCCCGGGACGCCTGGAGGTCACCACCCTCGCCGGCTTTCTGCTTCTCCTGGCCGATGCGACGCGGGAGTGTTTGCCGGCGCGGACCAACCGACACTCGGTCGATCCGGCCCGTTGCGGACCGCTCAGCCCGTCACGCCGGCACGCTGGTCGGGCCTTCGCGCGCTACTGAGACGGAGCGAATCCGAATTCTTGCGCGCGCAAGGGGAGAGGTTCGGTAGAAGTTGACCCCCAGAACGCGACAGAACCCCAGCCAGGGCCGGGGTTCATCGTGCGCGAGGGGGGACTTGAACCCCCACGCCCTTTCGGACACCAGCACCTGAAGCTGGCGCGTCTGCCATTCCGCCACTCGCGCAAAGTGGTACCCGAACGGTAGCGGACGCCGCCACCGATCCCCACCCGCGATCCGCCTCCGCGACGAGCCGCCGGACCGGCCCCACCGGCAGGCGCCGGCACTCATCGACAACCTGGCGCGACGACCGCTCAGCGACGCAAACCGCAACTATCCTCGCAATCCACCATGGGATTGCAGTCACTGGAGCGGCGCCTGGAGCGTATGGTCGAGGGTGTGTTCTCCCGACGTACCCGCGGCACGATCCGGCCGATCGAGCTCGGCCGCCGCCTCGTGCGCGAAATGGACGACAACCGCTCCGTCGACGTCAAGGGCCGGCGCATCGTCCCCAACGACTTCACGGTGCTGCTGAGCGCCAAGGACCTCGCCGGATTCAGCGACATCGAGGACGCGCTCACCACCGAGCTGGCCGAGGCCGCCCGTGAGTACGCCCGCGAGGAGAGCTACCACTTCATGGGCCCCGTGCAGGTCCGGCTGCTCGTCGACAACGACCTGAAAGTCGGCCGATTCGGCATCATGGCCCAGCTCAAGCAAGCCGCCGGTGGCGTCGGCGCGGGGTCGCTCGTGCTGCCGTCCGGCGAGCGCATCGAGCTCGGCGAGCACGTCACCACGGTCGGCCGCCTGCCGGAGTGCACGATCACGATCAACGACACCAACGTCAGCCGCAACCACGCCGAGATCCGCACCGGCGTCAGCGCCTACATCGTCGTCGACCTCGGCTCGACGAACGGCACGATGGTCAACGGCACGCGGATCGTCGGCGAGCAACGGTTGAACGACGGAGACATCATCAGCTTCGGCTCGACCCACGTTCGCTTCGAGGCGTCCTGACGCCCACGTCGCGCCCGATCGCCGACCGCCATGACCGACCAAGTCCTCAACATCCTCAAGTTCGCCCTCCTCGGGCTGCTGTACCTCTTCTTCGCCCGGGTGCTGTGGGCGGTGTGGAGCGAAGTGCGGATGCCCCGTCAGCGGACGGTGCAGACCGCGCCGGCGAACCGGCAGCCGGCGGCGACGCGCCAGGCGCAGGCCCCGCAACCGCAACGCGAGCGCAAGCCGATGAAGGGCCGTGGCGGGCGCGTCGGGCGGCTGGTGATCCTCGAACCACGGGTGCGGCGCGGAATGACGTTCCCGATGACCGGCGAGATCACGCTCGGCCGCGACGAGAAGTGCACGATCACGATCACCGACGACACGTTCGTCTCCCAGCTCCACCTGCGGATCTACGACTACGAGGGCCAGCCGATGCTCGAGGACCTCGGCTCGACGAACGGCACCTTCCACAACGGCAACAAGGTGATCGGCCAGAAGCTGCTCCACCCCGGCGACCGCATCCAGGTCGGCACGACCGTGATCGAGGCGCAATGAGCGGCCCGACGACGCCGCACGCCGCGACGCCGCACGACAAAGTTGTGTCTGACACGACGTTGTCGGGGGGTCGGCATGGCTGAGCTCGCGTGGGGGTCGGCGACCCATCCCGGCCAGCTGCGGCCCCAGAACGAGGACAGCCTGCTCGCGACCGACGGCATCTTCGTCGTCGCCGACGGCATGGGCGGCCACGAAGCCGGTGAGGTCGCCAGCCTGATCGCCGTCGAACGCGTCCTCGCCGACCTCAAGACCGAAGGTCTGCCGACCGCGACGACCGTCGTCGAGTCGATCGCCAACGCCAACGGCGACATCTTCCGCGCCGCGCTCGCCAACCCCGCCCAGATGGGGATGGGCACGACGATGACCGTGATCGCCCTGATCGGCGACCCGATGGCCGGTCGCGGCGCCCCGAACCTCGAGGTCAACGACGAGCCCGGCGAGGTCACCCCGATCGTCACGGCCGAGCCGACCGAAGCCCTCGTGCTGGCGAACGTCGGCGACTCGCGCACCTACCTGATGCGCCACGGCCGCATGCGGCGCGTCACCGTCGACCACAGCTACGTCCAGGAACTCGTCGCGACCGGCCACATCACCGAGGACGAGGCCCGCACCCACCCGCGCCGCAACATCGTGACCCGCGCGCTCGGCATCGAACCGGACGTCAAGGTCGACTGGTGGACGCTGCCCCTGATCCGCGGCGATCGCTTCCTGCTGTGCAGCGACGGGCTCGTCGACGAGGTCCCCGACGCGGACATCCGCGAAGCGCTCACCACGCTCGCCGACCCGCAGGAAGCGGCCGATCGCCTCGTCGAGCTCGCCAACCAGGCCGGCGGGCGCGACAACATCTCGGTGATCGTCGTCGACGTGCTGGAGGGTGACGAACCACCCGACCCGACGCAGGAGGTCGACGTCGTCCCCGTCTGGGCCCAGGAGGAAGACCCGACGCCGGCCGGCAGCATCGAGGTCGACGCCGACGGCCACGCGATCCCCCTCCTCGCCGGCGCCGCCGCCACGGCAGAGGCGGCAGCCGCGCCGGCCCCCGAGAAGCGGCGCGACCGCGGCCCGCGGCGCTTCCTGATCGGGCTGCTCGTCGCCGCGCTGCTCGTCGCCTCGTTCGCCTTCGTCGCCGCCTACGCCCGTCGCGGCTACTACGTCGACTTCAACGACGAGGACGTCGTCACGATCTACCGCGGCCGCACCGGCGGCTTCCTGTGGTTCGATCCGACCGTGGAGAACAACGGCCCGCCCCGCGGCTTCCTCACCGAGGAGAGCGCCGAGCTGATCGACGCCCGGCCGCGCTTCGACTCGCGCGCCGCGGCCGCCGAGTTCATCACCGAACTCGACACGATCCTCGCGGACGAAGACGCGACGCCGACCGCGACGACCGTCGTCGCGCCGACGTCGACCACCTCGACCGTGCTGGCGACGACCACGACGCGACCGATCACGACCACGACGACATCTGCGGCGACCACGACGGTCCCGTGACCCGGCGATGACGCACGCGCCCGCGTTCGACGACGAGTACGGGGCGGGGCGGCGGGTCCCGTCGCCGATCGCCCGCCGTCGCCGCAACACCGAGCTGACGCTCGTCGTGATGGCCGCGATGATCACCGGCGCGGCGTACGCCGTCGCCGCGCTCGGCACCAATGCCGAGATCCCCCCGGGCATCGTCGTCTTCGTCGGGATCCTGCTCGCCCTGCTGCTGTGCGCGCACATCGTCGTCCGCCTCGTCGCCGGCGGCGCCGACGGCACACTGCTGCCGCTCGCCGCGATCCTCCACGGTGTCGGGTTCGTCATGATCACCCGCCTCGACGACCGCCTCGCCGGGCTCCAGGCGACGTGGAGCCTCGTCGCGATCGCGGTGTTCGTGCTCACGCTGCTGTTCGTCCAGCGCACCACCCTCCTCGCGCGCTATCGGTGGCTGCTGTTCCTCGCCGGCGCACTGCTGCTCCTCCTCCCGATGGTTCCCGGCGTCGGCCAGACGTTCAACGGCGCCCGGATCTGGGTCAGCATCGGCCCGATCAACTTCCAGCCGGGCGAGTTCGCGAAGGTCGCCTTCGCGATCTTCTTCGCGGCCTACCTCGCCGACCGCCGCGAGCTGATCGCGGCGCGAACGTGGAAGGTCGGCCCGATCCACCTGCCCGAACCCCGCTACATCGCGCCGATCATCGTCGCCTGGGCGTTCGCGGTCGTCGTGATGATCGGCGAACGCGACCTCGGCTCGTCCCTGCTGTTCTTCACGCTGTTCGTCGTGATGATGTGGGTCGCCACCGAGCGCGTCGGCTACCTGCTGCTCGGCGTCGTGCTGTTCGGCGGTGCCGCCTGGTTCTCGTGGTCGCAGTTCGACCACGTCCAGACCCGCGTCAGCAACTGGATCAACCCGTGGGACGACCCGCTCGACAAGGGGTACCAGATCATCCAGGCGCTGTACGGCCTCGCCGACGGCGGCCTGCTCGGCACCGGGCTCGGCCGTGGCAACCCGAACCAGGTCCCCGAAGCGCAGAACGACTTCATCTTCGCGTCGATCGGCGAGGAGTTCGGCCTGTTCGGCGCGACGGCGGTCCTGATGTCGTACGTGCTGATCGTCGGCGCCGGGCTGCGGATCGCCCTGCGCACCGAGCGCACGTTCGAGAAGCTGCTCGCGACCGGGCTGACGACGATCGTCGGCGTCCAGGCGTTCATCATCATCGGCGGCGTGCTGAAGGTGATCCCGCTGACCGGCATCACGCTGCCGTTCGTCAGCTACGGCGGCTCGTCGCTCGTCTCGAACTACATCCTGCTCGCACTACTGATCCGCGTCTCGGACTCTGCGGCGCGCCGCCTCGGTGAGCTGCCGGACGACCCGACGACCGGCGAACGGTGGCAGGCCTGGCGCCTCGCCCGCCAGATCCGCCGCGCCGAGAAGAAGGGCGAACCGCCAGCCGCGGTTGCGGCCCACGACGAGGCCGGCGCGTGAACCGCGCGATCCGCCAGCTCGCGGTCGGCCTGATGGCCTGCTACGTCGTGCTGTTCGCCGCGCTCAACTACTGGCAGGTCGGCCAGAAGGAGGAGCTCGACGCGAAGTTCGACAACACCCGCGCGATCCTGCGCGAGTTCAACCGGCCGCGCGGCAACATCATCACCGAGGACGGCGTCGTCGTCGCCCAGTCGCTGCCGAACACGACCGACGAGAACCTCGACTTCACCCGCGACTACCCGACCGGCGACCTGTTCTCGAACGTCACCGGCTACTTCACGAAGGACTTCGGCGCGACGCAGCTGGAACGCACCCATGGCGACGTCCTCGTCGGCTCCACCGCGGCCCAGCAGGTCCGCGGCCTCGGCGACCTGCTCGAGGGCAACGTCGACAACGCCGGCTCGGTGCAGCTGACGATGCGCTACGACGCGCAGCTCGCCGCGAAGTTCGCGCTCGGCGGGCGCGAGGGGTCCGTCGTCGTCATCGACCCGACGACCGGGGCGATCATCGCGATGTTCTCGAACCCGACCTACGACCCGAACACGTTCGTCGGGCAACCCTTCGAGACCGCCCAGCAGGTGATCACCGACCTCCAGAACGCGCCCGGCAACCCGTTGCTCGCGAACGCCTACCAGGAGCGGTACATGCCCGGGTCGACGTTCAAGGTGATCACGACCGGGATCGGCCTCGAAGCCGGCGTGCTCTCCCGCGAGACGTCGTTCCCCGACGAGCGCGAGTACACGCCGCCGCAGACGAACGACCCGATCCAGAACTACAACGGCAGCCTCTGCGGCGGCGACATGGCGACGGTATTCCGCCGCAGCTGCAACATCCCCTTCGCGAAGACGGCCATCGAACTCGGCGTCGAGCGGATGGTCGAGGGCACCCGGGCGTGGGGCATCGACGAGAAGCTGCCGATCGACCTGCCGCGCGCGGCGACGAGCACGTTCGGCAACGTCGAGAATCTCGACCAGCAGCTCCCCCTCCTCGCGATCCGTGGCTTCGGCCAGAGCGAGGACCAGATGGTGCCGCTGCACATGGCGATGGTCGCCGGCGCCGTCGCCAACGGCGGGCAGATGATGAAGCCCTACGTCATCGACGCGACGTACGACCGGGCGGGGCGGGTGCTCGACCGGACGTCGCCGGACGTCTGGAAGACGCCGATCTCCCCGCAGACCGCCGCACTGGAGACCGAGTTCATGATCGGCGTCGTCGAGTCCGGCACGGCGAGCTGCTGCCTCGACCTCGCCGGCGGCATCCAGGCCGCCGCGAAGACCGGCACCGCCGAGCTCGGCATCGCGAGCAACCCCGACCTGTCGCACGCGTGGATCGTCGCCTTCGCACCGGCGGAGGCCCCGCGGTTCGCCGTCGCCGTCGTGCTCACCAACGTCCAATCGACCGACGACGTCGCCGCGACCGGCGGACGCCTCGCCGGCCCGATCGCCGAGGGCATGCTCGACTACCTGCTCACGGGCGAAGGGGCCCGGGGATGATGCCGGCGGCATCATCCCTGCGGCTGCGCCGCTCCAGCGACTTCGTCGCTCCGTGCCTTTTCCGGGCTGCGCCCGGACTCGCTGCGCTCGACACCGGGTCATCTCGCCTGTCGAACCAGTCCGCAGCCGCAGCCAACTCGACGTGGGGCGTCGATAGCCTGACGTGTCGCCATTTCGGCGCGAGGAACCAGTGACTCAGCAGTGACCAACAACGGCGAAGCAACCGTCATCAACGAGCGGTACGAGATCCACAAACGCATCGGGCGTGGCGGGATGGCCGACGTGTTCTCCGCGCGCGACCTGCTGCTCGACCGCCAGGTCGCGATGAAGGTGCTGTTCCCCGAGTTCGCGACCGACGCCAACTTCGTCGAGCGATTCCGGCGCGAAGCACAGTCCGCCGCCAACCTCTCGCACCCGAACATCGTCAACGTCTACGACTGGGGCCGCTACGAGGGCACCTACTTCATCGCGATGGAGGAAGTGCAGGGCCGCACGCTCGCCGACATCCTGAAGTCGAACAAGCAGCTGACCGCCAAGCAGGCCGCCGAGATCGCCAGTGAGGTCGCCGCCGCGCTCGGCTTCGCCCACGAAGGCGGCGTCGCCCACCGCGACATCAAACCGGCGAACATCCTGATCGGCTCGAACGGCCAGGTGAAGGTCGCCGACTTCGGCATCGCCCGCGCGATGAACGCGCCGACCGAGGCGAACCTCACCCAGGTCGGCTCGGTGATGGGCACCGCCACCTACTTCAGCCCCGAGCAGGCACAGGGCGCGCAGCCCGACCCGCGCAGCGATCTGTACTCGCTCGGGATCGTGATGTACGAGATGGTCAGCGGCAAGCCGCCGTTCACCGGCGAGAACCCGGTGAGCATCGCGTACAAGCAGGTGCACGACGCACCGCAACCGCTCGTGCAGCTCGTCTCGGACGTGCCCCGCTCGTTCGAGGCGATCGTCGCCAAGCTGCTCGCAAAGGACCCCAAGCTGCGCTACCCGAGCGCCGGCGCGCTGCGCGACGACCTCCGCCGCTTCCGCAACGACGAACCGGTCCAGGCCCTCACGGCGGCGGCCCACGCCCAGGGCGTCTCCCTGCCCGACACGACCGGCGCGACGACCACCGTCGCCGCGGTCGGCGCCACGACGAGCGGGCCGGCCGTTCCACCCCGGCGGCAGTTCGACGCCCGCACCGGAACGCAGGGGTGGGACTCGGCATACCCGCCCGGGGCCTCCCCCGACGCGATGTACTACGACACGACCTCGTCGCGCACCGGGTGGTACGCCCTCGCCGCGTTCGTCGCCCTCATCGCGCTCGTCGTCGGCGGCGTCCTGCTGTTCCAGTCGCTCAGCACCGAAGAACCGACGACCGCCGAACCGCAGCAGTTCGAACTCGCCGACTACACGAACCAGCCGCTCGACGTCGTGATCGAGGAACTGGAGCGGCTCAACCTCGTCTACCGGACCGAGCCCGAGGAGAACGCCAACGTCGGCATCAAGTTCGTCCATCGCACCGAGCCGGTCGCCGGGACGATCATGATCGAGGGTCAGGAAGTCGTCGTCTACTTCAACCCCGATCCCCAGCTGACCCCGATCCCGAACGTCGTCGGCCTCGCTCTCGACGAGGCCCGCCTGCTCCTCGAAGGCGACGGCTTCGCGGTCGGCACGATCACGGTCGAGAAGACCGACCAGGTCGCGGAGAACACGGTGATCAGCATGAACCCGCCGGCGACGACGCAGGCCCTGCAAGGCGACATGGTCGACCTGGTCGTCGCGGGGCCACCCGACGGCGTCTCGGTCCCGGGCTTCATCGTCGGCCAGAGTGAGCAGGCCGCCCTCGAGGTGCTCCAGGGCGCCCCGTACGAGTTCGTCGTGACCGTCGAACGCCAGTCGAGCGCCACGATTCCCGCGGGCACGGTGATGGAGATCTCGCCGGGCGCCGGTGAGCTGCTGCCTCGCGGTGGCCCGATCACCGTCACCGTGTCGGACGGCCCCGAGCCGATCACCGTGCCGCCGGTCGTCGGCCAGACCGAGGGCCGGGCCCGCAACACGATCACGTCCGCCGGGCTGACCGTCAGGGTGAACTACGTCGACGTGCCGGCCGGCAGCCCCGACGACGGCCGCGTCCGCGCGCAGGATCTCACTCCCGGCTCGCTCGCCGATCCGGGCACGCTCGTGACGCTCACGGTCGGCCGCTCTCTCGAGCTGGCGACGACACTGCCGCCGACGACGACCACGACCGTCCCGCCGGCCACGACGACGACGGCGCCGCCGGCGGCGACCACGACGACTGCGCCGGCGACGACGACCACCGCTGCCGCACCGTGAGCCGACCGCCGCGCATCCTCGTGATCGACAGCTACGACAGCTTCGTCTACAACCTCGTCCAGTATCTCGGAGAGCTCGGTGCCGACCCGCTCGTCGTCCGCAACGACGAAGTGACCGTTGCCGACGCCGTCGCACTCGACGTCGACGGCGTACTCCTCTCGCCCGGTCCGGGCCGCCCGGAGCACAGCGGCATCATCTGCGACGCGATCCCCGCGTTCGCCGAGCGGGACATCACGCTGCTGGGCGTCTGCCTCGGGCACCAGGCGATCGGCCACGTGTACGGCGCGAACGTCGTCGGCGCGCCGGAGTTGATGCACGGCAAGACGTCGACCATCGAGCACGACGGCGACGGCGTGTTCGCGGGACTCGTCTCACCGTTGACCGCGACGCGCTACCACTCGTTGACGCTCGAACCGTCGTCGATCCCGCCGGTACTCGCCGTCACGGCGCGCACCGCGGACGGTGTCGTGATGGGTGTCCGCCACCGCGAGCACGACGTCGAGGGCGTGCAGTTCCACCCGGAGAGCATCCTCACCGGCCAGGGTCACGACCTGATGCGGAACTTCCTCGCACGCTGTTGAGCGGGCCCGCCGCGGCCCGCGCCGATCGGCCCGAGCGCGCAACGTGACGGGATGCACCTGCCGATCACGTATGCTTCTCGACCGATGGCACCCCCGAAGCGAAAGACTGGCGGACGAGTCACTGCGAAAGGCACGCGCCCGAGCGACCGCCCCGCCGCGTCGCGGGGGCGAGCGGACCATCACGAGGTCGCCGCCTCCTCGCGCTACACGCCGAAGAAGGATCGCCGCCAGCTGATCCCGCCGTCGTGGATCCCCGTGATCATGCTCGTGCTGCTGATCGGCGGCGGGCTGCTGATCATGGCGCGGTACCTGATCTTCACGAACAGCAACTGGCCGACGCTCGCCGGCCTGATCGCGATTCTCGGCGGTTTGTACACCGCCACCAAATGGCAGTAGGTTGCCCGACGGCCGACCCCGCGACGGGCCGTCGACCGGTGTCGTGAGCACGCTGTGGGCAAACAGGTGGACATCGCCGTTTTCGGCGCGCACTTTTCCACAGGTTGTGGATTTGTGGCCATTGTGTCACCCGCAGTGACGGGACTCGCGCTCAGTCGTAGAGCGGCGCGACTTCGACCATCTCCTCGAGGCAGTGCCGCGGCGGAGGGGGCTCATCATCAGGCGCCATCGTCATTTTCAGCTCGACGCCGCAGACATCGCAACGGTACCGCCGACTGACCTTGCGGAGCTCTCCCGATGGCGGCGGTTCCGGTGGAAGGCTGGTCATGCTGCGCAGCATGGCGATGCCACTTTTCCACAGGACGTACCCGAAGAACAGCCCGAACGCCACCCAGATGATCGTCGACGGAGCCGGCACACGACCAATCTAACGGGCGATCCGCGAGGCCGATCCGACGGGGCAATCCGCCGGGGTTGCCAGGACCGCTCGGTTTGGGCACGCTGTCCTGCATGGCGTGGCCGACGTGGGACCAAGCGGCGATCGCCGCGGTGATCAGCGGCGTCGTCGCGATCACGCTGCGGCGCTCCCGGCCCGGGCGCGCCCGCATCGTCGAGCAGGGTGCCGTCGAGTTCGCGCTGCTCGCCGCGCTCTACGCGGTCTGGCGGGTCGCACGGCAGTTGCCGCTCGCGCACGACGATGGCGCGATCGAGCGGGCCCGCCAGATCGTCGACCTCCAGAACGCACTCCACTTCCCGACCGAACTGTCCCTGCAGCAGTTCGTCCTCCGCAACGACTGGCTCGGCTGGCCGACGACGCTGTACTACGCCACGCTCCACGTGCCGGCGCTGGTCGTCTTCCTCGTCTGGCTGTTCCTCCGCCACCGCGAGCACTACGCCCACTGGCGCAACGGTCTCGCGATCCTGACCGGCGCCTGCCTCGTCATCCGGTTCGTCCGCGTCGCGCCGCCACGGTTCCTCGTCGACCTCGGCTACGAGGATCTGTCGGAGATCTACGGCCCGTCGATCTACGGGCCCGTCGGCACCGGCGTGTCGGACCAGTTCGCCGCGATGCCGTCGATCCATGTCGGGTGGGCGGCCGTCGTCTCGTTCGGCATCGTCGCCGTCAGCACGAGCCGGTGGCGATGGGTCTTCATGCTGCACGTCGTCATCACCTCGATCGTCGTGTCCGCGTCGGGCAACCACTGGTGGCTCGACGGGATCGTCGCGATCGCGCTCCTCTGGGCGGGCCTGGCGATCGACACCGCCGTTCGCGGTGCGCTGTCCGGCCGGCTTGCCGTCGGACCGAACGGCGAACGTGTCCCCGCCCCGACCCCCGGGCCGGTCGACGTACCGGTCGACGTACCGGTCGCCGGGCCGGTGCCGGTCGCGTTCGCGAGTCAGTCCAGCACTTCGAGCGGCGGCGACGGCTCGACGATCTCCTGACCCGCCGCGACGAGCAGGTCGAGGACGCGCTGCATGTCGCGGATGTCGTCGGCGTCGAGGTGCACCGCGAACAACGCCTGCAGGGCGCGCCGATACGTGATGCTCATCTCGCGCCACAATCGCCGGCCGGTCCGCGTCAACTCGACGTCGACCGCGCGGAGGTCGGTGTCGTCGACATGCCGGTGCCGGGCGACCCACCCCTCCTCCTCAAGACGATCGAGCCGCCGGCTGACGCTCGACGCCGGCAGGCGCAGGTCGGCGGCGACGTCGAGCGGCCGCGCCCGGCCGCCGAGCCGCTGCAGCGACGCGAGCACGTCGAACCAGCCCAGCGAGATGTCCCACTCGGCGCGCAGCTCCTCGTCGATCGCGCGCTCGATCTCGCCGACGAGCGCCTGCATCCCCCGCCAGACACCGATCCGCGCCGCGTCGAGCCGGGCCACCGCGCGACCTCAGCCCGTCGCGCGAATCGCCGCGCTGAACGCCGCGGTCGCCTCGTCGATCTCGTCCGCAGTCACGATCAGCGGCGGCATCCACCGGATCGTCCGCTTGCGGGTGCCGGCCGTCATCAGGATGACCTTGCTGTGCTCCAGACAGTGCTCGACGATCGCCGCCGCCCGCTCCGGCGTGTCGAACTCGGTCGCGACCATCAACCCGCGCCCGCGCACATGCAGCAACGCGTCGTCCAGCTGCTGGAAGTTCCGCAGCTCGTCGATCAGCTGCGTGCCCCGGTTGCGGACGTTGTCCAGAAAGCCGTCCGCCGTCAGCACCTCGATCGTGGCCAGCGCAGCCGCGCAGCCGATCGGTGTGCCGTTGGAGGAGCCGCCGTGGCTGCCCGGACGCCACTTGTCGTCGATCGATCGGCGCATCCCGAGCGCCGCGAACGGGAACCCGGACGCGATGCCCTTCGCCATGCAGAGGATGTCCGGCTCGACGTCGTGGGCCTCGATCGCGAACATCTTGCCGGTCCGGCCGAAGCCGCTCTGCGTCTCGTCGGCGATGAACAGGATGCCGTGCTCGGCGCAGCGCTCGGCGAGGCCGGCGACGAACGCCGGTGGCGTCGGGATGTACCCGCGTTCGCCGATCACCGGCTCGACGAAGATCGCGGCGACGTCCCTGGCGACGATCTGCGTCTGGAACAGCCGGTCGAGCCCGCGCAGCGCGCGGCTGATCTCCGACTCCTGGTCGGACGCGTGCGGGTCCGGGAACGGCGCGACGTGGACACCGCTCGGGAACGGTCCGTAGCCCTCCCGGTCGATCGCCCGCGAGGTCGACATCGCCATCGTCAGCAGCGTGCGCCCGTGGAACGCGCCGTCGAAGGTGATGATGCTCGACCGGCCCGTGGCGTGCTTGGCGACCTTGACCGCTGCTTCGAGGATCTCGTCGCTGGAGTTGCTGAAGAAGAACGTGTCGATCGACGGCGGGGTCAACTCCGCCAGGCGTGCCGCGACCGGCTCGAGCAGGTCGTGCTCGTACACGTTGACCTGGGCGTGGACGAACCGGTGGGCCTGCTCGGCGATCGCCTTGACGACCGTCGGGTGGCAGTGGCCGGTCGACGCGGCGGCGATGCCGGCGGTGAAGTCGAGGTACGCATCGCCGTTGACATCGAAGACCCGGCACCCCTCGCCGCGCACCACCTTGAGGTCGGTCACCTTCGCCCAGACGCCCGAGAGGTGCGAACCGGATGAACCCATCCCGCGAGCCTAGGGGCGATCCCCGAGGGGTGTTACATCTGGTGCCTGGCACCAGATGTAGCACCGGCGCCCTGGGCGAAGGCGGCGGCGGCGACGTCGTCGTAGGTGGCGGCGAGGTGGAACGTCATCGTCTCGCGGACGTTCTCGGGCACGTCGTCGAGGTCCGGGCCGTTGCGCGCGGGGAGCACGATCTCGGTGAGGCCCATCCGGTGGGCGGCGAGCACCTTCTGCTTGACGCCGCCGATCGGCAGGACCTGACCCTGCAGCGTGATCTCGCCGGTCATCCCGACCGTCGACTTCACCGGCCGATCGGTGAGCAACGAGACGAGCGCGGTCGTCATCGTGATGCCCGCGGACGGGCCGTCCTTCGGGACGGCGCCCGCCGGAACGTGCACGTGGAAGCGGCGCTGCATCGAGGCGGGGTCGACGCCGAGCGCCGCGGCGTGTGACCGCACGTAGTTCAACGCGATCTGTGCCGACTCCTTCATCACGTCGCCGAGCTGGCCCGTGAGGGTCAGCCCCGGCTCGGTGTCGGGGCCCGTGGGGAACGCGGTCGTCTCGACGAACAGGACATCACCGCCGGCGCCGGTGACCGCCAGCCCCGTGGCGATGCCGGGCGTCGTCGTGCGTTCCGGGATGTCGTCGACGATCTTCGGCCGGCCGATCCACTCGGTCAACTCGTCCACATCGATCTCCACCGGCGGCGCCGTACCGGTCGCGACCTTCGCCGCGACCTTGCGTACGAGCCGGCCGAGCTCGCGCTCGAGCGAGCGCACGCCGGCTTCACGGGTGTACCCGCGGATGATCGCGCCGACGACGCCGGTGGCGAGGCTGACCTCGTCGGTCGTGAGCCCGGCCCGTCCGACCTGGCGGGGCAGCAGGTAGCGGTTCGCGATGAACGTCTTCTCGTCCTCGGTGTATCCGTCGAGCCGCACGATGTCCATCCGGTCGAGCAACGGTGCCGGGATCGTGTCGGCCACGTTGGCGGTCGCGATGAACACGACCTCGGAGAGGTCGAGGTCGACTTCGAGGTAGTGGTCGCGAAACGTGTGGTTCTGCGCGGGGTCGAGGACTTCGAGCAGTGCGGCCGTCGGGTCTCCCGACCAGCCGCCGGCCGACAGCTTGTCGACCTCGTCGAGCAGGATCACCGGGTTCATCGTGCCCGCCTCTTGCAGCGCGCGCACGATGCGGCCCGGCTGCGAACCGACGTAGGTCCGCCGGTGGCCACGGATCTCCGCCTCGTCGCGGATGCCGCCGAGCGCGACACGGACGAACGAGCGGCCCATCGCCCGGGCGATCGATTCGCCGAGGCTCGTCTTGCCGACGCCGGGCGGGCCGACGAGCGTGATGATCGCGCCGTCGCCCCTGGCCGACCGCACACCGGCTGCGTGTCCCGACAAAGTTGTGTCTGACACAACTTTGTCGGGACGCTCGTCGAGGCCGCGCTCGTGGCGCAGCTTGCGCGTCGCGAGGAACTCGACGATGCGGTCCTTGACGTCGTCGAGGCCGTAGTGGTCGGCGTCGAGCTGCTCTCTCGCCGCCGGGAGATCGAGCGTGTCGTCGCTGCGCGCACCCCACGGCATCTCGAAGATCCGGTCGAGCCACGTCCGCACCCAGGAATGCTCGGGCGACTGGGCGCTCATCTGCTCGAACCGATCGAGTTCCTTCGCGATCGCCGCCTTGACGTTCGTCGGTGCGTCCAGCTCGTCGAGCTTCGTGCGGAACTCGCCGACGACGTCGTCGTCACCTTCGCCGAGCTCCTTGCGGATCGCGTTCAGCTGCTGGCGCAGCACGTACTCGCGCTGCTGCTTGTCGACACCCTCGCTGACGTCGTTGCGAATCGTCTCGGCGACCTGCAGTTCGGCGAGGTGGTTGCGCGCCCACGAGTTGATCGCGTCGACGCGATCGGACGGGTCGACGGCGCGCAGCACGACGAGCCGGTCGTCGTCTTCGAAGTCCGCCCACAGTGCAACTGCGTCGGCGAGCGCGCCGGGCGCCTCGATCGTGCGGAGGATCTCCGGCAGGCGCCGGGAGCGCCGCAGTTGTGCGATCACATCGAGCGTGGCGCGCAACTCGCGGGCGGCGGCCTGCACTCGCGGCGTCGGCGGCGGGTCGGTGATCACCTCGGCCTCGGCGGAGGCGGCGTCGTCGTCGCCGTTCGGGTGGTGGATGTCGACGATCCGCGCCCGCGCCTGGACCCGCACGATCGCGGCAGCTTCCCCGGACGGCAGGTTGCCGACGTTCGGCACGCTCGCGACGACACCGAGGCCGTGTTCGTCACCGCCGGTGAGCAGGATCCGGCCGCCGGAGCCGTGCTCGGCATCGGACGTGGCCGCTTCGATCGCGCGGTGGAGATCGGGCGAGTTCAGCGTGAGCGTGACCGTCGCGCCGGGCAGGACGGCGGCCGGGAGGTGGGCGAGCGGCAGGCGGACGAGGGTCGCGGTGGTCGACATCCTGACACGATAAACACTGTAATCATGAGTGACAACCACTCAAGTTCGCCCCCGAGCGGTCCTGCGTCACGTCGGCGCGGTCGATGCGCCTCCGCCGCAGAGTGCCAGCGAGGAGTTGTCCGAGCGAGGACGGACGCCCGGCGACGTCAGGCCAGTGACTGCCCGTGTTCGACCGCCACCGCCAGATCACTGCGCTCCAGCAGGTGCGTGCGCATCGGCATCACCCAGCGCGGGGCGTTGAGCCCGAACGCGCCCCGGACGACCCCGTCGCGGCCGTAGAGGGCGAGCAACTTGCCGTCGGCGACCGAACCCGCGGCGACGACCACCTCGTCGCCAGGCGCACTCCGACCGAGAAACTGGAGGCGCTGGTCGAACTGGTCGCTCCAGAAGAACGGCACCGGCGCGTACGGCGTCGGTGCATCGCCGCGCGCGACGGCGAGCAGGTTCGACGCGGCCGCCGCGCCCTGCTCGGCGGCGTTCGTCCAGTGCTCGACGCGCATCTCCTCGCCGAACAGCTCGTTCGGCCACCGGGCGACGTCGCCGGCGGCGTAGACACCGGGCGCGGCACACAGTGTCGCGTCGCAGACGACACCGTCGCGGAGTTCGAGGCCGCTGCCGTCGAGCCACGCGGTCACCGGTTCGACCCCGATGCCGACGACGACGAGATCGGCATCGACGTGCTCACCCCGCAGCTGCACGCCACGGCCGGTCAGCGCTTCGAACTCGACGTCGCACCGCAGATCGACGCCGCGGTCGCGGTGGATCGCACCGACCGCCGCCCCCATCGCCTCGCCGAGGCCGCGGATCAGCGGTGCCGGCGCCGCCTCCAGCACGACGACGTCGTTGCCGAGCTGCTGTGCCGTGGCCGCGACCTCCAGCCCGATGAAGCCCGCGCCGACGACGATCACTCGCCGGCCGCCCGGCGAGATCACCTTCCGGATCGCGAGTGCGTCGTCGAGCGACCGCAGCACGCAAGCGTTGTCGTGCTGCTCCTGTCCGGGCAGCCGGCGCGGCGTCGAGCCGGTCGCGATGATCACGCCGTCGAAGCCGACCGCCGTGTCGTCGTCGAGCAGCACGGATCGGTCGCCGAGCGCCAGCCCGGTCGCCGTCGTGCCCAGCCGCCACTCGACATCGAGCTCGTCGAACGTGTCAGGTCGACGGAGCTGGATCCGATCAGCCTCCCATTCGCCCGCCAGCAGCCTCTTCGACAGCGGCGGCCGGTCGTACGGCCGGTGCGGCTCCCCGCCGATCACGGTCACCGCGCCGTCGAATCCCGCCGAGCGCAGCGTCTCCGCAGCGCGCAGCCCCGCGAGCGATGCACCGACGATCACGATGCGGTTCACGACGGCCGCCTCGCCGCAGCGCAACCCGTCGTGCCGCCGTGTGTGTCGATCACGGGGCCACGATGGCACATCGGACGCTGCGATTCGAGAACGGGACGGCTCACTCCAGATCGGCGTCGCAGCGGCGTCGCTCGGTAGCGTCGCGGCATGACCTCGCCCGTGCCGACGCCCGCAGCGATCAACGCGATGCTCGACGAGATGTTCTCCGGCACCGGGAACTCCTGCGCCGACGTCGGCCCGAACCACGCGCTCGCCGTGTCGACGGTCGACGAGGGGAACCTCCGGCCGGGCGGCTTCGTCTCGGGCCCGACCCAGTTCGGCCTCGCCGACGCGGCGCTGTGGTACCTCGTCTTCGGGGCGATCGGCAGGATCGAGCCGATGGCGCTCACGTCCGAGCTCTCGATGCGGTTCCTCCGCCCGGCGCAGGGGTCGAAGCTGTGGGCTCGGGCGACGCTCGAGAAGGCCGGACGGCGCAACGTCGTCGGCTCGGTCCACCTGTGGTGTGACGATGACGAGGGCCGGATCGTCTCGACGGCGCAGGGCACGTACGCCCTGCCGATGTGACCGCCGCGATGGGTCCGCACCCCGACGAGCGACGGCGCTTCCACCTCGCGATGCCGGTCGACGACCTCGACGCAGCACGCGCCTTCTACGGCGGGCTGCTCGGTTGCCCCGAAGGGCGGTCGTCGCAGCGATGGGTCGACTTCGACCTGTACGGCCACCAGTTCGTCGCCCACCTCGTCGAACCGGGCGCCGCTCGCCGGGCCGCGACGAACCCGGTCGACGGTGACGACGTGCCGGTACCGCACTTCGGCGTCCTGCTGTCACCACCGGAGTGGCACGCGCTCGCCGACCGGCTGCGCGCCGCCGGCACGACCTTCGTCATCGAACCGCACACCCGCTTCGCCGGCGAGGTCGGCGAGCAGTCGACGATGTTCCTGCTCGACCCGTCCGGCAACGCCCTCGAGTTCAAGGCCTTCGCCGACGACGCCCAGGTCTTCGCCCACTGAGTCAAAGTTGTGTCAGACACAACTTTGACTTCTCGACTCGGTGTGCCAGACACGACTGCGGCTCGGATCGTCGGCGTGCCGGGCACGACTGCGACTCGGCCCCTTGCGGCGGATCTACGATGGCGGCGTGACCACCAGCGCCGACCTCTTCCACCGCTACCGCCGCGCCCTGCCGCCGTTCATCGCGCCCTACTACGCCGAGCCGATCTCGATCGATCGCGGGGAGGGCAGCTACGTCTGGGACCTCGAAGGCAACAAGTACCTCGACTGCTTCGGCGGCGTGCTGACGACGATGATCGGCCACAACAACCCGGCAGTGACGAAGGCCGTACAGGAGCAGGCCGCGAAGGTGATGCACACCTCGACGCTGTACCTGTCCGAGCCGATGATCGAGTTGGCGGAGAAGATCGCCGCCCAGTCCGGCATCCCCGACGCTCGGGTGTTCTTCACGACCTCCGGCAGCGAAGCGAACGACACCGCGGTGCTGCTCGCGACGAGCTACCGCAAGTCGAACCAGATGCTGGCGATGCGCAACAGCTACCACGGCCGCTCGTTCACGACCCAGGCGATCACCAGCCACTCGACCTGGTCGTCGACGTCGCTCAGCGGGCTGCAGGTCACGTTCGTGCAGGGCGGCTACCGGCTGCGCTCGCCGTTCCGCGACTTCGACGACGACGAGTACACCGCGGCGTGCGTCGACGACCTCGCGCAGTTGCTCGACATGACGTCCGCCGGTGACGTCGCCGGGCTGATCGCGGAACCGATCCAAGGTGTCGGCGGGTTCGCCACGCCGCCGGACGGGTTCTTCGGTCAGATCCAGAAGGAGCTCGCGAACCGCGGGATCCTGTTCATCTCCGACGAGGTCCAGACGGGTTGGGGCCGCACCGGCGAGCACTTCTGGGGCTACGAGGCCCACGGTGTCGTGCCGGACATGCTGACGTTCGCGAAGGGCGTCGGCAACGGCATCACACTCGCCGGCATCGTCGCCCGCGCCGACATCATGGACACCATCAAGGTGCTCAACTTCTCGACGTTCGGCGGCAACCCGCTGTCGGCCGCGGCGGGTCTGGCGACACTCGACCAGGTGCTGAGCAACGGCCTCCAGGCCAACGCGAAGGAGATGGGCGCACGGTTCCACGCCGGGTTCGCGCCGGTCGCCGACGCGACCCCGTGGATCGCCGAGTTGCGCGGCCGCGGGCTGATGTGGGCGTTCGAGATCTGCCACGAGGGCGGCATCGAGCCCGACAAGGAGCGCACCGCCGCCGTGCTCGAGGCGTGCAAGGACCACCGTCTGCTCGTCGGCAAGGGCGGTCTCTACGGCAACGTCATCCGGTTGTCGCCGATGCTCAACTCGACCGCGGAGGAGATCGACGAGCTCGTCGAGGCCCTCACCGCAGCGGTCGCCGACGTCGGTTGACGTCAGCTCGACGCGGTGTCGTGCCGGTAGGTGATCGACAGGCGGGGGCCGACCGCCCGGCGGAGCTTCGGTACGCAGTGCTCCCAGTCGTGCTGACACGCGCCGCCCATCACGAACAGGTCACCGCCGCCGAGGTTCCAACCGCGTGACGCCCCGCCGCCCCGTGGCCGCAGCCGCAGCGCCCGGGGATGGCCGACGCTGAGAATCGCGACGACGGGGTCGGTCACGAAGTTGCGGTGCCGGTCGCCGTGCCACGCAACCGAGTCGTTGCCGTCGCGGTACAGGTTGAACCCGATCGAGTCGAACGGCCGGTGGTAGCGCTCGATCAGCAGCCGGCGGATGTCGCCGAGCAGCGGCGTCGGGCCATCGGCCGCGAGCTCGGACGACGCCCGCCACGACCCGGTGAGCCGCGGTTCGTCGACGAGCGAGTCGTACATCGGGATGTTCGTCCGCTGCCGCAACTCGAGGCGGTCGAGGAGGTCGTCGAACAGCGCGTCAGCACCGACGAGCCACCCGGGCACGAACTCGACCCAGCATCGTTCGTCGAGGTCGACGCGCTCGGCCTCCGTGAACCGCTCGTCGACGCCGGGATCGCAGACACCGAACAGCGAGCCCTGGAAGAACATGTGTTCGATTCTCGCGCGCCAGCGTTATCGGCGCAACCCGTGTTCGACTGAAGGACCGGTCCTGCGACTCCTGCCACGCGTGACCGTCGACACGATTCCGATGGTTTTCCGTAACACAACCGTAATCTCGCCGGATGCATTCGACCCCCTCGACCGTCGCGCGCGTCCTCACTGCCGCCGCGAGCGCGACCATCGCCATGCTCCTCGCCGTCGCGACACCGACGAACGCCTCGCCCGAATCGGTGACCCGCGACTCACCCCGGTCCTCCGCCGACGCCGCCGGCGATCCGACTCGGATCACCTGCCCGATCCCGTCGGGCAGCGAGTTCATCGACAGCTGGGGCGCGGCACGCTCCGGCGGGCGGCGCCACAAGGGTGTCGACATGGTCGCCGACCGCGGTGAGCCGATCGTTGCGGTCCAGGCCGGTGAGGCGACGTTCAAGCGGAGCCGCCTCGGGGGCAACGCCGTCTGGCTGACGACGGAGACCGGCAACAAGTTCTACTACGCCCACCTGGACTCGTTCGAGGGTTCGAGTCGAACGGTCGCCGCCGGCGAGGTGATCGGCTACGTCGGGAGCTCCGGCAACGCCAAGGGGCCCCACCTCCACTTCGAGACCCACTTCGACGGCTCGGTCGGCAACCCGTACGACGCCACCCACGATGCGTGTGTCACGTCGGACGACGCGCCGAACGTCGCGCTGCGCCGCGGCAACGTAGGCTCGACGGCCCTCGTTCCGTTCGGTCGCCTACTCTGACGCGAATGCGGCCCCGACCCGGCACAGCCTCGCTCGCAGTTGCCGCGATCGCACTCGCAGCGTGCGGGTCCGACACCGGTTCGTCCGCGCCCGACACCGCCGGGCCCGCAACCGCCCCGCCGACGACCATCTCGGAAACGGCGCCGACCGAGCCATCGATCGCGACCGAACCGGCGACGACGCCGGCCCCGCCGCCCGCCTCGACATCGACGACGACGGAGCCGCCGCTGCCGGTCCCCGAGGCGCTGCAGCGGTACAAGTTCCCGGTGTCGGACGAGTGGGTCGTCGAGACGGTCATCGCCGACGTCGACAGCGGCACCGGCGGCCTGGCGATCGACGCCGACGGGGTGATGTACGTCGGCGACTTCGGCCAACCGGACAAACCCGGCAACCAGGTCCGCCGGATCGAACCCGACGGCACGGTCGAGACGTTCTCGACCGACGAGAACATGGGCAGTCTGACGATGACGACGTTCGGCCCCGACGGGACGCTGTACCAGAGCAGCTACGGCACCGATCGGGTCTACTCGATCGATGCCGAGGGCACCCCGACGCTGCTCACCGATGAGATCCGCGGCCCGACCGGCCTCGCGCCGCGCGACGACGGCACGTTGCTCATCGCGTCGTACGCGGTCGGCACGATCTACGAGCTGACGCCCGATGGCTCGGTCGAGGAATGGTCGAAGAGCCCTCGGTACCGTGGCCTCAACAGCCTCGCGCAGGGGCCCGACGGCACGATCTACGCCGCCGATCACCGCGACGGGCAGGTGTTCGCAGTGACGCCCGACGGCGAACCGGAGCTGTTGATCGAGTTCCCGAAGCCGACGTCCCACGTCGCCTACCTCGACGGTTCGCTGTTCGTGACGAGCCGCGGCGCCTACCTCGTGTTCCGCTTCGACCTCGCGACCGGCGACGTCGAGATCATCGCCGGCACCGGCGAACCGGGCGTCGAGGACGGCCGCGGCGTCGAGGCGTCGTTCGGCCGGCCGAACGCGATCACCGTCGGGCCCGACGGGGCGCTCTACATGAACCACGGCACCGGCGACGCGAACTTCCCCGTCACGATCCGGCGCATCTCCCACCACCCGTGACTCGAGTTCCGACGTTCCGGTGAGAGGTGAGAGGCACAGGTCCCCCCAACTCTCACCGCAAGGCGGGACGGGCGGCGAACATGGTGCTCGGGATGAGCACCGCCGACCATCGCGAGGCGGCCGCGGCGTTCGTCGAGAAGCGGCCGCCCGTGTTCACCGGCGAGTGAGGTCGTACCGTCGGCGGTGATGACCCACGACGGAACGATCGCGATCGCTGACGCCGACGACGCCCGGCTCGACGACTACCGGCGACTGAACGACCAGGCCGCGCGCCGCCGGATCGAGCGCGACGAGTTCTTCATCGCCGAGGGCTACGTGGCGATCGACCGGCTGATCGAGTCGGCTCACACGATCCGTTCGGTGCTGCTCGCGCCGTCGCGGGTCGAGCGCTTCCTGCCGCACCTCGCCGTGCTCGCCGACCGAGACGTCCCGGTGTTCGTCGCCGCGCGTGACGTGATCGCGTCCGTCGTCGGCTTCGACCTCCATCGTGGTGTCGTCGCAGCAGCGAATCGCCGGGCGCATCCATCGGTCGAGACGGTCGCAGCGTCAGCGCGGCGGATCGCAGTCCTCGAGGGCCTGAACGATGCCGAGAACCTCGGCGCAATCGCACGGGCCGGTCGGGCACTCGGCATCGACGCGTTCGTCACCGACCCGACGTGTACCGACCCGTACAGCCGCCGCACCGTGCGGGTCAGCATGGGTGAGGTGCTGACGCTGCCGATCGCCACGACGACGGTGGCGCAGTGGTCGACGGCGCTCGACACCCTGCACGCGCACGGCTTCGAGACGTGGGCGATGACGCCCGCGACCGATGCAGACGACCTGTGGCGGCTCGACGTTCCCGAGCGCGTCGCCGTCGTGTTCGGCGCCGAAGGGCCGGGCCTCGACGCGCACACGATCGCCGCCGCGACGAGACGCGTCCGGATCCCGATCTCGCCGGACGTCGATTCG
>JAHEKY010000111.1 GCA_024644465.1 Ilumatobacteraceae bacterium | reverse complement strand
TCGGCAACGTGCCCGAGGTGGCCGTCAGTGCGAACAACCTGTTCGAGCGGATCACCGCCGAGGAGATCTGGGCCTGCACGACGTGCAAGGCGTGCGACGAGATCTGCCCGGTCAACATCGAGATCACCGACAAGATCTTCGACATGCGGCGCTACCTGTCGCTGATGGAGTCGAACTTCCCGGCCGAACTGGGCAACGCCTATCGCGCGATGGAGAACCAGGGGAACCCGTGGGGCTTGAACCAGGGCGAGCGCGGTGACTGGGCGGAGGGGATGGACGGCATCACCGTTGTCGACCCCGGCGATCCGCTGCAGGCGGAATACCTGTACTGGGTCGGCTGCGCGGGCTCGTTCGACGACAAGAACAAGAAGGTCACCCAGGCAATGGCGAAGCTGTTGCGGCGTGCCGGCCTCGATGTCGCGATCCTCGGCCCGTCGGAGATGTGCACCGGCGACTCGGCGCGCCGCTCGGGCAACGAGTACCTGTTCCAGATGCTCGCCCAGCCGAACGTCGAGATGCTCAACGGGATGGGCGTCAAGAAGATCATCGCCCAGTGCCCGCACTGCCTCAACACGCTGAAGAACGAGTACCCCCAGCTCGGCGGCAACTACGAAGTGATCCACCACACGCAGCTGCTCGAGCAGTTGATCGAGAGCGGCCGGCTCGACGTCAGCCAGGCGACGCTCGAGGAGCGGATCACCTACCACGACTCGTGCTATCTGGGCCGCCACAACGACGTGTACGTCGCGCCCCGCAAGGTCGTCGGCTCGATCAAGGGCATCGAGGTCGTCGAGATGCCGCGCAACGGCACGAAGGGGATGTGCTGCGGCGCCGGCGGGGCGCGAATGTGGATGGAGGAGAACGTCGGCGTGAAGGTCAACGACGAGCGGGCGGCCGAGGCGATCTCGACCGGCGCATCACGAGTCGCGACTGCCTGCCCGTTCTGCTACATCATGCTCGACGACGGGGTGAAGGGCGCCGGTGTCGAGGAAGACGAGGTGCGCGTCGCCGACATCTCGATCCATCTGCTCGAGGCGATCGAAGCGGGCGAGGCCAAGTTCCGGGCCGGCGACGCCCCGCTGCTCGCCGACGTCACCGACGCCTGACCGGCGTTCACCGATCGGGCCGGCTCGAAAACGAGAAAGCTCCCCACAGGAGGAGGGGATTCCTGTGGGGAGCGTTGCGTCTTGCGGGCCGTCGTCGCGGGGGTACGTCGTTGGACCGCCGCGACGACGGCTCGATCTTGGTCAGCGGGTCAGGCTGTGCTTGCGACCCGTGACGGCGTTGTAGATGAGCAGGACGACGACGGCGCCGAGCACCGAGCCGATGATGCCGGAGACCTGGACGGCTCCGTCCTCGATGTCACTGCCGAACAGGACGTAGCCGAGGAAGCCGCCGACGAACGAGCCGACGACGCCGAGCAGCCACGTGCCGGCGAGGCTCATCGGGTCCGGGCCGGGGACGAGCAGACGGGCGAGTGCACCTGCGATCACGCCGACGAACAGCAGGACGATGAGAAACCACAACATGATGCGCTCCTTTCGATGATCCGGTGTCTCCGGATGGATTGGGGGGTTCCGGTGTCTCCGGATTGTGGAGTGAGCCGTACCCTGCCGCAGCGAGCCCAAACACGCGAGCGTCAGATTTCTCGGAGCGACTGCCTACGGCGTGCCGCTCGCCTTGATCGTCGCAGCGAGGACGACCTGGCGGTTGATGACACCGTCGAAGCTCATCGTCGGCTGCTGCGAGCCGTCGGCGGTGACGTCGAGCGTCGCGGTTGCGAGCGTCGCCGACAGCAGCGTTTGGTCCGTGCCTTCCGTGTAGCCGGCCGGCGGGGTGTACGTGCCCGTGTTGCCACCCATCGCCGCGACCAGCGCGATGTCACCGGTACCGACGCCGATCGGGTCGCTCGGCTGGATCGGGTCGAGCGTCGACGAGTTGGTGCCGACGTTGCCGATCGGGGCGACCTGGTGGACGCGTTCGAGCGTCACGGCGGCGTACAACTCCTCCAGCTCGTACGGCGGGTCACCAGTCCACGTCGGCACGAACGTCGTGCCGGTCGCCGCGGCGATCCCCGCTTCGTTCAGGTACCACAGTTCTGCCCGAGCGCAGAACGAGCTCGTCACGTTCGCGGTGCAGATGTCGACCTCGCTCACCGGCGTGAGCGGCTCGCCGCCATAGGTCACTGCCGTCAGATCGCGCCGTCCCTGCGGCGGGGTCCCGGGGTCGGCCCCGTTCTCCATCGCCGCGACGAAGACGAGTAGCCGATCGGTACCTCCGCCGACCGCGTGGGTCAGGCCGGTCGTCCAACCGTTGGCGAACGACGCACGACGGCGTTGGAGGACCACGCCGGAGATCGCCTGACGGTTCGGGCCGGAATGCTGCATCGACGGCGTCTCCGACGTGGCAGCCGTCGTCTTGTCGGCCGTGCCGAGGGTGGACGACCCGTTGTTCTGGTTGGTGCCGAACGCGAACCCGTTCTGCGGCGTGTAGGCACCGGTCTCTCCGGCGATCGCGCCGATGACGACGATGTCGCCCGGGACGGTCGGCAGCGCCCCCGTCGTGATCGGGTTCGGTGTCGCCGCCGGGCTCGCGCCCACGCCGGTGGCACCGATCGGGTCCGCCTGGTCGACGCCGGTGTAGAACCGGTGGGCGTAGGAGGGCAGATCCGGTGGTGTGTCCCACGTCGGCACGAACGTGGCATCGCTCGCGGCGCTGATGCCCGCTTCGTCGAGGAACCAGATCTCGGTGCCGGCGGTGACGGTCGGGCCGGTGCTCACGCCGGTCAACTTCGTCAGCGGCTGGCCGCCGTAGGTCACCGACGTGACCGTGGGGACGAACGGGACTGCGGACGAGTTGAGCACCGCGCCGGAGATCGCCTGCTTGTCGGGCCCGGAGTGCAACATCGACGGGATCTCGGTCGTTGCGAGCGCCCGCTTCCAGCCGGTTCCGAGCGACGTCTCCCCGCCGGCGGTCTGGTTGTTCCCGAGCGTGAACCCGTTCTGCGATGTGTACGCGCCCGTCGTGCCGGCGACCGCGCCCGTCACGACGTAGTCGTACCCGGCCGTCGTCGTCAGTGCGGCAGTCGTCATCGGATTCGGCGTGCCGTTGTTCGTACGGGCCGTGTCCTCGTCCGAGATCGGCGTGGTCTGGTCCACACCGGCGAAGAACGCGTGCGAATACATCGGCAGCGACGGTGTGTTCGTCCAGGTGGGCACGAACGTCGAGTCGGTCGCCGCCGCGATACCGGCCTCGTCGAGCACCCACATCTCGACACGCACCGGCGTGCCCGTGCCGGTCCGGACGCCGTTGACGTTCGTCAACGGTTGCCCGCCGTACGTGACCGAACTGATCGACGGCGAGCCTCCGCCGGACGTGTGCTTGTTGGCGGCGATGAGGACGAGGGCGCGCTCCGCGCCCGGCTCGGGCGCGTGGGTCAGCCCGGCGCCCCACGCGCCGATCTGACGGACGTGCGGATCCTGCTCGTTGCCGACGATGAAGATCAGGCCGCGGTCGGACCCGGCGTCGGCGGGATGGGTGAGCCCGGTCCCCCACGGACCGCCCGGTTTTGGGCCGGGTAGCCCGGGCGTGAGCACGGTCGCCTCGTTCGAGTAGCCGCTCACCCATGTCCCGGCCGTGGCCTCGGCGACATAGTGATTGAAGCTGCCCGGCTGGGCGCCGGTGTCGGTGTGATTGGCGGTCGGCTGACCCGCGACGTTGGCGGCGAACACGTAGCCGCTGCCCGAACGGAGGCTGCGGTAGAGGTTGTAGCCGTCGGCGAACATCGTTGGCGTCCACGTCAGGTCGACGGTCGACGGGCCGCTCGCGGTCGCCCCCAGCGCCGTCGGCGGGACGATCGTGCCTGCCGAGATGCTGCTGCCCGCGTTGCCGGTCGAGCCGACGAAGCTCGCGGACGAGCGGGCGACGGACGCGGCAGCGGTGGCCATCACGATCGCACCGACGACGACCGGTGCGACCAGGCGGGCGTGAGAACGCCACCTGCCGCGCTGCGTCATGGGGTTGCTGCCTTCCTGCACGTCGCCCGCCGCGATCGCGCGTCACTTCCGTCAGTTCAAGTGCTGATTGATTCGGTCAGTCCAACTGCCACCTTGAGCAGATCTTGACGATCGGCGCGGCGCGATCGAGGCGCCGGCCGCCCCTGCTGGAGGCGTCGGGCGACGGTTCCGGCAGCGACTCCGTATCGTTGAGCGATTCCCGAGGAGCAGTGGCGATGAGCAACGACAACGACATGGGCGACGGCACCGCCGACGACGTCAGCCACTCGTCGGTCGACGCGCCGCCACTGTCCGGGTTCGCCGGGCTCGGTCTGCGGTCGGAGTTGCTCGAGGCGCTCGATGCGCTCGGCTACGAGGAGCCGACACCGATCCAGCGCGAGACGATCCCGACGCTGCTGACCGGCGCCGATCTGCTCGGCCAGGCCGCGACGGGCACCGGCAAGACCGCCGCGTTCGCGCTGCCCGCACTCCAGACGATCGAGCCCGGTGCGCCGATGGGCGGCCCGTCGGTGCTCGTGCTGGTGCCGACCCGCGAACTCGCGGTGCAGGTCAGCGAAGCGATGGTCAAGTACGGCAAGCAGCTCCATGCCCGGGTGGTGCCGGTGTTCGGTGGACAGCCGATCGGGCGTCAGCTCGGCGCGCTCGATCGGGGCGCCCACGTCGTCGTCGCGACGCCGGGCCGGGCGATCGACCACATCGGCCGCGGGTCACTGCTGCTCGACTCGATCAAGACGGTGATCCTGGACGAGGCCGACGAAATGCTCGACATGGGCTTCACCGACGACATCGAGTCGATCCTGGAGAGCACACCGGAGGATCGCCAGACGGTGCTCTTCTCCGCGACGATGCCGCCGCGGATCAACGCGATCGCGAAGCGCTACCAGCGCGACCCGGTGAAGATCAAGATCGGCAAGCTCGAAGAACGCGAGAGCCAGGAGCTGATCCGCCAGACGGTGTACTTCGTCCGGCGGGCCGACAAGCCGGACGCGCTCGGACGGGTGCTCGACATCGAGACACCGGACGCTGCGCTCGTGTTCTGCCGCACGCGGATGGAGGTCGACCAGCTGACGTCGACGATGAACCTGCGCGGCTACCGGGCCGAGGCGTTGCACGGCGGGATGGATCAGGCCCAGCGCGACCGCGTGATGGGTCGGCTGCGCGACGGCACCGCGGAGCTGCTGGTCGCCACGGACGTCGCCGCGCGCGGGCTCGATGTCGACACGCTGACGCATGTGGTCAACTACGACGTGCCGTCGGCGGCGGAGAGCTACGTCCATCGCATCGGGCGGGTCGGCCGCGCCGGGCGCGAGGGCACGGCGATCACGCTCGCCGACCCGCGTGAGCGGCGGCTGCTGAACAACATCGAGCGGCTGACGAAGCAGACGATCGAAGTGGCGAAGGTGCCGACGGTCGCCGACCTGCGGGCGCGCCAGGTCGAGCTGACGGTCACGGCGGTGCGCGAGTCGCTCGCCGCGCCCGACCTCGAGGACTACAACCCCGTGCTGCATGCGCTCGCCGGCGAGGACAGCGACCGCAACATCGCGCTCGCCGCGATCAAGCTCGTGCACCTCGCCCGGGGCGCGGTGCTCGACGAACGCGAGATCCCGGATGCGTCCGACAACCGGACGGAACGCTCGAAGAAGTTCAAGGACGGCAAGGGCGGCAAGGACCGGGCCCGCGATCGCGGCACGGGCAAGCGTGACGGCAAACGCGAGGGCAAGCACGCGAAGGGCGACCGCGATCGCGGCGGCAACCCGGACACCGGCTTCCTCTACGTCAGCCAGGGGCGCAAGGCCGGGGTTCGTCCGGGGGACCTCGTCGGGGCGATCGCGAACGAGTCGGGCCTCGTCGGCCGTGACATCGGCCCGATCCGCATCTCGGACCACTACTCGGTCGTCGGCGTCCCGAAGGCCGAGGTCGACCGTGTCATCACCGCGATGCGCAACACGACGATGCGCGGCAAACCCGTCAAGGTCCGCCCCTTCAACGAGTGAGTGTTCCGCCTGGTGCCAGGCACCAGATGGAGCACTCCATTGCGTCTCAGTCGAAGTTCTCGAAGTAGCGGCTCGGCGTGGGGCCCTGCTGGCCCTGGTACTTCGAGCCGGATGCTCCCTGGCCGTACGGGTGATCGGCCGGCGAGCTCATCTGCATGAAGCTGATCTGGCCGATCTTCATCCCGGGATAGAGCGTGATCGGCAGACTCGCGACGTTTGCCAACTCCAGCGTGATGTGCCCGTCGAAGCCGGCGTCGATGAAGCCCGCGGTCGAGTGGATCATCAGGCCGAGCCGGCCGAGGCTCGACTTGCCCTCGACACGGCCGACGAGATCCTCCGGCACGCCGACGCGCTCCAACGTCGACCCGAGCACGAACTCGCCGGGGTGGAGCATGAACGGCGTGTCGCCCACCCCGTGCTCGTCGGTCGGCATCTCGATCAGCTCCGTCAGCTCGGCGAGGTCCTGCTTGACGTCGATCACGCCCGCGGTGTGGTTGCGGAACACGCGGAACATGTTCGAGATGCGCACGTCGACCGACGACGGCTGGATCAGCGACTCGTCGAGCGGGTCGATCACGATCCGCCCCGCGCTCAGCTGCTCTCGAAGGGTGCGGTCGGACAGGATCACGCCCGGCACAATACCGACCCGGCCGACGCGCACCCAGAGCGGTACGTCACCGCTCATGCGCGGCACGAGCGTTCCGGTTCGGGCATGTCGTGTCGCGTCCGCCCGACGACCTCCGGTCGCTCCGGTGAGAGGTGAGAGGCACAGGTCCTCCCAGATCTCACCGCGAGGCGAGGCGCGAGCGTGCCGGTGAGAGTTGGGCGGGACGTGTCCTCTCACCTCTCACCGCAAGATGCGAATCTCAAGAACCCGTCAAGTTTCAAGAAGTCGTCAAGTTTCAAGAAGTCGTCAAGTCTCAAGGAGTCGTCAAGTCTCAAGAACGTCTCAAGACGGCAGGGCGCCGCTCCGCCGGCGCGACCGTCTCGGCACGCTCCGAGAACTGGGTGTGTCGATTTCGTCAAGATTCAGCTGCGGCCGTTCTCGGGGACGCGCTGACCTGGCACGATGGAGCGAGTCGGAGGGGTGGCGACTCCGGAGATGCGTCAGGAAAGGGCTGCGATGGGTGGATCGGCAGGCTTGGATCCGGCGCCCTCCTCGGTTGATCCGGCGTCGGGCCTCCATGGTCGGCGCGACGCCGGATCGACAAGGAGCGACGTGCTGCTACTGAGCGTCGCCCCCGCAACGCGGTCCGACTGGTCTTCCGTGCTCCACGCCGACCCGTTCGCCCTCCCCGAGCAGTCACTGGAATGGGTCGACGCGATCTGTACGACGACCGGCGCTCGCGATGTGACCCGCACGTACACCTTCGACGACGGTCGTACGTTCGTCCTCCCGCTCGTGCGGACCGGCCCGTTCGCTGCCGGGAGCATCTGGTCGATGCCGCCCGCGTGGGGCGTCGGCGGGATCGTCGGGCCCGCGCCCGACGTCAGTGTCGTGCGGGCGGTCGTCGAGGATCTGCGCTCGCTGCGCTCCCCGCGTGTCTCGATCCGGATCGACGCCCGCCACGACGAACTCTGGCGGCAGGCGACGAACGACGACGACGTGCGGATCCCGCGCCGCAGCCACATCGTCGACCTGAGGCCAGGCGCAGACGCGCTGCTCGCGTCGCTGTCGAAGACGACTCGCTACAACATCCGGCGCGCCGAGCGGTACGGCGTGACGGTCGAGGTCGATCGCACCGGGGCGCTGCTCGACACGCACTACGAGCTGTTCCTGCTGTCTGTTCGCCGCTGGGCGGGCAAGCAGCACGAGCCTGCGGCGCTCGCGCTGTTCCGGGCGCGGCGCCGCGATCCGATCGAGAAGCTGCGGGCGATGCAGCGCGCGCTCGGCGAGCGGTGCCTGACGATCGTTGCGTCGGTCGATGGGCAGCCGGCGTCGTCCGCGATCGTGCTGCTCGGCGCGACCGCCCGCTACACGCGCGGGGCGATGGACGCCGACCTCGCCGGCCCGGCGAAGGCGAACTTCGCGCTGCAGTGGCGGGCGATCACCGAAGCGATCGACTTCGGCAGCACCCGCTACCACATGGGCGAGTCGGGCGAGTCCGACGGCATCAGCCAGTTCAAGGAGAAGTTCGGCGCCGTACCGGTCGAGCACCACGAGTACCGCTTCGAGCGGCTGCCCGTCACCCGCACCACAGATCTCGCCCGCCGTGCGGTGAAGCGAGTCATCGGCTTCCGCGGCTGACGGCGTTTGCGGCCATACCGCCGCGACGCGCTCAGACGCGACGCGCGGACGCCTCCCGGACCGCCTCGGCGATCATTGCGGCTGCGAAACTGCCGGTGGTTCGCAGCACCCCGGCATCCCGCGAGGTGCGGGCGAGGACGAACGCTCCCTCGAGAAGACAGATCACGGCGGTCGCACGGTCGCGCGCTGTTTCGGCGTCGATGCCGACGGCGACGAGCGGCGCGACCAGCTTGTCGACCCACTGTCCGAACACGTCGGCCGCGGCGGTGCGGAGGCGCTCATCTTCACTGGCGACTTCGCGCGCCACGGTGCCGATCGGGCAGAGATCGATGAAGTCGGACTCGACGAGCGCGTCGGCGGCACCGTGGAAGAACGCGCGGACCGCTTCCTCCGCCGACGCGGTCTCGGCAAGGAACACCGAGAAGAGGTCGCCGTACGCAGCACCGGTTTCCTGCACCGTCGCCTCGGCGAGTTCCGACTTCCCACCCGGGAAGAAGTGATAGAGCGATCCGACCGTCGCCTCCGCTGCCTCGACAACCGCCTGCACCGAGGTGCCGTGGTAGCCGCGATGGCGGAACGACTCGTTCGTCGCAGTGATCAGCCGTTGCCGAGTCGTCCCCACGAGCTCCATTATAGAGCGAACGCTCTAGTAGGGTGGTTGTTCTCGCCAAGGAGGCAACGATGTACAAGGCCACAGTTCGTGCGCTGATCCGTCACGGCATCGACCGGTTGAACGAGGGCGACCCGGCGTTCCTGCTGAAGATGGCCGATCCTGGCGTCGAGCTCATCTTTCCCGGGGACAACGGCTGGGCCGC
>JAHEKY010000002.1 GCA_024644465.1 Ilumatobacteraceae bacterium | reverse complement strand
GGCCGGCGAGCTGATGGCGGACATCGTCGCCGGCTGACCCAGATCAGCACCCCCAACGCGTGACCACCAACGCGTGAGGTAGGTGCGCTCCATGTGCGCAACAACCTCACGCGTTCGTGGGAAAATGGCGGGGGTGAGATCGTCACGCGGCGACCTCCCGGCACCGGAGTTCGTAAAGACCGACCAGGTCGGAGATGGCGCCGTCGAAGTCCTCACGGAGTTCCTGGTCGGTCACGCGGTCGACCTGCCAGGAGACGCGACGGAGTTGCCGGTCGCGTGACTTGTCGTACTGCGCGTCGAACCGGCCGCCGTGCCACGTCACGTGGTCGATCTCGACCGCCCACCTGATCGCGGGGAGCGCGCCGTCGGGGTGGATGATCGATCGGTCCTGCAGCTCGATCGGGAACTGCCGTCTCAGTTCGGGGACTCCGGCACGCTGCAGCGCCTTGAGGACACGCAGCTCGAGGCCGGAACCGGCAGGACGCTGCCAGACCGCCCGCTGCGACAGCACGCGCCGGACGCGCGCGAGACCCGGCCGCCCCCGTTGTTCCAGGCGTCGGAGCATCTCCCACAACGGTGGTACGCCGGAATGGTTGTCGATCACCCACTCGGTGAGCATCTCGAAGCGGCGATCGCTGGAGTCGCGTGCACAGTCGAACCACGCCCGCGGTGGGCTGGCGACGCGGATGCCGTCGGGACGCTCGATGCGATCGGCTTCGGTGATCTGGTTCGATCTCCGGATCACGACGTTGCGCGCGAGGGGGTGACGACTGTGCTCGACGAGCACGATCGGGACGTCGACGCTGGCGACGTGACGGAACGCCCACAGCCGGGCGGCGGCCGCGCCGGTGACGATCGCGGAAGGTTCGGCGAGCGACGCGGCGGTGCATCTCGATTCGAACGTGTCTGGCGCTGTCGCGACGCGAAGTGTGTCGCGGTGCAGGCGGATCAGCGCTCCATCCGTGATGAGCCGGCGGATCGTGTGGCGGCCGTAGCCCGCCTCGATCAAGTCGTTCGTCGTGACGACGCCGTGCTGGCGAGCAGCGCAGGCCGCGACGCGTGCCGTGAGGTGCGGCATCTGGCCTCCCAGGGTGAGGGGACACTGGGGACCCAGAGGGTCCGATCGAGGTGACGCGACGTCGAACGCTACCGGTCGAACGCCTGCCCCCACCCCCAACACCGAACGCGTGAGGTTGTTGCGCACATGGAGCGCACCTACCTCACGCGTTCGTGGGAAAGGCGGGTGGGGGTCAGGTGGCGGGGGGCGGCGGGGGTGTGTCGCCGGGCTTGTCGCTGAAGCTCCCCTTGATCTTTTCCATGTCGGTCAGATCGGAGAGTTCGCCACCGGACGCCTGGAAGCTCATGAACGCACCGGCGAGCGCGATCGCGGCCCAGATGAGTGCGCCGTACATCCCGATGCCGCGATCCGCGAATTCGTAGCGCGCGCCGAGGATGACGCGCAGCAGCATCAGCAGCGTGGCGAGGCCGGTCGCGGCGAGGAAGATCAGCGTCCACGGCTGCGTCTCGGGGAGTTTGCCCGTTGCCCGCAGGAATGCGAGCACACCGGTCGCGACGACGAGGAGCCAGGCGATCCCGCCGGTGAAGAAGTAGTTGAACGGACCGTCGCCGCCGGCGCTGCCGACGACGGTGTCGATTGTCGTCCAATCCAATGCGAAGCCGAGGATGAGCATGGCGGCGCCGCCGCCGATCATCATCCAGTCCGATGTCTTGATCTTGCTGAAGTCCACTGTTCGATTCCCTCCTGATGAAGTACTCGTGACGGCGGTCATGAGCACTTCCAACGTACATCTTCTCGCGACCCGTCTCGGTGATCTTCGATTCGGCGGTCGCGGTCGCGCGACGTCGTGGTGTCTACGATCACCCTGTGCCCACCGCCCTGCTGTCCGTGTACGACAAGTCGGGAGTGGTCGACTTCGCCCGCTCCCTCCGTGAACTCGGCTGGACGCTGGTGTCGAGCGGCGGCACCGCCCAGGCGATCGCGGCCGCCGGCATCGACGTCACCGACGTCGCCGAACTGACCGGCGTGCCGGCGATCCTCGGTCACCGCGTCGTCACCCTGCACCCCAAGGTGCACGGCGGGATCCTCGCCGACCCGACCGACGCGGGCCACGTCGCCGACATGGACGAGTACGGCATCACGCCGATCGACCTCGTCGTCGGCAACCTCTACCCGTTCGCGTCGGATCCCGGCATCGAGTTGATCGACATCGGCGGCCCGGCGATGGTGCGCGCCGCTGCGAAGAACCACGCGCATGTCGGCGTCGTCGTCGAACCCGAGCGCTACACCGACATCGTCGACGAACTCCGAGCGGACGGCGCGCTGAGCGAGTCGACGCGACGTGTTCTCGCCCGCGCCGCGTTCGCGCACACCGCCGCGTACGACGCGGCAATCGTCACGTGGTTCGACGAGACCGAGCCGGACGCTGCCGACGCGCTGCCCGAGTCGATCCACCTCGCCCTGACGAACGTCCAGTCGCTGCGGTACGGCGAGAACCCGCACCAGCAGGGCGCGCGCTACCGCCAGACCGGGGCGACGAGTTGGTGGGACTCGATGACGCAGCACGGCGGCAAGGGGCTCAGCTACCTCAACCTGTACGACACCGAGGCGGCGTGGCGACTCGTCCACCGCTTCGACGCGCCGGCGTGCGTCGTCGTCAAGCACGCCAACCCGTGCGGAGTGGCCGTGGCGGACGACATCGCCTCCGCGTATCGGCTGGCGCACGCGTGCGACCCGGTCAGCGCGTTCGGCGGGGTCGTCGCGGCGAACCGCACGGTCACCAACGAGATGGCGATCGCCCTGGGTGATGTGTTCACCGAGGTCGTCGTCGCGCCCGGCTTCGAGGATGACGCGCTCGAGACGTTCGCGGCGAAGAAGAACCTGCGCGTGATCGCGGCGAATGCGCCGTCGCCGCTGCCGTTCGATCTCAAGCCGATCGACGGTGGGCTGCTCGTCCAGCAGCCCGATCCGGTCGCCGGCCGCACTGACGACTGGCGTGTCGCGACTCAGCTGCAGCCGACCGACGACCAGTGGCGCGACCTCGAGTTCGCGTGGGCGGTGTGCGCCGCGGTGACGAGCAACGCGATCGTCTACGCGCGGGACCTCCAGGCGTTCGGCATCGGCGCCGGCCAGCAGAACCGGCTCGACTCCGCACGGATCGCCGCCGAGCGCGCGGCGGGTCGTGCGGTCGGTGGCGCTTGTGCGAGCGATGCGTTCTTCCCGTTCCGTGACGGCCTCGACGCGGCGGCCGCGGCGGGCGTGGCGGCGGTCATCCAGCCGGGCGGATCGGTGCGCGACGACGAGGTGATCGCGGCGGCCGACGAGCACGGCCTCGTCATGGTGTTCACCGGGCAGCGCCACTTTCGGCACTGATCAGCGCGATCCGGTCGGTCGGGCCCGACGACCCCGCTGTTCCGCATCGTGGAACGCAGTCCGCCTAGCGGGAGGTTCGCGGAATCGGGAGACAGCGGGATCGCTCGTCGGTACATTCTCTACCCAATGGGTCGTATTTCCGACAAGCTGGCCGCCGGCCGCACGCTCTCCTACGAGTTCTTCCCGCCGAAGACGATCTCGGCGGCCTTGACCCTCGGCCGCACCGTCGCGGAACTGGCCGTCCTCCGGCCCGACTTCGTCAGCATCACGTACGGTGCCGGCGGGTCCGATCGCCACCGTACCGGCGACGTCGTCGGGTGGATTCGCAGAGAGACGTGCCTCGAACCGATGGCCCACCTGACCTGCGTCGGCCACACCCGTACCGACGTCGCCGGCCTGCTGGTCGACTATCGCCGTGCGGGCATCGAGAACATCCTCGCGTTGGGTGGGGACCTGCCTGCCGACGGCTCGGCCGTCGCGGGCGACTACTCCTATGCGCTCGATCTGCTGAGCGATGTCGCTGCGGCCGGATGCTTCTCCGTGGGTGTCGCCGCCCACCCGGAAGGCCACCCGCGCTCGCCGAGCCTGGCCAGCGACCGTCGCCACCTCGCCGACAAGCTGCGCGTCGCCGACTTCGCGATCACCCAGTTCTTCTTCGACATCGAGCACTATCTCCGGCTCGTCGACGAGCTGGCTGCGCTCGGGGTCGACAAGCCGATCGTGCCGGGGATCATGCCGGTCACGAACCTCGCGCAGATCCAGCGGATGGCGGCGCTGAGCGGCGCGGACGTGCCGCAGTGGCTGACCGACCGACTGAACGTGGCGACCGGGCCGAACGAGGTACGGCGGATCGGCGTCGACGTCGCGTCGAAGCTGTGTGCCGACCTGCTCGCAGCCGGAGCGCCCGGGTTGCACGTCTACACGCTGAATCGCGCGGACGTCGCCAGGGAAATCCAGGTGAACGTCGGTTCCGCCGTCGTCTGAGCGATACTGGGGGGCGATGTCCGCCCCGACCGCCACCGCGCCCCGTCGCCGACGCGCCGGGCTGAGTGCGGTGCCGTACATGCCCGGTCTCGACGGGATGCGGGCGTTCGCCGTCGTGGCGGTGATGATCTACCACGCCAACAGTTCCTGGCTGAAGGGGGGCTTCGTCGGCGTCGAGGTGTTCTTCGTCATCTCGGGCTACCTGATCACCCTGCTGCTGATCGCCGAACACGAGAAGCACGGCTCGGTGAGCATGAGGAACTTCTGGATCCGCCGCTTCCGGCGGCTCCTGCCCGCGCTGTTCCTGATGTTGCTCCTGCTGTCGATCTGGACTGCGCTGTTCGAACGCGACGCCCTCGGCAAGCTGCGCGGCGATGTGATCGCCGGCGTCGGCTATGTCACCAACTGGTACCAGATCTTCATCGGCGCGGGGTACAGCGCGGGGAACGACTTCGCGCCGCTGCGCCACCTCTGGAGCCTTGCGGTCGAGGAGCAGTTCTACCTGATCTGGCCGGTGGTGATGGTGCTGCTGCTGCGCCGGGGCACCGATCGGATCGCCGAAGTCAGCCGGTGGCTGTTCGGCGTCGCGGTCGCGATCACGCTCGTGGTCGCCGTGCTCTACCACGGGGGGCCGATCAACGCGAATCCGGCCAACTCGCCCGCCGCGTACTGGGAGATCGGCGGCCGGTTCATCTCGAAGGCCGACGCGCTCTACCTGTCCTCGCTGTCGCGTGCCAGCGGTCTGATGCTCGGCGCCGCGTTCGCGATGGTCTGGCGGCCTGTCGCCGTGATGCGTGGGCCGCTGCGCAACAAGGCCCATACGCTCGACGCGCTCGCAGTGGTCGGGTTCGCCGTCCTCGCGTTGTTCTCGTGGAAGGTCGGCTTCATCGACACCGCAGGGGACAACCGGGCCGACGCGCTGCTGTTCCGCGGCGGCTTCTTCGTGTCGGGCGTCGCGACGCTGCTGATCATCGCCGCCGTCACCCATCGCGGGTCGTTGACGGCGCGTGCGCTGAGCGGGCCGACGCTGCTGTGGATCGGCACGCGCTCGTACGGGCTCTACCTGTACCACTGGCCGATCTACCAGATCGCCAGGAACACCGCCGGGACGAAGCTCCAGTTCCACGAGTGGGTGCTGTGCATGGTCGTCTCCGTGGTCATCACCGAGATCTCCTACCGCTACCTCGAGACACCGATCCGCAAGGGTGCACTGGGGGAGATGTGGCGCCGCCGCGGTCTGCGCCATGCGGGGGACCGCGGCGCCGTGCTCGGCGGCGCGTTCGTCGGAACTGCGCTCGCAATCTTCGCCGGGGCCAGCCTCGCGACGGCCGAGTTGAAGCAGAACGAGGTGGCCGAGGACCTCCAGCGCGGGGCTGCGGAGACGTGCAGCGTGCTCGAAGGCAACTGTTTCGCACCGGACGCGCCGGTCGTGGTCGACGATGCTCCTGCCGGCACCGCGGCGCCGGCGGACCCAGGCGTCGTCGCCGCGGACGCCGGCACCGTGGTCACTGAACCGCCGGCGACCTCGCCACCGCCGGCCGCGCCGGACAAGCTGGCGATCGGCGACTCGGTGATGCTGGGGGCGGCCGACGAGCTCGTCGCCGCCGGTTACGTCGTCGATGCGGAGGAGAGCCGCTCGTTCGTCCGCGGCATCGACGTCGTCCAGGCGCTCGTCGACAACGGTCAGGTACCGAACCAGCTGGTGATCCATCTCGGCACGAACGGGCGGATCACCGCGGACGAGATGAACCAGATGACCGCGCTGCTTGCGACGGTGCCCAAGGTCGTGCTCATCCGCAACGACGTCGACCGCGACTACACGGCGGCGAACAACGAGCTGATGACGACGGCCGCCGCGGCGCATCCGAACATCGAAGTTCTCTACTGGGACGGTCTCGCCGCGCAGTGCCAGGGCGACTGCATCTACCAAGACGGCATCCACCTCAAATCGACCGGCGCGGCGTACTACGTGCAGCTGATCGACGGCCTGTTCGCCCAGAGCTGAGCTGCCCCGAGGCGTGCCGCCGAATCGTCGGCGCCGGCGGCGATACTGGGAAGCCCATGACCGTGCTCGACCCACCGAAACCCGGGAGTGTTCCCGTCGACCCGTCGGCGGGTTTCGTGCGGGCACACATCAGCAGGGTGCCCTACATGCCGGGGCTCGACGGGATGCGGGCGTTGGCGGTCGTCGCGGTGATGATCTATCACGCCAACCCGTCGTGGTTGCCCGGCGGGTTCCTCGGCGTCGAGATGTTCTTCGTCATCTCGGGCTACCTGATCACGTTGCTGCTGATCGCCGAGCGGGAGCGGACGTACCGCATCTCGCTGACGGAGTTCTGGATTCGCCGCGCCCGCCGGTTGCTGCCGGCGCTGTTCGTGATGATCGGTCTGCTGACGATCTGGACCGCGCTGTTCGAACGCGATGCGCTCGGCCAGCTGCGCGGCGACGTCGTGGCCGGGTTCTTCTACGTCTCGAACTGGTATCAGGTCTGGGTCGGCCTCGGCTACACGTCGGCGGGGGACTTCGCGCCGCTGCGGCACCTCTGGAGTCTCGCCGTCGAGGAGCAGTTCTACCTGATCTGGCCGCTGGTGATGGTCGCCGTCCTCGGCCGGTCGGGGACGCGGCGCGTCGCGAACTTCAGCCGGTGGCTGTTCCTCGCGGCGATCGGTATCACGGTCGTCGTCGGGCTGCTCTATCACCCCGGGTCGGTGGCCGAACCGGCGCAGAGCCCCGACGCGTACTGGTGGCTCGGTGACCGTCCCATCTCGAAGCTCGACACGCTGTACCTCAGCACGTTCGCCCGTGCCGGAGGGCTGCTGCTCGGCTCGGCCTTCGCGATGGTGTGGCGCCCGTTCGCGATCGTGCGTGGCCCGCTCGGTCGCCGCGGCCGGACGTTCGACGTCGTGGCGGCGCTCGCACTCGTCGCCTTCGGCTGGATGTGCTGGACGATCCACCTCGTCGACGTCAACGGCGCGGACGGCCGCCTGTTCCGGGGTGGGCTCTTCCTGTCCGGCGTCCTGACGCTGCTCGTGATCGGCGCGGTGGCCCACCAGGGTGCGGCATCGAACCGGTTGCTCGGAAACCGGGTACTCGTCTGGGTCGGTGTGCGGTCGTACGGCCTGTACCTGTACCACTGGCCGATCTACCAGATCATCCGCAACGTCGCCGGGAACCGGCTGCGCCCGCACGAGTTCCTGCTCGCGATGATCGCGACCTTCATCGTCACCGACGTCTCGTACCGGTTCATCGAGACGCCGATTCGCACGGGACGGTTCGGCGTGATGATCCGCCGGCTCCGCAGGAGCAGGTCACCCCGGCCGCGGCGGCTGCTGGTCGGGGGAGTGGCGGTGACCGCGGGGCTGTCGCTGTTCGCGGGCGTCGCGCTCGCGACGGCCGAGCTGAAGCAGAACGACATCACCGAGTCGCTCGGCGAGGGCGAGAAGTTCACGACCGACCTCACGCAGGGCCCGCCGTCGATCCCGCCGCCGGCGGCGACCCCCTCGACATCGGTTCCCGTGTCCTCGACATCTCCGCCGACGACGACGCCGCCACCCACCACCGAGGCGCCCGTTTTCGTCCCGGTGCCGACGACGTCGCCGGCGCCGGCCACGACCCGGGAGCCGCCGACGTCGGACGAGCCCGGCCCGACGACGACCGACGCGCCGGTCGTGGTGCCAGCCTCGACCGTTGCGCCGACGACGACGCTGCCGCCGGCGCCGGTGACGCAGCTCGGCGTCGTCACCGACGTCGCCGCACACGGCCCACTGACGGTGCCGGTCGTCGACTACGGGCTGCCCCTCGTGGCACTCGGTGACTCGGTGATGCTCGGCGCCGCCGAGGAACTGCTCGCCCGGGGCTTCGCGGTCGACGCCGTGAAGAGCCGTCAGATGATCACGTTCCTGCCCGACATGCAGGTGATCCGCGAAGGGGGCTCGTTCGGGCCCGTCGTCGTGATCCATCTCGGCACGAACGGGCCGTTCAGCGAGACGACGCTCACCTCGATGATGGCCCTGGTCGTCGACGTCCCGATCGTCGTCGTGCTCACCGGCAAGGGCGACCGCGACTGGATCGGCAGCAACAACCGCAAGCTGCGGGCGCTGCCCGAGGCCTACCCCAACGTCACGGTCCTCGACTGGGAAGTGGTCTCGGGGCAGTGCCCCGGGCGGTGCTTCTACGAGGACGGCATCCACCTCACGCAGTCCGGGCAGGACTTCTACACGTCACAGATCACCCAGCTCCTCGGGATGGGATGATCACCGCCGATCGGTCTATCCTCGGCGCCATGACCACACCAGTTCGCGTTGCCGTCACCGGTGCTGCTGGCCACATCGGCTACAGCCTCCTGTTCCGTATCGCGTCGGGCACGATGCTCGGCCCCGACACCCCGGTGGCGCTCCAGCTGCTCGAGATCGCCCCTGCGATGGGTGCGCTCGAGGGCGTGAAGATGGAACTCGACGACTGCGCGTTCCCGCTGCTCGACTCGATCACCTGCACCGACGACGCCGACGTGGCGTTCGGAGACGCCGACATCGCGCTGCTCGTCGGTGCGATGCCCCGCAAGGCCGGCATGGAGCGCTCCGACCTGCTGTCAGCGAATGGTGGCATCTTCAAGCCGCAGGGCGAGGCGTTGAGCCGCTCGGCGAGCCGTGACGTGAAGGTGCTGGTCGTCGGCAACCCGGCGAACACGAATGCGTTGATCGCCCAGCAGAACGCGAAGGACCTCGACCCCGGCCGGTTCACGGCGATGACGCGGCTCGACCACAACCGGGCGATGAGCCAGCTCGCGCAGCGGCTGGACGCGTCGGTCAACGACATCACGAAGATGACGATCTGGGGCAACCACTCGACGACGCAGTACCCGGACCTGTTCCACTGCGAGGTCGACGGCAAGAACGCCTACGAGGCGGTCGGCGATCACGAGTGGTACGACTCGACGTACATCCCGACCGTCGCCAAGCGCGGCGCGGCGATCATCGAGGCGCGCGGCGCATCATCGGCCGCGTCCGCGGCATCCGCTGCCGTCGACCACGTCCGCGACTGGACGCATGGCACGGCGGACGGCGACTGGGTGTCGATGTCGATCCCGAGCGACGGCAGCTACGGCGTGCCGGAGGGGCTGATCTCGAGCTTCCCGTGCGTCTGCAAGGACGGTGCGTACAGCATCGTGCCGGGCCTCGACATCGACGACTACAGCCGCGGCAAGATCGACGCGTCCGCCGACGAACTGGCTGCCGAACGTGACGCGGTGCGCGACCTCGGGCTGATCTGAGCCCGCGCGTCTGACCGCGCTCAGCTGACCGCGACGCGGCAGCCGATCTGCATCATCCGGTCGACACCGGCCTTGAGGTCCTCGTCGCTGATCCGGACCGGGTCGGCACCGGGGGCGAGGATGTCGCTGACCGTCATCATCGCCAGGGCCTCGATGCCCTTGACCGCGGCGATCGTGTACATCATCGCGGCCTCCATCTCGACGCCGAGGTGACCGAGGCGGCGCCAGCGGTCGAACGTGTCGGGGTCCGGGTCGTAGAAGATGCCCGACGTGACGATCGGCCCGACGTGCACCGCCCCGCCGCCGGACTCGCGGCTCAGCTGCGCGGCGGTCTCGGCGAGGCCGAACGTGGCGGTCGGCGCGTAGCCCTGCATCGCCGCATACCGCAGCGGTGTCTGGTCGTCTGCCGACGCGCTGATGCCGACGACCGTGTCGCCCATCGCCATCGCCGGTTGCAGGCCGCCGCACGTGCCGACGCGCACGAGGCGCGTCGCACCGAGCATCACGAGTTCCTCGAACACGATGCCCGCGCTCGGCGTGCCCATCCCGGTCGCCTGGACGCTGATCGGTTCGCCGTCGAACGTCCCGGTGAACCCGAGCATGCCGCGCTCGGCGTTGACCTGTCGGAATCCCGGGTCGAAGAACGTCTCGGCGATGTACTTTGCGCGCACGGGATCACCCGGGCACAGGACGTTCGGGGCGTAGTCGCCCTCCTCGGCTCGCAGATGAATCGGCATCGGTCCAGCGTAGACGCCGACCCACCCCACCGATGAGAGGTGAGAGGGACAGTCACCCCCAACTCTCACCGCACGGCGCCGATGCCCGCCGTCGGTGAGAGTTGGGCGGCACAGGTGCTCTCACCTCTCACCGGAAGGGATCGGCGAGGGGACGGAACTTGCAGCTATTTGAGGAACTTGCTGGTGGTGTTGTCGGCGAGCACTTTGCCCCCGGTCTGGCAGGTGGGGCAATAGTTGACGGTGTAGCCGCTGTACTCGACGGCGCGGACGGTGTCGGCGCACACGGGGCACGGTTCACCGGTGCGCTGATGGACGCCGCTCGGCCGGTCCTTCGACGAACTCATGTCGTCGCGTCCGCGCTCGTCTGCGAGCCCTTCGGCGATGCACGACCCGATCGCCTCGGCGACCTTCGCGGCCCCCTCTGCGCCGAGCTGCTTCGTCGTGGCGAACGGCGAGACGCGGGCGGTGTGGCAGATCTCGTTCGACAACCGGCGGCCGATCCCGGCCACCATCGCCTGGTTCCGGAGGAACCCGTGGACCCGCATCGAGTTGGCGGCGAAACGTTCCGCGAGTTCCGCGGCCGTGATACCTGCGGCCTCGGGGCCGAGCTTGGCGAGCGGCAGGACGTCGTCGACGTCGGCGGACGGGATGCACCACACACCGGCGCGCCGCTCCTTGCCCTGCTCGGTCAGCAGCAGCGCGGCGTCGGGGCCGAACGTGAACCTGGCCTGCCCGCCGCGGGGCTTGAGCGCTCGCTTGTCGTCGACGAGCAGCCGGCCGCCCTGCATCAGGTGGACGACGAACGTGACCGGCTCGAAACGCAGGAGCAGGTACTTGCCGCGCCGACCGACGTCGAGCAGTGGGTGGCCGTAGGCAACGTCGGGCGGCGGGACCGCGGTCTTCAGTGCCGTGAAGTTGAACGGCGTGAACTCGGTGAGCACCCGGCCCTGGAACTGCTCGGTCAGGCGCTCGGCGTGGGCCTGGACTTCGGGCATCTCCGGCATGGGGCGAGCAGCGTACGACTACTCGTACGTCGTGCGTTCCTTGACCGTCGCGAAGACCGCGTCCAGTGCACCGAAGACCGGCTGGCTGTCGAGCAGTTTCTGATGGTCGCCGTACAGACGGATGTGTCCGTTGATGAACGCCTCCTGCGCGTTGAGCTCACCGGTCGCGACGGCGACGGCGGTGTCCCACGCCTGCTCCATCTTGACGTCCTCGGGGTCGGCCCGACCTGCGCCGAAGGCCGCCTCGCCGTCCCGGATCTGGAGGTGGTAGGTGACGTCGCCCTCGGGGCCGTCGCTGACCACTTGCGTGACGCCGATCGTGTGCGCGCCGGCGATTTCACGCATGTGCTCGCTCGCCGCGACTTCGGCGGACAGCGCGTTGATCCAGTCGAGGCTCAGGTATCGCACCACGCTCGTAGTCTGCCTGATCGTGAGCACATTCGTGGACGGCCGCCATCCCGACGCCGCCGTGGAGGAATGGGTCTTCGCGGCATGGACTGCCGACGCCGCGCTCGGGGTGATCTCCGGTCACCGACTCGTCGGGCGCATCGCGTGGTACTGGGCGGCCCTCGCCCGCGCGGGCCGGCCGCTGTTGCACGTCACCGATTTCGACGTGACGGTGCGCACCGCCGACCCGTTCATCGTGAAGGGCGAGCAGTTGTGGGCGGAGCACACGATCGACGCGCCGATGGAGCAGTGGTCGATCGGCAACGAGACCTATGCGTCGGCCCTCGAGGATCCCGACGAGGCGCTCGGCAGGGCATATGGCGACCCGACGCCGATCGCGTTCGATCTCGAGTGGTACGCGACGGGCCCTGCACAGGTGCCGGCCGACCTGGCCGGTGCGGACGCCGGGTACGAGCAGCCCGGCGTAGTCCACGGACGCATCGAGATCGCCGGTGAGGGGCCGGTCGATCTCGCCGAGGTTCCGGCCCACCGGTGGCACCGCTGGGGTACCTCCGGTTTCGGGCCGGTCGACCACGTCGAGGTCGTTGCGCACACTGGCGTGCGGGCACCGTTCGCGTTCCCGGACGGCACGAGCAGCGACGTCGTGCTCACTCCTGCGGGCTGGCGTCGACGAGGTCGTCCGCATCCGCTGCGGTGACCGCGGCGGCGGCAGCGTTCGCCGGCGCGGGCAGCGGATCGATCGGCTCGTGCCGGTTGCGTTCGATCTCGTGGCGCCGGCGCATCCGCTTGGTGATCAACCAGCCGAGCAGCAGCACGACGAGGGCGATCGCGAGGAACGGGGCGCTCACGGCGAGCACGAAGGCGACGCCGAACATCAACCCGACGAAGGCGTTCCAGCCGTCGCTGAAGGCCTCGCCGATGCCCTTGTCGCCGTCGTCGGTGACCGGCTCGTCGACCGTCGGTGACTGATAGTGGACCGTGACGGTGAGCGTCGAGAGGGCGACCCGGTCGTCGATGTTGCGCTGGGCGGCGAGCAGCCGCTCGTAGGCGGTCTGCCGACGCACGAGTTCGGTCTCCGCGGCGACGAGCGAGTCGAAGTCGGTCGTCTCGGCGAGGATCGCCTCCATCCGCTCGACCGACTCGAACGCCTGGCGGATCTGGATGTCGAGATCGATCAGCTGGTCGGTGACGTCGTCGACCGACTGCGTCTGGTTGCGCAGCGTGCCGACGCCCTTGAGGTCCTCGATCAAGCGGTCGAGCTGGGTCGGCGGGATGCGGATCACGATCGTCCCGCCGCCGGGAATCGATCCGTCCTCGAGCGGGTCCTCGACGGTGACGTTCGCGTTGAACACCGCTCCGCCGTTGTCGCGGGAGATGCGGATGATGTCGTCGACGGCGTCGCGGACGTTCGGCGTCAGCATCGTCACGCCTGCCTCGACGATCAGGTCTCGACCGAAGGTGAAGTCGATCGGTGCGCCGGTCTGCGAGGTGCCACCGGTCGCCGGAGCCTCGCGGGCGACATCCGCCGGGGCGCTGTCGCTCTCGATCGACTCGCCGGTTGCTGCGATCGCACGGTCGTCGAGCGCCGCCGTCGGGGCCGAATCGTCGTCGGATCCGCAGGCCGCGAAGCCGAGCGTGGCGACGAGGGCGATCGCGGCCGCCGTGCGGTGGCGGGCGCGCACCTCGCGCCGGAGATGGGTCTGGGCTGTTCCGGCTCGGCCGGTCGTCGTGTTGGTCCGCATGTCACTTCGACGTGCCGCGATCGTGATCGGTTCCCGTGCCACACTCGATTCGCCCCCGAACAGGACCGACCCAGGACCCGACCCAGGACCCGACCCAGGACCGACATGGCATACGACTCCGACATCCTCGACGACTTCGCGGCGCAGCGGCAACGGCCGCACTACCGCTCGGTGACCGTCGAGATCGGCCTCGCCGTCGCCGACCGCTCGACAGGTTTCGCCGGGCAGATCGTGCGGTGGAGCGCCGAGGGTGTCACCCTGCGCGACGCGCAGCAGTACGTGCGCCACTTCTCGTGGAAGCCTGGTGGATTCGTCATCGATCGCGCGCCGGTGACGCTCGTTCGTCCGCCGACGGTGGCCGCGGCCACGACCCGCGTGACCGCGTCCGGTTCGATCGCCGGCGACGGCCGGGCCCGGGTCGCCAAGGCGAGCCGGATTTGGGTCGAGGGCAAGCACGACGCAGAACTGCTCGAACACGTGTGGGGCGACGACCTCCGCGAGCTCGGCGTCGTCGTCGAGCCGATGCACGGCGCCGACGATCTCGCCCTGCTGGTGGCCGACTTCTCGCCCGGGCCGCAACGCCGCCTCGGCGTGCTGCTCGATCACCTCGTCTCCGGCTCGAAGGAAACCCGTCTCGCCGCGGCGATTCGCGACGACGACGTGCTGATCACCGGCCACCCGTTCGTCGACGTCTGGGCGGGCATCCGCCCCAAGGTGCTCGGCCTCGATGCGTGGCCCGATGTTCCTCGCGGCGACGTGCCGTGGAAAGAGGGTCTGTGTGCGGCGCTCGGCGTGCCGTTCGACGGCTTCTGGCCCCGCCTCCGCAACCAGGTGAACACATTCGCCGACCTCCGCCCCGAACTCGTCGGCGCCGTCGAGCAGCTGATCGACTTCGTCGCCGACGCCGACTGACGCTTCGACGATGCACCGCCATCTCGTGCTCGTCCGGCATGCCAAGTCCGCGTGGGACGATCCGTCGTTGGCCGACCACGACCGACCGCTCGCGTCCCGCGGCATCAGCGCGTTGCCGCGCCTGCGCGACCATCTCGCGAGGGTCCCGCCGCCCGACCTCGTCCTCTGTTCGACCTCCCGTCGCACGCTTGCCACCCTCGAGGGCGTTCGAGCGGCACTCCCGCATGACGTCCGCATCGAGATCGAACCGGCGATCTACGCCACGGGTGCGACCGGTCTGCTGCGGACGCTGCACCACGTCGACAGTGACGTCGGCTGTGTGATGGTCATCGGCCACAACCCGGGTCTGCAGGACCTGGCGCTGCTGCTCGCCGGCAGCGGCGATCCGTCCCTGCGCTCCCGATTGGCGACGAAGCTCCCCACCGCTGCCGCAGTCACACTGTCGCTCGACGGACTCTGGGCCGGACTCGGTGCCGGAACGAGCCGACTCGACGATCTGTTCATGCCGCGCCCACCGCAGTCGTGACCTGCGCGTGACCATGCTCGTCTCCGAACCCCGGACATGACACGCTGGTTCACCGCAACGGAGAGGACCTGCTGACGTGTCGAAACGAAATCTCGCCTGGCTCTTGACGGTCCTCGCCGTCGGCGCCGTCTGCTGGATCGCGTTCGGCGTGGTTCTGGGGCTGATCGCGGCCGCTGCGACGCTCGTCGTCAGCGAGATCGTCGAGCGCCGGGCCCGCGCGCAACGGCGTGCCGCCCGAGACGGGTCGTGAGCCGCGGCTGACGAAGCTCAGAGGAGTTCCCCGATCTGCGGTCAGCGTGCCAGGAGGGCGAGGTCCCGCCGGATGTAGCGGAGGTGCGCCCACTCCTCCTCCAGGATCACGCGCACGCAGTCACCGACGGTGGGATGCCAGTCCCCGCCTCCCCACGGGTTGTCGCGCTCCTCGGCGAGCAGCTCCGGCGTTGCGGTCGCCAGGAAGTCGGTCACCAACTGCTGCCGCTCGGCTCGCACCGCGAGGATGTCCTCGAACGTCGGTTCGTCGGCGCGGAAGATCGACATGTCGAAGCCCGTCTCGGCGGCACCGGTGAAGATCTGGCCGATCTCGTGGAACGGCTGCTCCATCCCGAGGATCCCGCCGCGGAGCCAGGCGTCGGTCGCCAGCACGAGGTGACGCAGCGTCTGGGCCAGCGACCACTCGTCCTCGACGTGGGCGTCGACGAGTTCCGGGGGCGTGTTCGTCACCGTCGTTTCCCACGCCGCCTGCACCGCAACCCAACCGTCGCGCAGGCCCTCTGGCGTCTGCGCTTTCTGCAGCTCGCGGCCGGGGAATTGCCGGTTGAGCTCGGCGTCCACGAACGGCACCACGTCGACGCCGTTGACGATGAGGCTGCCGAACAGCAGGTCATGGCCGTCGATGTCGAGCCCGCCGACCTCGACGCTGCGCATCGTCACACCGCTGACGTCGCACGACCGCATGGTGGCGCCCTTGAAACTCGTCCTCACGAACGTCGCGCCCTCGAAATCCTGGGTATCGGCGTAGATCGTCATTCCCGCATTCTGCCCGGTCGATGATGACAGTTCGTCGCCATCGAGCCGCCGGCCGTCCGGCACGGCCGAGCGGTGCGCGTCAATCGCAGCAAGCAATCCACGCCGACTGACCGTGTCCAGGATGGTGGGTCGTCAGTCGGCTTGCTGATCCAGCACGACGACGGCGGTTTCGGTCGGGCGGCGAGCGGCGAACCCATCGAGCCCGTTGTCCAGTTGTCGCCATCGTTCCCACAAGCGGTCACGCTCTTCGCCAACTGCGCGGCGACCGACGACGGAGACGGTCGTTCCTCCGGCCAGGGCGAGTGTCGCCTCAGGTTGTGCCTGGAGGTTGAGCCACCAGGCAGGTTCTGGTGCACCCCACCCGTTCATCGCCATCGTGACGACGCCGTTTCCGTCCTCGAAGTAGCCGATCATCACGCTGCGTTCGACGCCGCTGCGGCGTCCGGTGGTGGTCAGGTAGGCGAGCCCGTAACGGTCAGATCGTGGAGCGCGAAGCCCGAATCGGCCGCCGCTCCACCGGTAGAGCGCCTTGTGGATCTTCCATGCAGCCCGAATGAACCAGCGGGGAGGAAGGAACCCGCTGACCGGCGTGTCTGCATTGCTGCTCATCGGTACATGTTACGGATCGAGCCGCGACGCCGCTTCGGCCATCCTGTCGGCTGTCGGCTGTCGTCGCCGAACGGACGACCCAGCGCCGAAGTGCCGCGACGAGTGGGTGAGCGTGCGGCCCGGGCGATGAGCGAAGCCACGGCAGGGCGGGGTTTCGCTCATCGCTCGAACCGGTTTGGCAAACGGATGAGCGAAGCCACTGCACGGCGGGGCTTCGCTCATCGCTTCGTGTACACCGGCTCGGGGGAACCGGCGAAGTGCGCACGGGTGACGCGTTCGACGTCGCGCGGCCGAGGCCTGACGCCCGGGCGGCGCTGACCGAGATCAGACGAAGGCGCTGGCGAAGACCAGGCTGACGATCGTCATCACCTTGAGGAGGATGTTCATCGCAGGGCCCGAGGTGTCCTTGAACGGGTCGCCGACGGTGTCGCCGACGACGGCGGCCTTGTGCGGGTCGCCGCCCTTGCCGCCGTGGGCCCCGGCCTCGATGTACTTCTTCGCGTTGTCCCAGGCGCCGCCGGCGTTGGCCATGAAGATCGCCAGCGCGAAGCCGGTGACGAGCGCACCGGCGAGCAGGCCGCCCAGCGCGTTGACGCTGACGAAGCCGACGATCAGCGGCACCGCGACGGCGAGTGCGCCCGGCGCGATCATCTCGCGCAGCGAGGCTTCGGTCGAGATCGCGACACAGCGGGCGGAATCCGGGTGGACGCCTGCCGTGCCTTCACGCAGACCGGGGATCTCGCGGAACTGACGGCGGACCTCCTCGATCATCTTGTTCGCCGCCCGGCCGACCGCGTCGATCGTCAGCGCGGCGAAGATGAACGGCAGGCTGGCGCCGATGAACAGGCCGATGAAGACGTCGACCTCGCCGATGTCGAGGTTCAGTGCCTCCGCCGGGTTGGCCTTGGCGATCGCGAACTCGAAGCTCTTGAACAGGGCGAGTGCCGTCAGCGCAGCCGAACCCACGGCGAAGCCCTTGGCGACGGCGGCGGTCGTGTTGCCGAGCGAGTCGAGCGCGTCGGTCACCTCACGCACCGACGGGTCGAGCTCGGCCATCTCGGCGATGCCGCCGGCGTTGTCGGCGATCGGCCCGTAGGCGTCGACCGACACGACCACACCGGTCGTGGCGAGCATGCCGATCGCGGCGACGGCGATGCCGTACAGCCCGCTGAGCTGGTCGCCGCCGAATGCCTGCTGGCCGCCCCAGTAGGCGACACCGATGCCGGCGAGGATCAGGCCGACCGACGCGAACACCGACTGCATGCCGAAGCTGATCCCGGCGAGCACGGTCGTCGCGGGGCCGGTCTCGGACTGGCGGGCGATCTTCTTGACCGGGCCGAAGTGGTCCGACGTGTAGTACTCGGCGGTCTTGCCGAGTGCCCAGCCGATGACGAGGCCACCGATCACCGACACGGCGATGCCCCACGGCTTGTCGGCATCGTCGAAGATCCAGTAGGCGCCGGCGACGACGCCGACGACGGTGATCGCCATCGCGACGTTGGTGCCCATGTGCAGCGCCTTGCTCAACGCCTTCGAGTCGGTCGAGTCGCCGCCCTTGACGAGGAACGATCCGATGATCGAGCCGATCATGCCGATGAATGCGACGAACATCGGGAACACGAGGAAGCCGATCACGATGTCGTCACCGGCCTGATCCGCGCTGACACCGAGGGCGAACGCGATCAACGAGATCGGCGCGATGATCGAGCCGACGTAGGACTCGAACAGGTCGGCGCCCATGCCGGCCACGTCGCCGACGTTGTCGCCCACGTTGTCGGCGATGGTCGCCGGGTTGCGGGGATCGTCCTCGGGGATGCCCGCCTCGACCTTGCCGACCAGGTCGGCGCCGACGTCGGCGGCCTTGGTGTAGATGCCGCCGCCGACACGGGAGAACAGTGCGATCGTCGATGCGCCGAGCCCGTACGCGGTGACGATCTCGAACGCATCGTCGACCTCGAGCAGCGTGACGAACACGATGTAGGTCAGCATCAGGCCGAGCAACGCCAGGCCGGCGACCGAGAACCCCATGACTGCGCCGCCGCGGAATGCGACCGGCAGTGCCTTGCCCGGGCCCTGCTTGGCGGCCTCGGTGGTGCGTGCGTTGGCCATCGTGGCGACGGTCATCCCGGCGTAGCCGGCGCTCGCCGACAGCACGGCACCGAGCAGATACGTCACCGATGCCAGCGGCGCGACGACGATCGCGAGCAGGATCGCCATCCCGACGGCGAACACCGACACCCACTGGTACTCCTTCTGGAGAAACGCCTTGGCGCCCTTCTGGATCTCCTGCATCAGGAAGACCATCCGCTCGTTGCCGGCCGACTCCTTGCCGACGGCGGTGTAGTAGAAGTACGCGAGGCCGAGGCCACCGAGGGCCGACAGGGCTGCGAGATAGGGGATGACGTCCACGGGGAAGTGCCTCCTGGGCGCTCGACGTTGAATGAGGGCCGTCGCGCCGAGATGCGCGAACGACTGGACCATGATGGTCGGTGCAGCAGGCTAAATCCCAACTCGCAAATTTCCTCGGGAGCGGTTCCGTCGATGTGACGCGAGAGACACCGGAGGCCCAGGTCGATTGGGTTCCGCCCGCAATCGTGCGAGTAGCGTGAGCGGACATGTCACAGACGTTGCGCCGAGGTCCGGTGACGGGAACCGCCGTCAAGAAGCCACCGGCCAAGAACAAGCCGTTCCTGCTCGACCTGTACGCCACTGCGGTCGGCAAGAAGTACGTCATGGCGATCACCGGCCTGATCGGCATCGGCTTCGTGATCGCCCACATGATCGGCAACCTCAAGGTCTACCTGGGCGTCGTCAACGAAGGCGGCGAGCGGGTCTACGACGCCGACGTCTACGGCGAGTTCCTCCGCGAACTGCTGGTGCCGATCCTGCCGCGGACCTACGCCCTGTGGGGGTTGCGCCTGCTCCTGATCGCGGCGTTGATCCTTCACCTCCACGCGGCGTACACGCTGACACTGCTCAATCGCAAGGCCCGGCCGGTCAAGTACCAGTCGCCGCGCGACTACGAGGTGGCCAACTTCGCGAGCCGCTCGATGCGTTGGACGGGCATCATCGTGCTGGCATTCCTCGCCTGGCATCTCGCCGATCTGACGTGGGGCTGGGTCAATCCCGACTTCGTCCGCGGCGCGGTGTACCGCAACCTCGACGCCTCGCTGTCCCGGATCCCGGTCGCGGCGCTGTACGTCGTGGCGAACGTGCTGCTCGGCATCCACCTCTTCCACGGCACCTGGTCGATGCTGCAATCGCTCGGCGTCAACAGTCCCAGGTTCAATCAGTGGCGCAAGGCCGCCGCTGCCGGTGTGGCGACACTGATCGTCGTCGGGAACGTTTCGTTCCCCGTCGCCGTGCTCGCCGGGGTGATCGAGTTCGACGGTGATGCGATCACCTGCTGCGTTGAAGGAGAACACAAATGAGCATCACCCTCGACTCCAAGATCCCCGAGGGGCCGATGGCGGACAAGTGGAGCAACTACATCGCCAGCCAGAAGCTGGTCAACCCGGCGAACAAGCGCAAGTTCAAGATCATCGTCGTCGGCACCGGCCTCGCCGGGGCGTCGGCCGCCGCCACGCTCGGTGAACTCGGCTACCAGGTGGAGGCGTTCACGTTCCACGACTCGCCGCGGCGGGCGCACTCGATCGCCGCCCAGGGCGGCATCAACGCCGCGAAGAACTACCAGGGCGACGGCGACAGCGTCCACCGGCTGTTCTACGACACGGTCAAGGGCGGCGACTTCCGCGCCCGCGAGGCCAACGTCCACCGCCTCGCCGAGGTGTCGGTCAACATCATCGACCAGATGGTCGCCCAGGGCGTGCCGTTCGCCCGCGAGTACGGCGGGATGCTGTCGAACCGCTCCTTCGGCGGCGCCCAGGTCAGCCGCACGTTCTATGCCCGTGGCCAGACCGGCCAGCAGCTGTTGATCGGCGCATACCAGCAGCTCGCCCGCCAGATCGGCCTCGGCAACGTGACGCTGTGGAACCGCACCGAGATGGTCGACGTCGTCAACATCGACGGCCGCTGCGCCGGCATCGTGACCCGGGACCTGCTCAACGGCGAGGTCACCTCGCACAGCGCGCACGCCGTCGTGCTCGCCACCGGCGGCTACGGCAACGCGTTCTACCTGTCGACGAACGCGATGGCCTGCAACGTCACGGCGGCCTGGCGCGCCCACCGGCGCGGCGCGGCGTTCGCCAACCCGTGTTACACACAGATCCATCCGACCTGCATCCCGCAGGCCGACGACTTCCAGTCGAAGCTCACGTTGATGTCGGAATCGCTGCGCAACGACGGCCGCATCTGGGTCCCGAAGAACCCGGACGAGACGCGCTCGCCGGACCAGATCCCCGAGGCCGACCGCGACTACTACCTCGAACGGATCTACCCCAGCTTCGGCAACCTCGCGCCGCGCGATGTGTCGTCGCGAGCGGCCAAGCGCGCCGTCGACGCCGGCCAGGGTGTCGGCCCGCTGAAGAACGGCGTCTACCTCGACTTCGCGGACGCGATCAGCCGGCTCGGCCTCGACGTCGTGTGGGAGCGATACAGCAACCTGTTCGAGATGTACGAGCGGATCACCGGCGAGGACCCGCGCGTCGTGCCGATGCGGATCTACCCCGCCAGCCACTACACGATGGGCGGGTTGTGGGTCGACTACGAACTGCAGACGACGATCCCCGGTCTGTTCTGCGCGGGAGAGGCGAACTTCTCGGATCACGGCGCGAACCGCCTCGGCGCCTCCGCGCTGATGCAGGGCCTGTCGGACGGCTACTTCGTGTTGCCGTACACGATGGCGCCGTATCTCTCCGAGTGGCTGAACAAGCCGATCCCCGACACCTCGCACGAGGCGTTCGCGGCCGCCGAGGCCGAGGCGTCCGATCGCTTCGCCCGGTACCTCGCGACCAACGGCACCAGGGGCCCGGACCACTTCCACCGCGAGCTCGGCAAGATCATCTGGGACTACTGCGGCATGGACCGCAACAAGGCCGGCCTCGAGAAGGCGCTCGCCGAGATCCCCGCACTGCACGACGAGTTCCAGAAGGATCTCAACGTCACCGGATCGGACACGAGCGTCAACCAGACACTCGAGAAGGCGGCCCGCGTCGACGACTTCTTCGAGCTCGGCATGCTGATGTGCCAGGACGCCCTCGTCCGCGAGGAGAGCTGCGGCGGGCACTTCCGGTCCGAGCACCAGACCCAGGAAGGCGAGGCGAAACGTGACGACGAGAACTTCGCGCACGTCACGGCGTGGGAGTGGAGCGGCGACATGGCTGCACCGATCGAGCATCGAGAACCGCTCGAGTACGAAGTGATGAAGTTCCAGACCCGCAGCTACAAGTGAGGCGTGACACGTGAGCACTCTGACCAACATCACCCTCAAGGTCTGGCGCCAGGACGGGCCCGACGAGCAGGGCCGATTCGAAACGCACCAGATCCCCGAGATCCCCGCCGAAGCCTCGTTCCTCGAGATGCTCGATTTTCTGAACGAGCGGCTGGTCGCGGAGAACAAGGAGGCGATCGTCTTCGACCATGACTGCCGGGAGGGCATCTGCGGCACCTGCTCGCTGATGATCGACGGTCGAGCCCACGGCCCGCAGCACGGCACGGCGACGTGCCAGCTGCACATGCGGACGTTCGCATCAGGCGACGAGATCGTCATCGAGCCGTGGCGCGCCGCGGCGTTCCCGATCATCAAGGACCTGATGACCGACCGTGCGCCGCTGGACCGGATCATCGAGGCGGGCGGCTTCATCACCGCGGCGACCGGCGGGGCGCCCGACGCCAACCTGATCCCGATCCCGAAGCCGGTCGCCGACGCGTCGATGGACGCCGCCGCATGCATCGGGTGCGGGGCCTGTGTCGCGGCCTGCCCGAACGGCGCGGCGAACCTGTTCACCGGCGCGAAGATCGCGCACCTCAACCTCTTGCCGCAGGGTCAGGCAGAGCGCTTCCAACGGTCCGAGGCGATGGTCGAGACGATGGACGAGTACTTCGGTTCCTGCACGAACCACGGCGAGTGCGAGGCGGCCTGCCCGAAGGAGATCTCGATCGACGTGATCGCCGTGATGAACGCGGACTACCTGAAGTCCAAGTTGAAGAATCGCAAGTCGCTGAGCCGCACCTAGCTCTAGCCGGGCGGCAGCGTCACGGCGGTGACGTAGCGGTTGTGGCTGACCGTCTCCCCGCTCGTCAGTACGAGCTCGATCGCCAGCTCGCCGAGCGTGTCCGGAACCGTCAGATCGACGACGCCCGCTTTGACGACCTCGTCGGCCTCGATCGGGCCACCGAAGCGCCACTGTTGCTCGCCGCCCGCCCATGACGCCGTCACGTCGACGACCGCGAAGTCGAGTTCGTCGCGCTGGTCGTTGATCACGTGGACGTCGAGCTTCAACCGGTCTCCGGGATTGACCCACTCGGCGGGCTGATCCATCACGATCAGCACTGGAGCGCACGCCATCGCGACGACGCCGTAGGCGTCCTTCGGCACCCGGGCGTGGTCGACGATGCTCGCCGAGATCACCGGTGCGGGGTCGGCGAGCGCGTAGAAGCAGAACCCACCGGTCGGTCGGTACTTGAGGCGGCGCAGTGTCTCGATCTGCACCTTCAACACGTGCGACTGGTAGTACTGCGTCGTGTCGCGCCACGCCTCGAACGTGGCGAAGTCCTCGGGCGGGAACATCGCCTCGAAGCGCTCGCGCTGGTAACCGAACTCCTGCTCGAGGCGTTCCCAGTCGAGGTTCGGCCAGTCGTTCGCCCGGAGCTGTTCGTCGATGAACGGCGTCGTCGTCGGAACGGCATGCGCACCGAACTCCGACACGAACCGCACGAGCCGCGGGACGCGGGCGGCGAACGTCGCGAGGTCGCTCGCCTCGCCACGCTGCCAACCGAACCAGAGATGGGTGTCGGTGCCATCGAGCTGCGGGAAATGCGGGAACACGCCCGAGTGAGCGACCGTCTCGCGGCTCGGGTCGGCCTTCTCGAAGGAGCGCTTCACCCACCGGTCGAGCACCGTCTTGTTCCACGACGGCAGCTGGTGGGCGACGACGTGCTTCGCGCGCTGCTTCCAGTCCGACCGGGTGACGCCCGTCGCCGCAGACGGGTCGTTGTGGGCGGTCCACTGGATGATCGAGGGGTGATGGCCGAGGGAGTCGACCGCCGCGCGGGCCTGTTCGACCGCCTGGCCGCGGACACTGCGGGCATGCCCCCACTGGAGTGGGAAGTCCTGCATCAGCAGGATGCCGAGCTCGTCGGCGGCGCGGTACACCTCGCGGTTGGCGATGTGGCCATGGATCCGCAGGACGTCGAGACCGAGGTCGACCGCCAACTCGACGTCGCGGCGCACGGCGGTCTCGTCGGCCTCCGCGAGCCCGGCGCGCGTCGGCAGCAGGTTCGCGCCCTTCAGGAACACCCGCTCGCCGTTCACCGAGCAGATCCAGTGGTCCCAGCTGACCTGGCGCAACCCGGTGCGCCGTTCCCGCCGATCGCTGACGTCGCCGTCGACGACGACGTCGACGACGATCTCGGTCAGCGGTTGCTCGCCGAGCGCACGCGGCCACCACAGTTGCGGGTCGCTGATGTCGATCACCCAGTCGATCTCGTTCGGGCCGGACGCGATCACGTGGTCCTGCTCGTCGTGGAGCTCGCCGTCGACGTGCGTGCGGACGGTCACCTTGCGCTGCTCGTCGCTGTCGAGCCGCGACGACAGCCGGAGGTGGGCCCGGCTGCGGTCGGCATCGCGGCACAGCACGCGGAGTCGGTCGATGCGCACGGGGCCCGTGTCGTAGAGGTGCACGGTGCGCCACACGCCGCCGGGATTCCACTGCCGATCGAGCCCGTTCCAGTGCTGGAACACCCCGGTGATGTTGCGGCGGTCGCTCGCGCCGGCCTGCGGTGAACACGTCACCTCGATCGCGAGGACGTGCTCGTCGTCGAGCGCTGACAACGCCGTCACGTCGAAGCTGTGCGGGAAGAAGTATCCCTCGGGGTCACCGAGGTACGCGCCGTCGAGCCACACGTCGGCCTGGTAGAAGATCCCGTCGAGCGTGATCCAGCGACGCTGCCCCTCCGCCGGCGCCGCAGCCGTGAACCGTCGGCGGTACATGATCGGCCCGTCGCTCACCGCGAACTTCGCGTTGTCGCGCCAGTGGCCGGGCACGTCGATCGGCTCCCACGTCGAGTCGTCGGTCTCGAGGCCGATGCCGTAGCGCCGCACGTCGTCGTCGGCTTCGGTGGCCACCCAGCGGCCGCGTAGATCCACGCCCTGCAGCGTACTCATCGCCGCTCCCGCATGAACCTGGACGCGCGGCGGGGCTAGGTTCGACCCATGGCAGCTGATTCAGCGGATCGACCGTCGACACTCGGGGACCTGAAGGCATCCGGCTGGGTCTCGCGACCGGTCAAGCAGGAAGTCCGCGAACACGCGGTCCGCAAGATCGCGGCCGGCGAGCGGCTGTTCGAGGGCGTGTCGGGGTACGAGGAGACCGTGATGCCGCAACTGGAGAACGCGCTCCTCGCCGGCCACGACGTGATCTTCCTCGGCGAGCGCGGCCAGGCCAAGACCCGCATGATCCGCTCGCTCACCGGCCTGCTCGACGAGTGGATGCCGATCGTCGCCGGCAGCGAGATCAATGACGACCCCTACGAGCCGGTGTCGCGTCACGCGATCGACCTCGTCGCCGAACTCGGAGACGACACGCCGATCGCGTGGGTCCACCGCGACACCCGGTACGGCGAGAAGCTGGCGACACCCGACACGTCGATCGCCGACCTGATCGGCGAAGTCGATCCGATCAAGGTCGCCGAGGGGCGTTACCTCTCCGACGAGTTGACGCTGCACTACGGGCTCGTCCCGCGCACGAACCGCGGGATCTTCGCGATCAACGAGTTGCCGGACCTCGCAGAACGCATCCAGGTCGGCATGTTGAACGTGCTCGAAGAGCGCGACATCCAGATCCGCGGCTACAAGATCCGGTTGCCGCTCGACGTGATGCTGCTCGCGTCCGCCAACCCGGAGGACTACACGAACCGGGGTCGCATCATCACCCCGCTGAAGGACCGCTTCGGCAGCCAGATCCGCACGCACTACCCGCTCGCGGTCGAGACCGAGGTCGACATCATGCAGCAGGAGGCGTTGGCGCTCGACGTGCAGGGTGAGTCCGGCACGATCAAGGTCGTCGTGCCGGACGACCTCGCCGACGTCGTCGCGACGTTCAGCCATCTCGCCCGGGCCAGCAACCAGGTCAACCAGCGCAGCGGCGTCAGCGTCCGGATGAGCGTCACGAACTACGAGTCGTTGGCTGCGAACGCCCTACGCCGCGGGTTGCGGGCGCAGGAGCGCGAGGTCGTCGCCCGCGTCGACGACCTCGGTGCGCTCGCTGCGAGTTCGATGGGCAAGATCGAGATCGAGTCGATCGACGAGGGCCGGGACGGCGCGATCATGGAGAACCTGATCAAGGGTGCGGTGCTGACGGTGTTCAAGGATGTCGTTCCCCCCGAGCTGACCCGGCCGGTGGTCGACGCGTTCGAGGAGGGTGCCGTCGCCCACACCGGCGAGGCGATGACCAGCGCCGAGTTGGCGGCAGTGATCGAGACCGTCGATGCGATGCGTGCCCCGGTGGCCGTGCTGACCCACGGTGACGAGTCCCCCGCCGCGGTCGCCGCAGCGGTCGAGTTCGTGCTCGAAGGGCTGCATCTCAGCAAACGGTTGAACAAGGACGCCAACGCCGGCGCGTCGACCTACCGCGGTCGCACCTGACCGCTCCCCGGCCCCCGCCCCCGCCCCGGCCCCGCGTTCACGCCTCCGGTCCCGCCTCCGGTGAGAGGTGAGAGGACCTGTCACTCCCAACTCTCACCGCAAGTCGTCGAGCGCTTCGTCCGGTGAGAGTTGGGTGCACCTGTGCCTCTCACCTCTCACCGGAAGCTGGGGGGAAGAGCGGGGGGATCAGCGGCGGCGGAGGGCGAGCGTGATCGCGGGGCCGTACTCGTGATCGTTGTCCTCGCGCAGCACGACGTCGAAGCCGAGCGCGTCGACGACCGCGAGCAGGTCGTCGCGTTCGATCCACGCCGCGGTCGGTCGCGTGCCCCCGCAGAACCCGGCCCAGGCGAGTGACTCGGCGTAGCGGAACCGGTGGAGGCGATACGCCGTCGAATCCATCGTGCGCTCCACCGGTGGATCGAAGCGGCCGGCCAGTTGCTCGACGTCGCCCTCGACGTCGCCGCAGTGGACGTGCGTCCAGATCACGATCCGGTCGGTCACGCGAGCGAGGTCGGCGAGCACCGGCACCGGGTCCTCGAGGTGGTACAACACGCCGATCGCCACAGCCATGTCGAAGCGATCCCCGGTGTCGGCGAGGTACGGGCGGAAGTCGCCGAGGCGGAACTCGACGCCGCTGAGGCCGGTCACCTCCTTGGTGATCAAACACCGCAGATAGGCGCTCGTGTTCGCCTCGATCGCGACGACCCGGCTCGCGCCCAGCTCGCGCAGTGTGATCGAGTGGGCCCCTTCGAGCGGGCCGAGCTCCAACACATCGGCGTCGGCGACACCGCCGAGCGCCTCGACACACGACACGAGCCGGTGGTCGCCGATCAAGTCGACCGACCCGGTGGTGTCCTCGATCGGCAGGCGGGTGCTCCACTGACCGGCGAACAGGTCGACCGCGTTGGCCGCCGACGGCGCCGACTCGACGTACCGCTCGTTCACCGCCGAATCCGACGCCCGGTCGGCATCGAGCGCGGCCAGCCGCCTCCCGAACCTCGCGACCGCCCGTCGTCCGGACCCGAACAAGGACGAGGGTGATCGCACGCCGGGAACCTACCGCCGAGTCGGGAGTCGTGTCAGACACGACTCCCGACTCGGCACGGCAGGGGGGTCACTCGTCGACGATCGTCTCCGCCGGCTCGTTGTCGACGATCACCGGCACCGGCCCCTCGGATCCGGCTTCGGAGGTGTACTCGACCGAGCCGGAGTAGGCGAATTCGACGCATTCCTGCAGGTTCTCGGTGGGCACGTCGTCGACGATCCCGTCGACGACGCCCGACCCGTCCAGGGTGACGATCAGCTCACACGCCAGCGGCACCCGGCCGGGCTCGAGACCGACCAGCGCCCGCTCGAGACCGGTGCGGTCGATGCCGTACAGCATCGGTGCGATCGGGCTGTCGAAGGAGAACACCTCACCGTCCTGCACCGCTGCGAACGTGTCCAGCACACTTGCGAACACGGTGCGGATCGGCGACACGTACCAGAGCCCGTCGACCTCGACGACCTCGATCGACGGCAGCTGCGGTGCTCCACCGAACGCCGGCCGGAGCAGCATCACGCTGAGCGCACCGATCGACTGGATCGACGTCTCGTCGGTGCAGGCCCTCCACACACCGTCGGCCACCTGTTCCACGCCGCTGCCCGGGTAGGTCAGACCGCCGACGAATCCACCGTCGCTGAACGCGGCACCGGTCATCGTGACGCAACCGTCGGCGAGTTCGTAGCGGAACGGCGTCGGCTCGGTCGCAGGCTCGGTCGCCACCGGCGTCTCCACCCAGAAGGGCAGCACGGTGCCGTCCGGTAGGAGCTCGGCGGTGTTGACCATGCCCTGGAACGTGTCGAGCTCGCTCGGGTACGTCGGCGAGAAGTCGGCGACATCGAGCGTCTGGGGAACGGGCTCGCCGGCCGGGATCAGCATGAACCCGACGTCGCCGCGGTCGCCGAACGAGTGCACGAGCACCGGGGCCTCGGGGTCGAACACCGGGTAGTCGGTGAAGACCGCCGGGGGCGGCAGCGTGCCGGCGAGGACGAAGCTCGTCGGGGTCGCCCGACGGTGATCGCCGTCACCCTGTACGTCGAACTCGAGTCCGCTGATCGTCACGCTCGTGCCGGACGACCGCGCATCGGCCAGTGCCCGCTCGGCCGACGGCAGCCACAGCGACGCATACCTCGCCAGGGCGTCGCCCTCGCCGGGCGCCGCCATCGCAACGGCACCACGGATGTCGAAGCCGGCGAGACGTTCCCAGAAGGCGGTCGCGGCGGCGACGGGTGAACCGAAGCCCTCTGGCGCAGCCGCGGCCTCGACCGGGTACTCGACACCGGCCCCGCGGCGGGCGGCCTCGGCGATCGAGAAGCCGACGCTGACGTACCACCGTCCACTGCGCCGCACGGTTGCGATGTTCAGGTCCTCCTCGGCGAGATCGGTCGGTTCACCGATGACGCCGCCTTCGGCCGTCCGCGATCGCAGCTCGTCGCCGAACGGCAGCGCCGCCATGTCGAAACGGACGTCGACGACGCCTTCACTGAGGTGGACGACCGCGAGATCGGTCGCGATCAGCTCGGTCGTGAGGACGAGTCCCTCGACGCCGAGCGAGGCGCCGGCGACGTCCGAGAGGTCGGCGTCGTCGGACAGCAGCCCGACGCGCACCGCCTCGTCGGCACTCCGACGCACGACGTCGACGAGTGCGTCGGACTCCGCCGGATCGAGCAGGTCGAGCGCGCCGAGCACGTCACGATCCTCGAGCGCGTCGACGAATGCCTCGACCGCGGCCTCCGGCGTGGAGGCCCCGCCGTCGTGGCCGCCGGTCGCGGCGATCGTCGTGAGGGCGAATCCGCCGCCGAGTGCGACGACGAGTGCCCCGATGCCGGCGATGCGCCGCTTCGGTGTGGGCTGTTCGACCGGGCGCAGGGCGAGGTCGGAGGTGTCGACGACGGACCGGACAGTTGTCGGGGCGTGGTCGGCGAGCTCGGTGAGGCGCTCCTTGACGAGGAGTTCGAACTCGGGTGTGATGGAGGCGTTCTTCATGACAGCTCCTGACGAAGGTGTTCCAGGCCGCGCCGAACGTGGCTGCGGACCGTCGAGCGGCGGCAATGCAAGATGGTGGCGATCTCCTCGTCGGGCAGATCGCAGAGGTAGCGCATGACGATCGCGGTGCGCTGCGCGAACGGCAGCGTGGCGAGCGCATCGGAGAAGTCGACGAGACCGGCATCGAGGTCGACGTGGTCCGGTGGTGTCGGTGGTGGCGCCTTGCTGGCATGGCGATGGATCGACCGGCAGCGGTTCACGACCGCGACGCGCAGATACGGCACGGGGTCGTCGAGCGTGCCGATCTTGGGGCCGACCGCGCAGAACGCGTCGTGGACGGCGTCCTCGGCGGTTGCTCGGTTCCCCGTGATCGTGTACGCCACGCGCAACATCGCCCGGTACGTCGATGCGTAGGTGGTGGAGGTCGAGCCCCAATCGGTCACTCGGGCACTCCTGGTCTCGGCGAACGGATGGGCCGCGCCGTCGATGGTGACATTCACACCTCTTTCACTCCCGACGGGCCCGAACTGTTGCAGCCGGACGGAAAATTTCCTCATCGTCGTGACATCTGGTGCCAGGCACCAGATGTAACGCTCAGTCGTCGGTGGTCGGGAGGTATGCCGCAGCGGCGGGTTGGGGCAGCCGGTCCTTGTCCAGCAGGCCGACCGGTGAGTCGGGGCCGGCGATCGCGGGGTCGAGGAAGCACACGCCGACGTCGACGCCGTCGGCGATCGCGGCGTCGACCGCGCCGACGAACCGCTCGACGAGCCGACCGTTGATCTCGGCGTCGTCGTGGTGCGGGGAGAACTCGCTCACGACGAGCGGGGTGCCCGCCGCCTGCTCGGCCGCCTCCCGCAACGCCACGCCGAGCTGGTCGCACACTGCCGCCAGCTCCTCGTCGGACGGCTCGTGGTCCTTGGCGATGTCGGTCGAGAGCGTCAGCCCGATGCGGTCGGTCGACCCGAGATACCTCGAGATCGTGTCGACGTGGTCGACGCTGACCGAGGCGACGACCGGCGCGGCTCCGCCGTCGAGGATCGCCCACGTGTCCACCCACGGCTGCGCGGGCATCGCGGGTTCGATCGCCGCGAACGGGATCCAACCGTCGAGCTCGTCGCCGAACCCGTCCGCGACCCGCTCGACCCATCGCGGCCACCACTTGGTGATCGTCGCGTCGTCACCGACGCCGCCTTCGTTGTCGACCCAGCGCGGTACGGCCCCGTCGAAGAGCGTTGCCCAGACCCGCAACTCGATCGCGCGGGCTGCGGAGATGATGTTGCCGAACCGTTCGAACCAGTCACCGTCGAGGTCGCCCGGTTTCGGTTGCAGGCGCGCCCAGTCGAGGGTGAGGCGCACGTCGGTGACGCCGAGGTCCTGCAGCAGCGCGAGGTCGTCCGGCCAACGCTTGTAGAACCCGTTGCCGGCCGAGGGGCCGAGGTTCGACGTGTCGGCGTGGCCGAGCGTCGTGGCAGTCGTGAGCGTGACGCCCCGGTCGAAGGTCATCGGCTCAGATGAACGGCGTCCGCGTCCAGAGGTCTGAGGCGTCGGTGTCAGCGGGCAGTGGGACGCCACTGAGTTGGACGACGTCGATCGGTCCCGGGAACCCGCGCAGCTCGATCTCACCGATCGACGTCGCGGTGACGCCCTCGGGCAGCCGCTCGATGTGCATCGTCGGCATCAGCGCTTCGACGCCTTCGGCGCGGTCGCACAGACGCGCGGCCATGTTGACCGCCGAGCCGATGTAGTCGTCGCCCTCGAACAGCAGCGCATGTCCTGTCGCGAGCCCGGAGCGGACGGTCAGCGGGGCACAGACGTCGGCGGAGCGACGCTCGAGGTCGAGCACGAAGCCGATCGCGTCGTTCTGGTCGACGGCGACGACCATGCAGCCGTCGCCGAGCCACTTCGCGATGCGCACGCCGCGCTCGGACGCGACGGCACGAACCATCGTGCGGAAGGCGCTGAGGATCCGGCCGGCGGCATCGTCACCGAACGCGGCGGTGTAGTTCGTGAAGTCGGACAAGTCGACGAAGACGAACGTGCGGGGGACGCGCATCGCCTCACCCTATGCGCCGCCGCGGCACGTTGCGTCGGCATCGCCTCGCGCCAGCACGGGAGGGCGCCGCGGCAACTAGGTTCGGGTCATGGCGTCACAGTTCACCTACTCGCGGTGGGACGGCACGCAGACCGGGTTCGAGTTCGATGCCGACGTCGCGTTCGACGAGCTGACCGACGAGCTGCTCTACCACGGTGACGTCAACGCGGCGCTGCGGAGGATGATGCAGGACGGGATGCGCGACCGCGACGGCAATCAGTTGCAGGGGCTGCGCGAGCTCCTCGAGAAACTGCGCGCCGAGCGCCAGGACCGGCTCGACCGCCACGACCTCGGCGGCGTCTACGACGAGATCAACGACGAGATCGACGACATCATCGACGAGGAGCGCCATGCGATCGACAACGCCGTGCGAGACGCGCAGCGTTCCGGCGACGAGCGGCGCGCCCAGAACGCGAGCGCCGCGGCCGAGGACCGCAATCTGCGCCTCGACCTGCTCCCGGACGACCTCGCCGGCAAGGTCCGTGAGCTCGACGCCTACAACTTCGAGTCCGCCGACGCGAAGCGGCGCTTCGACCAGTTGATGGAGCGGCTCAAGGAACAACTGCTCCAGCAGATGGTCGATCAGATGTCGGGCGCGATGCAGAACATGGGCCCGGAAGACCTCGCCCGGATGAAGGACATGATGGCCGCGCTGAACGAGATGCTGGAGAAGCACCAGCGCGGCGAGGACCCCGGCTTCGAGGAGTTCATGGAGCAGTACGGGGACTTCTTCCCCGAGAACCCGGAATCGGTCGAAGAGCTCCTCGAACAGATGGCGCGTCGGATGGCCGCGATGCAGGCGATGTTGAACTCGATGACGCCGGAGCAGCGCGCCCAGTTGCAGCAACTGTCCGACCAGTTGCTGGACGACATGGACCTGCAGTGGCAGATGCAACAGCTCTCGGGCAACCTCCAGCAGCTGTTCCCCCAGATGCAGTGGGACAACAGCTACGACTTCGAGGGCCAGGACCCGCTCGGCATGGGCCAGGCGATGCAGGCGATGCAGGAGCTCGGCGACCTCGATCAGCTCGAGAACCTGCTGCGCAACGCGTCGAGCCCCGCCGCGCTCGCCGAGGCGGACATGGATCGCGTCCGGTCGCTGATGGGCGACGACGCGGCGAAGTCACTCCAACGGTTGGCCGAGCTGACCAAGCAGCTCGAGCAGGCCGGCCTGATCGAGCAGAAGGAGGGCCGCCTCGAGCTGACGCCGAAGGGCCTGCGCCGGATCGGGTCGAACGCGTTGCGGGAGCTGTTCTCGAAGCTCACGAAGGACAAGCTCGGTCAGCACGAGACGAGCGACGTCGGCCAGGGCCACGAGCGGACGTACGACACGAAGGTCTACGAATACGGGGACCCGTTCCAGCTCGATCTCAACCGCACGATCCGCAACGCGCTTCGTCGTCGTGGCGGCGGGACACCGGTCGAACTCGCTCCGGACGACTTCGAGATCGAGCGCACGGAGCATCACACCCGCTCGTCGACCGTGTTGATGCTCGACCTGTCGCTGTCGATGCCGATGCGCGACAACTTCCTGCCCGCGAAGAAGGTGGCGATGGCGTTGCACAGCCTGATCTCCACGCAGTTCCCGCGGGACTACCTCGGCATCATCGGGTTCTCCGAGACGGCGAGGGTGCTGACCGCACAACAACTGCCGGAGGTCTCGTGGGACTTCGTCTACGGCACGAACATGCACCACGGCTTCACCTTGGCCCGTCAATTGCTCGCTCGCGAGTCCGGCACGAAGCAGATCATCATGATCACCGACGGCGAACCGACCGCACACATCACCGCCGACGGTCACCCGTTCTTCAACTATCCGCCGGCACGCGAGACGGTCGAAGCGACGCTGCGCGAGGTCGTCCGTTGCACCAAGGCCGACATCCGGATCAACACGTTCGGGCTCGGTGCCGACGGTTCGTTGCGGGCATTCATCGAACAGATGACCTCGATCAACCGGGGGCGCGCGTTCTTCACGACGCCGGAGAATCTCGGCGACTACGTGCTCGTCGACTTCATCGAGGGCAAGCGGGCGCTCGCCCGCAGTGCTCGGCGCGCCGGCTGAGGCTCGTTCGCGACGCGGAGCACCCCGGTGCGCGCGTATCGCGCGAAATTCTCATTGCGCGCTTGCGAAATCGCGTTCACGTCTGGCAGAATGACGACGTTGTAGTTACAACGATGTCGAGCTGATGTCAAGCATTTGAGAATCGCCAGAGCAGGGAGGGGAGCAGGCCATCAGCCCGTCACCAATCCCGCCACCAACCCGTCACCCATCCGCCGCCCACCCGACATCCGTCACACCCGCCGACTCCACGGTCAACGCCGACCATGTCTCCCGGACCCAGCAGGAGGTCCTCCCCATGCAGTTCATCACCACATCGAGCATCACCGTCAGTGCTACCCCCGTCGAACCGGAGGCGGACTGGCACGATCGCGCCAACTGCCTCGGCGTCGACCCCGACCTCTTCTTCCCGGAACGAGGCGCGTCGACACGCGAAGCCAAGGAAGTGTGCCGCGGCTGTGAGGTCCAGCACGACTGCCTCGAGTTCGCGCTGCAGAACGGTGAGAAGTTCGGGATCTGGGGTGGCCTGTCCGAGCGCGAGCGGCGTCGCATCCGTCGCCAGCGCGCCCAAGTCGCGCGGAGCATCATCGGCGCCTGAGTGGCGCGGGCACCATCGGCGCGTCCGTGGGGTAGCCTGGCAGCATGTTCGGATTCACACTCGGTGGCCCAGAGGGCATCATCCTGTTGGTACTGGTGCTCGTCCTGTTCGGCGGGTCGCAGTTGCCCAAGCTGGCGAGAAACCTCGGCAAGGCCCAGAAGGAATTCAAGGACGGGATCGCCGAGGCGGACGCTCCGAAGGAAGACGCGAGCACCGAGTCCGAGTGATCGATCTCCGTGGCGGCGGCAGCGCCGACGCGGCAGGGACACCCGACGCCCCGCACCAACCAACGTCGTCGACGTGGTGGGCGGGGCGTTTGCGCGTCAGCGATCGATCGCGCTGACGGCGTCGGCATCGACGGTCGCCGCGTCCTCGCGCCGACGCTTCAGGATGCGGCGCCGCTCGCGCTCGCTGCACCCACCCCAGACGCCGTGGTCGATGCGCGCATCGAGCGCGTACTCGAGGCAGTGCGTCAGGACCGGGCAACCGCGACAGATCTTGCGGGCCCGGTCGACGCCGACGCCGTCGCTCGGGAAGAACGTCGCCGGCGGGTGCAGGCGGCAGTTGCCATCGGCCATCCATGCCGTCTCGGAGTCGGGATCGGGCGGCGCGGTGTTCAGCTCGACCGGGCGGCCGTTGCGGCGAGCGCGGTCGTCGGCGTCTGCGCCGGTGGCGGTGTCCGCCGACGTGTCCGAGGCAGCGGCGACCGAGGCCGTCGTGGTGGTCCGCTTCGTTCGCTTGATCATGGCGGTGTGGTCCTCTCGCGAATGGCCAGTGCCATTCTGACGTTCCAGCGGCTCGTTTGGTTCCCGATTTCTCGTTCGTTTCGACTTCCGACGGCGTTCCCCGTCGTTCGTCGACCACCCCTCCCGTTGCGTGGTTGATCGCAAACTGTAACACGTTCGTAATGGAGGTGCACGGCTCGACCCGGTTTTCCGGCACACCGGTCAACCGTGCCCCGCGTCCGGTGCGCGCGACGGCGATAGCGTCGACGCCATGAGTGACGCTGTAGTCGAGACACAGGCACCGCGGGCCCACGCCCGGATCGTGTACCACGGGCCCGTGGCGCCACACTGGGAGGTCTACGGCGACTGGGGCGAACGGCAGGTGCTCGACGAGTTCCGCGCCCGCGTGCTCGCCCGACTCGTGCTGCTGCCCCGCGACGATCCCCAGTTCCGGCGCAACAAGGAGCGCATCGTGCGCGACGCCGAGCGCGAGCTGATCACGATCGAGTGGGATCTCGGTCACGCCGAAGCCGAATCCTGAGGTCGCGCGGCTCGTGGCGGATCACGCGGCGCAGCGGGGGCTGTGATGGACGAGAGATTCCTCAACCGCGAACTGAGCTGGCTGGCGTTCAACGAGCGCGTGCTCGAACTCGCGAGCGAGCCGGGGATCCCGCTGCTCGAACGCGCCAAGTTCTGCGCGATCACCTCGACGAATCTCGACGAGTTCTTCCAGGTGCGCGTCGCCGCGTTGAAGGATCAGTTGATCGCCGGGATCGACCGTCCGACGTGGGACGGTCGCACGCCGGCCCAGCAGCTGGCCGCGATCGCGGACTGGGTGCCGCAGATGATCCACCGGCTCGACATCGCATTCGTCGACAAGCTCGTGCCGGAACTCGCCGCCGCGGGCGTCGAGGTCATCTCGTGGGAGGAGACGACCGCCGAAGAGCGCGTCGAACTCGGCAGAATCTACGAAGAACGGATCTTCCCCGTGCTCACCCCACTCGCGGTCGATCCGGGTCATCCGTTTCCGTACATCTCCGACCTCGCGCTCTCGCTCGCGGTCAATGTCGCCGACCCCGAAACCGGTGACCGGCGATTCGCCCGCCTGAAGATCCCCGACGTCTTCCCGCGGCTCGTCGAGTGCTCGCCCGGGCGGTACCTCCCCGCCGAGCAGCTGATCGCGGCGAAGCTCGACCAGCTCTTCGTGGGGATGATCGTCGAGGAGTGGGCGGCGTTCCGTGTCAGCCGCAACGGCGACCTCACGGTCGAGGAAGAGGAGGCTGACGACCTGCTCGCGGCCGTCGAGATGGAGTTGCGGCGCCGACGCTTCAACCAGGCGGTCCGGCTGGAGGTGGCCCACGACATCGGCGAGGAGATCCTCGACCTCCTGATGCGCGAACTCGACCTCGAGCGCGCCGACGTCACGTTCCACCGCTCACCGCTCGATCTGAGCTGTCTGTTCCAGCTGATGTCGCTCGATCGACCCGATCTGAAGGACGAGACGTGGACCCCGGTCACGCCGGGCCGGATCGCGGCCGCCGAGGAGGGTGATCGTCCGATCTTCGACGTCGTGCGTCACCGGGCCGTGATGGTCCACCACCCGTACGAGAGCTTCTCGAGCAGCGTCGAGGAGTTCATCTCCCAAGCCGCCGACGATCCGCGCGTGCAGTCGATCAAGATGACGCTGTACCGCGCCGGCGGCGACAGCGCGATCATCCGCAGCCTGATGCGGGCCGCCGACAGCGGCAAGCAGGTCGCCGTGCTCGTCGAGATCAAGGCTCGTTTCGACGAGGCGACGAACGTGCAGTGGGCGAAGCAGCTCGAGCGCGCCGGCGTCCACGTCGTCTACGGCATGGTCGGGCTGAAGACCCACAGCAAGGTCGTACTCGTCGTGCGCGACGACAGCGACGAGCTCCGGAGATACGTCCACATCGGCACCGGCAACTACAACTCGAAGACCGCGCGCATCTACGAAGACATCGGCGTGATCACGTGTCACCCCGACATCGGCGCAGACGCCGCGCAGTTGTTCAACCACCTCACGGGCTACAGCCGCACGAACGACTACCGCGAGCTGCTCGTCGCCCCGCGCGACATGCAGCGTCAGTTGCTCGACCTGATCGAACACGAGGCCTCGTTCGGGCGCGCCGGCCACATCACGATCAAGTGCAATTCGATCGCCGACGAGGAGATGGTCGAAGCGCTGTACGCCGCCAGCCAGGCGGGCACGAAGATCGACCTCCTCGTCCGCGGTATCTGCTGCCTGCGCGCCGGTGTGCCGGGCATGTCGGAGAACATCCGCGCCCGCAGCATTCTCGGGCGGTATCTCGAGCACAGCCGGATCTACCGGTTCGAGCACGGCAACGTCGTGATCAACGGCCGGTTGCCCGGTGCGATGTGTGACGAGGTCCACCTGATCGGTTCCGCCGACCTGATGCCCCGCAACCTGCACCGGCGCGTCGAGGTGCTCGTGCCGATCAACCATGACCGACACCGCGCCTGGCTGGACCAGGCGCTCGAGTTCCAGCTCGCGGACGACATCGTCGCATGGGAGCTCCGCCCGGACGACACGTGGGAACGGGTCGGGCCGACCGACGCGTTCGAGCCGCACGCCCAGGATCGGATGTACCGCTGGACCGTCGAGCAGCAGTCGTTGCCGACTCGCTGACGCTCCGGCCGGCACGAGTTCGCCCGTTCGCCGGCATCGGTTCATGTTCTGTTCACCTCGGCCCACCGGGTCATTCACGTTGACTTCGTAACGTGCGCAGCACTCGCCTCGGACGTCCGGGCGGGCAGCGTGAACACGTCCCCCGACGAACGGAGCTCCGAGCGTGACATCCCCCCGCCGCCGCATCCTCGCCGCTGCAATCGGGCTGGCCCTGACAGCCGTCGCTTGCGGCGGTGACGACGAGCCCACTGCCGATTCCCCGTCGACCGGCGTCTCGTCCGACGGCGACGCACCTGCCGGGGACGGCAGCCTGCCCGGCGGCTCGGTCTTCGTGTCGGGCTCGTCGACGGTCGAGCCGATCTCGATCCGCGTCGGCGAACTCGCCGGCGAACTGTCGGGCGGGGATCTGGACGTGGTCGTCGAGGGCCCCGGCACCGGCGACGGGTTCAAGAAATTCTGTGGAGGTGAGTCGGACATCTCCGGCGCCTCGCGCTCGATCAAGGACACCGAGGCCGAGACGTGCGCCTCGAACGGCATCGAGTACGTCGAGCTCGAAGTGGCGATCGACGGGCTGTCCGTGTTGACCAACCCGAACAACTCCGCGGTCGACTGCGTCGACATCCCGACGCTGTACGCGCTGCTCGGGCCGGAGTCCGAGGGGTTCAACAACTGGAGTGACGCCGCGGCGCTCGGCGCCGAGGTCGGCGCCGCCGGCCCGTTCCCGGACGCGGAACTCGGCGTGTACGGCCCCGGCGAGGAGTCCGGCACGTACGACACGTTCGTGGAGTTCGCGATCGAGGACCTCGCCGCGGAACGCGTCGGGGAGGAGAGCATCTTCACCCGAGCCGACTACAGCTCCAGCGCCAACGACAACTTCATCATCGAGGGGATCGCCGGCAGCGACACGAGCCTCGGCTGGGTCGGATACTCCTTCTTCGATGCGAACCGCGACGTGCTGAAGGCGCTCGCGGTCGACGCCGGCGACGGATGCGCCGCCCCCTCGGCGGAGACGATCGCAGACGGGAGCTACGGCTTCAGCCGCAGCCTGTACATCTACGTCAACACCGGCAACGCGGCGGAGAACTCGGCACTCGCCGCGTTCGTCGACCTCTACCTCAGCGACGCCGGCCTCGCGACGGTCGCCGACGCCGGGTACGTCGGCCTCCCCGCTGATCGCATCGCCGCAACCCAGGCCGCGTGGGCCGGGCGCTGATCCGGATCTCCTGATGCTCACCGTCGCAGACCTGCAGGGCAGTTCGAAGCAACGCAACCGGGAACGGACGATGCGCGTCGTGGTCCAGGGCGCCGCAGTCGTCACGATGGTGGTCAGCGTGCTGATCTTCTTCGTGCTCGCCCGGGGTGCCTACACGTTTCTCGACGAGATCGACTGGGACTTCGCGGTGCTGTCCGACTTGGGCTGGTTCCCACGCCGGTCCCGGTTCGACCTGCGCACGATCCTGGTCGGTTCGGTCGTGATGGGCGGCGTGGCGATGGTCGTCGCCGTGCCGTTCGGGCTCGGCGCCGCGATCTACCTCTCCGAGTACGCGCCGGCGAGGGTGCGCAAAGTGGTCAAGCCGGTCATCGAGGTGCTGGCCGGCGTGCCGTCGGTGATCGTCGGCTACTTCGTCGTCCGGTTCATCGCCCCCGAGTTCGTGTCGAAGATCTTCGACCCGACCCACGACCGCAACATGCTCGCCGCGGGCGTCGGGATCGGCATCCTCGTGATCCCGATCATGGCGTCGGTCAGCGAGGACGCGCTCCGATCGGTACCGAACTCGTTGCGTGAAGCGAGCTACGGCATCGGCGCCCGCAAGATCAACACGGTGCTGCGGATCGTGCTGCCGGCGGCCGTCTCGGGCCTCGTCGCGGCGTTCATCATCGCCATCTCCCGGGCGATCGGCGAGACGATGGTCGCCGTGATGGCCGGCGGGTTCGACGGCTCCGGCCCGTACTCGGGCGCCTGGCCGACGAACCCCGGCCTCACGATGACCACCGCGATGACCAACGCCGTCGGCGGAACCGACCAGGATGTGGGCGGCGCGCCGTTCCAGGTGCTGTTCTTCGTCGGGTTGATCCTGTTCACGATCACGTTGCTGCTCAACGTGATCGGTGACCGCTTCGTCAACCGCATCCGGCAGCAGTACTGAGGAGCCGATCGGAGCCATGATGTTCACCACCCCCGCAACCGCAGGCGAACACGCCGCAGCCTCGGTGCGTGCCGGCCTCACGCGGCAGGACCGCGACGTGGCCGGCATGGCGATGCTCGCAACGTTGCTGTTCACGACGCTGGTCACGTTGTTCATCCTCGTCGCACTGCTCGCGCAGGTGATCGGCGAGTCGAGCAGCCTGCTCGGAGAACGTGGGGTCGACTTCGTCACGTCACCGATCGGGTCCGACCCCGACAAGATCGGTGTCTGGTCCGGGCTGTACGGATCGATCTTCATCGGTGTGTTCGTCGTCCTCGTGGCGATTCCGCTCGGCCTCGCTGCTGCGATCTACCTCGAGGAGTACGCCAACGCCAAGCACCGTCTGACACGCCTGATCATGGTCAACATCCGCAACCTCGCTGGCGTCCCGGCGGTGATCTACGGCGTCCTCGGGTTCATCCTCTTCACCCAGTGGCTCGAGCCGGTGACGAACGGCCAGTCGGTCATCGCCGCCGGGCTCACCATGGCGCTGCTCGTGCTGCCGATCGTCGTGATCACGTCGATGGAGGCGATCCGGGCCGTGCCCGGCTCACTGCGTGACGCCGGCTTCGGCGTCGGCGCGTCACGCTGGGAGGTCACCCGTGATCACGTCCTCCCGTATGCCGCGCCGGGAATCCTGACCGGCACCGTGCTGTCGGTCGCCCGCGCGCTCGGCGAGGCCGCCCCGCTGATCATCATCGGGGCCATCACCGGGCTGCTGCCGGAGACGTCGCTGACCGGCAAGTTCACCGCCATTCCGATCCTGATCTACCAGTGGACCGGCCGCCCGAAACCGCCGAACAGCGAGTTCGCGTTCACCGAGAGCGCGGCGGCCGCGGGGCTCGTCCTCCTGGTGATCGTGCTCGTGTTCAACGCGTCGGCCGTGCTTCTCCGCAACCGGTTCGAGAAGTCCCGTGTCGGAAGTTGAGCAGCAAGGAGACGACACATCGATGAGTAACGTTGACACCAGCCCCGCCCGCGCCCATGTCCCCATCACGCACAGTCACGGACCCAGCATGACCGACGCCACGACGGCCCAGACCCTCACGATGATCGACGACGAACCGGCCGATGAGACCATCGTCTTCGACATCGAAGACCTCAGCGTCTACTACGGCGACTTCCGGGCGGTGACCGTCGACGAACTGTCCGTGCGTGAGCACGAGATCACCGCGTTCATCGGGCCGTCGGGCTGTGGCAAGACGACGATGCTGCGCAGCCTCAACCGGATGAACGACTTCATCGACATCGCCCGCGTCGAGGGCTCGATCACGTACCACGGCGTCGACCTGTACGACCCGGAGGTCAATGCCACCGAGGTGCGGCGCCGGATCGGGATGGTGTTCCAGAAGCCGAACCCGTTTCCGAAGAGCATCTACGACAACGTCGCCTACGGCCCGCGGCTCGCGGGCGTGAAGAAGCGCGCCGAGCTCGATGACGTCGTCGAGCGTTCGCTGCGCGGCGCCGCGCTCTGGGACGAGGTGAAGGACCGTCTGAAGGAGTCGGGCCTCGGTCTGTCCGGCGGCCAGCAGCAACGGTTGTGCATCGCCAGGGCGGTCGCCGTCGAACCGGACGTGATCCTGATGGACGAGCCGTGCTCGGCACTCGACCCCATCGCCACCGCCCGCATCGAGGACCTGATGCAGGAGATGAAGGAGACCTACACGATCGTGATCGTGACGCACAACATGCAGCAGGCCGGCCGGGTCAGCGATCGCACCGCGTTCTTCACCACGGAGGTCAACCCCGACGGCGAACGGCGGACCGGGCGTCTGATCGAGTTCGACCGCACCGAGAAGATCTTCTCGATGCCCGAGGACGAGCGGACCGAGCAGTACATCACCGGGAGGTTCGGCTGATGTCCGCCGAGCTGCGCGCCAATTTCCACGAGCAACTCGACCAGATCCGCACCGAGATCGCCCGGATGAGTGCCGACGTGACCGAACTCGTCCCCCGGGCGACGGACATCCTGCTCGACGCCGACCTGGAGGGCGCCGAGTACGTCATCCTCGGCGACGACGACTACGACGCCCGCTCGATCGAGCTCGAAGAACAGTGTTTCCGCGTGATCGCCCTGCAGGCCCCGGTCGCCCAGGACCTCCGCTCGCTCGTCTCGGCGATCAAGATCATCGCCGACGTCGAGCGGTCTGCCGACCTGTGCGTCAACATCTGCAAAGCGACCCGCCGGATCTACGGCCACGAGCTCGACGCCGAGCTGCGCGGCGTGATCCGCAAGATGGGCGAGCAGGCTCACGCGCTGTTCAAGGAGTGCACCGAGGCGTACCTCAACCTCGACGGCCCTCGTGCAGCCGCACTGCACGACATGGACTCGTACCTGGACGACCTCCAGCGCCAGTTCATCCAGGTGATCTTCGAGAGTCACGCCGCCGGCCACATCGACCTGCAGGTCGCGGTGCAGCTGGCGGTCGTCGCCCGGTTCTTCGAACGGATCGGCGACCATGCCGTCAACGTCGGCGAGCGCGTTCGCTACATCGTCGACGCGTGGGTGCCCGAGCACCCGTATCCCGAAAGCGACAACGACCCGCCGGAGATCGTCGCCGTGCCCGAGCTCGGCGCCGACGACTGACGTCGATGCTGCTCGCCGTCCTGGTCGCAACCGTCGCCGGCGTCGTGGCCGGTGTACTGATCGCGTCGGCGCTGTCCCGTCGGGCGGTCGCGCCGATCCGCGTCGATCCGGTCGTCGACGAGGCGACGGGTTCGAGCGTCCGCGACGCGGTCGATCGCCTGGAGATCGGTGTCGTGATGTTCGGCAGCGCGGGCGACGTCACGTTCAGCAACGCCGCGGCGCGAATGATGAACGGAACGCACGCGGGGCTGATCGTCAGCGACCATCTCGCCCAGGTCGTCGAACAGGTGCGCACCCGCGGCGCCGGGAGCCGGGAGGTCGTCCTGCACGGACCGCCGCGCCAGATCATCGCGATCGAGGCCAAGCCACTCCCACGCGGCGGCGTTGTCGCGACGATCCAGGACGTCAGCGCACGAGCCCTGGTGGACGCGATGCGCAAGGACTTCGTGGCGAACATCTCCCACGAGCTGAAGACGCCGGTCGGCGCGATCGCGGTCCTCGCCGAGACCGTCGCCGAGGAACGCGATCCCGCCGTCGCGTCGAGCCTGTCGGCGCGCCTCGTCGACGAGGCCCACCGGGCGATCCGCACGATCGACGACCTGCTCGAACTGTCGAGGATCGAGTCGAAGCAGCCGTCTGACGATCTCGTCGACCTGGCGGCGGTCGTCGACCTCGCCGTCGAGCGAGGACGAGCGCTCGCGATCGGCCGTGACATCGAGATCGCCGCCCTCGATTCGGGTGATGCACTCCGCGTCCGCGGCGACCGCCGCCAACTCGAGTCCGCGCTTGGCAACCTCGTCGAGAACGCGGTCAAGTACAGCCACGACGGCGGCGCGGTACAGGTGCGTGTCCGGCTGGACGAGCCGTGGATCGAGCTGATGGTTGCCGACCAGGGTGTGGGTATCCCGGCGCGTGACCTCGACCGCGTGTTCGAACGCTTCTACCGCGTCGACAAGGCACGGGCGCGCGGCACCGGCGGGACCGGGCTCGGCCTGTCGATCGTGCGGCACGTGGCCGGCAACCACGGCGGCGACGTCGCAGTGCAGTCGGCCGAGGGCGAGGGTGCGACGTTCGTGATCCGCCTCCCGGCGCGACTCCTCGTGGCGCCGACAGCTGCCGACGACAACGACCGGGCACTCTCGGCGCCGGGCGATGAGCGATGAGCGACGGTCTGATCCTCGTCGTCGAAGATGAGTCGAGCTTCGTCGAGGCGTTGCGGGTCGGCCTCGGTCGTGAGGGCTTCCGCGTCGAGACCGCGACCGACGGGGTGGAGGCGCTCGCCCGGTTCGAGGAACTCCAACCCGACCTCGTGCTGCTCGACGTGATGTTGCCCCGGTTGTCGGGCATCGAGGTCTGCCGGCAGATCCGCAAGAAGAGCCAGGTCCCGATCATCATGGTGACGGCGAAGGGCGCCGAGATCGACACGGTCGTCGGCCTCGAGGTGGGCGCCGACGACTACGTGACCAAGCCGTATCGGCTGCGCGAACTCGTCGCGCGGATGCATGCGGTCATGCGCCGGACTCCCGACGCAGCGGCGGCCGCCGAACTCGACTCCGCCACGATCGACGTCGGGACAGTACGGCTCGACCCGGACGCGCACCGGGTCACGCACGACGGCGTCGAACTGACGTTGCCGCTGAAGGAGTTCGACCTGCTGCACCTGCTCCTCGCGAACGCCGGTCGGGTCGTGACGCGCGAGACCCTGATCGACCGGGTGTGGGGGCACGATTACGTCGGCGACACGAAGACGCTCGACGTGCACATCAAGCGGCTGCGGTCGAAACTCGAAGCCGACCCGTCGAACCCGACCCTGATCACCACTATCCGAGGTCTCGGCTACAAATACACCCGGTGAGGCCGGATGCGGCGATGGCTGCGTTGCGAGGACTCCTCGTTGACCTCGGTCAACGTCGTCGTCTCGCGCCGTGCCCTCCCCGCATCCGGGCCTCACCGGCAAGCCGACTCTTGGCGCGTGCTGCGCAGGTGGTGCGCGGGTTTCCTCGTTGACCTCGGTCAACGTCGTCGTCTCGCGCCGTCTCAGTCGTCGGTGTCGGTGGCGCCGTCGTCGAGGTAGTCGAGGGTGGGGAGTGGGTCGGATGCGGTCCGGACGATGCCGAGCAGGTTGGCGACGATGCGCTTGAGGTACCGGTAGTAGATCGCCCGCGGCACCACCTCGTGACCCGGCCGGTCGGAGTGGAGGTACGCCTCGATCTTCCCCTGATGCTCGGCGAGCAGATGGTCGACGCGGCGGCCGAAGTCCTCGAGCTGCTCGGCGTCCGGCTCGGCGAGGAGTTCGGCAGCCTCGCCGAACATCGTCGAGATCAGCTCGCGTTCTTCGAGCATCGCCGGCGTGTCGTCCTCGTTCGCGAGTCGCACACCGCTCTCGGCGAGGTCGAGCACGTTCTTGGCCTGGTCGCCGATCCGCTCGATCTTCTTCAGCAGCAGGATCAACCCGAGCACCGATCCGATGTCGGCGGTGCCCTGCACGGCGACGTGGACGACCAGCTCGGCGCGCAACTCCTGCTCACTGTGATTGATCCGCTGATCGGTGGCCCGGATGTCCGAGTCGACCGACGCCGGCGGGGTCTCGGTCAGCAGCGCGAGCGTCGCGAGATCGAACGAATGGCGGGCGTCGCCCAGCATGCCGACCGACTTCGACACGACGTGCTCGAGGCCGGTCGGACCCTTGCGGAAGAATGACATCACCACTTCATTGTCTCCTCTTGTCTCGTTTCTCGGGTCATCGCAACAACGCCACGCCGACCAGCGGGAGCACGATGAACACTCCCATCACGTAGCCGACCGCCCAGGTGCGCTGGCGCACCGCGATGTCAGCGAGCCGCTGTGAACCCAACACGGGCAGGTCTCGGACGAATGGCGGTACGTAGAGGAACAGGATCCCCATGATGTTGAACGTCGTGTGTGTCAGCGCGATCGTGAGGGCCTCGGGCACCGACGCCGCGAGGGCGGCGAGCAGCGCGGTGATCGTCGTCCCGACGTTCGCGCCCAGCGTCACCGGATAGGCATTGCGCAACGACAGGACGCCAGCTGCCGAGAGCGGGATGAGGATCGACGTCGTGATGCTCGACGACTGCACGGCGATCGTGATCACCAACCCGAGCAGCATCGCAACGGCGCCGGAGCCCTTGCCGAGCACGTTGTTGACGGATCGCTCGACGCGGTCCGCGACGAGTCGTCGCATGTTCTTCGTGATCAACGTCAACGCACCGAGCACGATCGCGAGGCCGGTCAGCACGACGATCGTGCCCTGGACGTTGCCGTTCAGCCCGACGGCGTCCCACAGATCGACGATCCACTCGACGGGTTTCTTGACCCACTCCTTGACCGGGCTCTTCCACTCCGAGCCGGCCGAGCCGACCAAGACTTCGCTGATTCCCTTGGCGATGCCGGACACCACACCGGTGACCAACTCCAACGGCAGGAGTACGGCCACCGCCATGACGTTGAAGAAGTCGTGGACGGTGGCCGCGGCGAACGCTCGTGCGAACTCGGCGGACTGCCGGACGTGACCGAGCGACACCAGCGTGTTCGTGACCGTCGTGCCGATGTTGGCACCCATGATCATCGGCACCGCATCGTCGACACTGATGCCCTTCGTCGCGACGAGCCCGACGATCACGGAGGTCGACGCGGAGGACGACTGGACGAGGACGGTGCCGAGGACGCCGACGCAGAGCCCGGCGATCGGGTTGCTCACGCTCGAGAACAGTCGCTCCTGGGTGTCCTCGCCCATGATCTTGATGCCCTTCTCGAGCGACGACACGCCGACGAGGAAGAGGTAGATGAAGCCGACGACGAGCGCGGCGCGAACCGGGGTGGGAATCTCGAACGGGAGGCGGCGACCGTGAGAACTCTGCTCGACGACGGGACCGGCCATATCGAACGAGCAACCTAACGCATCCCCGTCCGGTCAACCACACGGCGGTGGGCACAGCTCGGCCGAGACCGACGTACTATCTGGCCGGTGGGGCACGTGAGTACGGCGCATCGGCCGCCGCCGTCGAAATTCCGCCGACTCGCGATCACCCACGCCCTGATGATGGGCGGCGACGCGGCGATGGTCGTCGCGCTCGCCGACTCCCTGTTCTTCGACATCGATCTGAGCGCGGCCCGCACCCGGGTGATGCTCTTCCTGGCGCTGAGCTTCGCACCGTTCTTGTTCGTCGCGCCCCTGATCGGGCCGATGATCGACCGGATCGCGGGTGGCCGGCGGTTCGTCATCCAGATGATCGGTGTCGTGCGTGCGTTTCTCCTCGTGCTGATGGCGAAGTACATCGACGCGCTCGCCCTGTTCCCGCTCGTGTTCGCCAACCTCGTGCTGCAGAAGAGCTACATCGTGTCGAAGTCGGCGCTCGTGCCGTCGACGGTGCGATCCGAGACCGAGCACGTCGAGGCGAACTCGAAGCTCGGCCTCATCGCCGGGCTCACCGGTGCGGTCGCCGTCGTGCCGGCCGGCATCCTGCTCAAACTGGTCGGTGCTTCGGCGACGCTGATCTACGGTGCGTTGATCTTCGGGCTCGCCTTTGCGAGCGCGACCCGGCTGCCCCGGGAGGTCGTCGCCGCCGAGGCCGCCGACAGCGACGAGTCCGCGCGGTTGCACACGCCGAGCGTGCTCAACGGTGCGCTCGCGATGACGATGCTGCGGGCATCCGTCGGGTTCACGTTCTTCCACCTCGCGTTCTGGCTGCGTTCACAGGACTCCGGCACGGTGTGGTTCGGCGCCGTCGTCGGCGTGTCGGCGCTGGTTGCGATGGTCGGCAATGCGGTGGCGCCGCGCCTGCGCGACCGGATCCGGGAGGAGACGATGCTGATCGCCGCCCTGATCGTCGCCGCAGCCGCCGGGCTCGGGACCGCCCTGCTCGGGGGCCCCGCTGCGGCTGTCGTGCTCGCCGGGTCGTTGAACTTCGTGGCCGCGCTCGGCCGCCTGAGTTTCGAGAGCATCGTCCAGCGCGACGCGCCCGAGGCCAACCAGGGTCGTGCGTTCGCCCAGTTCGAGACACAGTTCCAACTGGCGTGGGCCCTCGCAGCGTTCGTCGCAGTGGCGATCCAGGTCTCCGGGCCGGTGGGTTTCGTGATCGTCGGCGTGGCCGCTTCGGGCACGCTCGTCCACCTGCTCGTCGGGCTGGGCTCCGTCGGCGCGGTGAGCCGCCGCCCGCAACGGCTGCCGGCCCGTCGGCGCCGGGCCGCGCAGGCGATCAGGCGTCGTTCACGCGGGCCAGCCACAGGCCCGGGGCCTCGATCTCGTTCGGGGTCGGCATCGCGGCGGCGTCGCTGAACAGCGGGGCGAGCCCGTTCTCGCCGGCACGGTCGACGACGCCCTGGACGAACGCCTTGCCCCGGGCGGTCTGCTCCGCGCCGAGGCGGATCCCGAGCAATCGCTCGACGAACACGTCGTCAGGTGACACTTCTGCCCTGCGCCGACGCACCGCCTCGGCGATGTGCAGCGCGTTGCCACCGATCATCCTGACGGCGACGGCGTCGACGACCCAGTCGATCACGCCGATCGTCATCGCGACCGCCGTGTCGATCTCGGGTTCGAGCGCGAGTTGCTCGCTGGACCTGACGGCGCCGAGCAGCACTTCGGGATCGCCGAACGCCGCCTGCATCGCCGCGAGCGGGTCCGCCTGCTCGCTCTCGAGACCGGACAGCTTGTCGGTGATCGCCGATGCGTCCGGACGGAAGGCGCCGACGTGACGCTGTACGAGGTCGCGCAGGTGATCGGCGATGTGCGGTACGGACAGCAGGGTGTGGCCCGCCAGTTCGTGCGCGAGCACCCAGAGCCGCATCTCGTCGAGCGTGATCTCCCAATCCTGCGCGAACCGGTCGATCGTCGGAGCGACGAGCACGAGGGCGGGCGTCGCTCGGGGGATCGGCAGGTCGTACACGCCGAACGCCCGGCGGGCGAGGCCGCCGACCATCGACCCGACGCTCATCCCCATCATCGCCGGGGCGATCATCTTGCTCAGCCCGGCCATCATCTGCGCCATCGGATCGGACGCGAGGTCCTCCGGCAGGTCGTCGGTCTGGCCGAGCGAGGTCGCCATGTCGTCGAACAGCGGCCGGTACGCCTCGAGGGTCTGCTGCGCCCACTGCTCCGGTGTGACGACCGACGGTTCGGCATCGGTCACGGGGATCTGCATCACGTCCGCGACGTGGAGGCGGGCGATACCCGCGAGTTCGGCGTACTTGATGCGGACGGCGGGCTCGATGTTCGCCGTCGGTACGGGGGTACCGCCGCCGGTGACCATCGACGCCATGTCGCCGCCGGTCGCGGCGAGCAGCGCGAACTGCCGTGCCGCGTCCCAGTTCATCGGGCCCTGACCCGACAGCGCGCGGGACAGGTCGCCGAACAGCGGCAGCCCTTCGAACGGGTTGACGCTTTCGTCGTTGCCATCGTCCATGGGTCCGATGATACGGCTGGTTCCGTGCGGGTCGGCGCGGCGCGCGGGCCGGCGGGCGACGAGAGCGAGGTGGGCACCACTAGCGTCTCGATCGTGACCGAACTGATCGACGAGGTTGCCACGACGGCACGGCTCAGCGAGATGACGATCGTCGTCACGGGCCTGACCGGGCCGCTGCAGACGCGTGTGGCGTCAGGGCTGGCGGCACTCGGGGTGACCGTCGTCGAGGCGGACGGCACGGCCGACCCCGACCGGCTCGGGCTCGACGTCGCCGACGTCGTGATCGACGTCGGGAGCAGCGACTACGACCGGCTCGGCAGGCACCGCCGGAGTTCGACGCAGTTCGCGATGGCCAGTCTCGACCTCGCCGAGCAGTTGATGGCGGACCAGGTGGTGTTCGTGTCCTCCGCGATGGTGTACGGCGCCAACGAGAACAACCCGTTCCCGCTCACGGAGGAGACCGTGCTGCGGCCGGACAACGAGTTCGTCTTCGCTCGCCAGCTGGCGTCGGCGGAGGAACTCGTCGACCAGTGGCGACGGAGTCGCGTCGGTCGGGCGTCGTGCGTGCTGCGCCCGGTGATCGCGCTGGCGAGCGACGGCACCTCGCGCCTCGCCGGTGCACTCGTCTCCGGGTTCGGGACGCGGTTCGCCGAAGACGACCCGCCGTCGCAGTTCCTGCACCTCGACGATCTCGCCGCAGCGGTCGTGCTGGCAGTCGGCAACCGGCTCGACGGCGTCTACAACGTGGCGCCGAACGGCTGGGTGGCGGGTGAACGGGTCCGCGCACTGTCGGGCGAACGGCCACGCATCCCGCTGCCGGAGCGGTTGTCCGAGGTCGTCGGGCGGCTGCGGTGGCGATTCCAGCGCGGCCCGATCCCGCCCGGCCTGCGCTCCTACACCAGGGAACCATGGGTCGTGTCGAACGGGCGGCTCGTCGCCGAGGGCTGGCGGCCATCGGTCACGAACGAGCAGGCCTACGTCGAAGGCACCGAGGCACCGTGGTGGACGATGATCTCGCCGAAGCGTCGGCAGGAGTTGTCACTCGGTGTCGGGGTGGCAGCCGTCATCGCCGCCGGCATCATCGGGGCCGTACTCGGCCGGCGATGGTGGCGCCGTCGCAACGGGTGACCTGTCGCCTCGAAGCGATCAGTCCTCGGTGACGGTCAGCGCAGCGCCGACGACGGCATCAGCGGTGACGACGAAGCGGCCGTCTTCGAACCGCGCGACGATCGCGCCGTCCGCGCCCAGCACGATCGCGTCGTCGACGTCGAGCCACGCGACTTCCCGCCAGGCGAGCGCGTACGCGACGTGGTCCGTCACGACGAGCACCTCGTCGTCGAGATCGGGGAGCACGGCGGCCGCGTCCTCGGCGCGCCTCGTCGAGACCGGAACTGCGGCGATCGCACTCGGAATCGCCGGGAACGATGCGATTCGCGACGCGGCGTCGGCCTCGGCCCCGTCGGGGCTGGGGCCGGCCGGCGCGGTCGTCGCGCTCACGGCGAGCGGGCTTGCGCTGCGCCGCGGGGTCATCGAGACGACGAGCGCCGCGACCATCACGACGGCCAGCGTGCCGCTCGCGAAGAGCACGGCCCGATGATGTCCGCCGGGCGAGGGCTCGGCATGCCTCGGCCCGAGCTCGGAGGGGTGCCGCCACGGTCGCTCGTGCGGTGGGATCGGTGCTCGCTCCACAACGAAGAGATCGTAGTGCTGATCGCGACGGCGCCGATCGCGGGTGGGTCGCGGTGCAGGATGGCCGGCGGAACGGGCCGGTGGAACTGCAGGTGTGGCTGTCACGCGACGAAGTTCCGACAAATGTGTTGCAGCGGCTCGACCAAAGTGGCGACAGGACTACGATGCGGGCGTGGAGGCACCCGTTGACGGCGATGACTGGTTCGAGCTGACCGATCACGAATTGCCGGTCCAGGCCGCGTACGGCTGGGCGGTGCAGCCCGAGTGCGGCGCCGTCGTGCTGTTCAGCGGCACGATCCGGAACCACGCCGAGGGCCGCTCCGGCGTCGAACACCTGACCTACGAGGCGTACGAGGAGCAGGTCGTGCCGCGCTTCGCGGCAATCGCTGCGGAGCTGCGTCGGCGGTGGCCGACCGTCGGACGCGTCGGGATCCTCCATCGCACGGGCCGCATCGCACTCGGTGAATCGTCGGTGATCGCCGTCGTCTCGGCACCGCACCGTCCTGCTGCGTTCGACGCGGCGCGATTCGCGATCGACGCGCTCAAGGAATCCGCTCCGATCTGGAAGCACGAGGTCTGGTCGGATGGCGCCGATTGGGGCACCGGGGCGACACCGGTCCGCGACGCCAGCGCCGTCGGAGCGACCGAGTGATCGTCGCCGTCGTCGTCGTCGCGATCGTCGTGGTCGCCGTCATCGTCGGCTTGATCCTGCGCGGGCGGACCTCGGCGGACGGCGTCGATTCGTTCCGCCGGCAGATCGATGCGCTCTCACCCGAGGCGCGCCGCCCCACTGTCGATCAGGTGAAGAACGTCGAGCGTCCAGCGGACGACGATGACGAGGGTTCGTGACGCGGCGGTCGCGCTGGGCCAGACTGTCGGCGCGATGATCACGCCGCACCACACCAGAACGACCGGGGCAACCTGATGGCCCGGGACCTCGCGATCGACCTCGGGACCGCGAACACGCTGGTGTACATGAAAGGCCGCGGCATCGTCCTGAACGAACCGTCGGTCATCGCGCTGAACCGCCAGACCGGTGAAGTTCTCGCGACCGGCCGCGAAGCGTGGCAGATGATCGGTCGGACGCCCGGCTACATCGTCGCCGTTCGACCGTTGCGCGGCGGCGCGATCACCGACTTCGAGATCACCGAGCGGATGATCCGTCTGCTGCTCCAGCGTGTCGGCGTCAGCCGCTTCACCCGACCGAAGGTCGTGATCTGCGTGCCATCCGCGATCACCGAGGTCGAGCGGCGGGCGGTGACCGACGCGGCCCGGCGTGCCGGTGCGGCGGACGCGAACCTGATCGAACAGCCGATGGCGGCTGCGATCGGCGCCGATCTGCCGATCGACGAGCCGGTCGGCAACATGGTGATCGACATCGGCGGCGGCACCTCGGAGACGGCCGTCATCAGCCTCGGCGGAATCGTCGCGCTGGAAGCGGTGCGCGTCGGATCGTTCGACATCGACGCGGCGATCCAGAACTACGTCCGTCGCGAACACGGCATCGCGATCGGCGAGCGGACGGCCGAGGAGATCAAGGTTGCGATCGGTTCCGCCGACCCGACCCACGACGAGAACCAGGCCGAGGTGCGCGGGCGGGACCTGATGACCGGTCTGCCGAAGACGGTGATCCTCACGCCGGAGGAGGTGCGATCGGCGATCGAGGACGTCGTGTCGTCCATCGTCTCGTCGGTCATCCGGTGCTTGTCGAAGGCGCCACCGGAGCTGTCGCAGGACTTCCTCGTCAGGGGCATGTACCTCGTCGGCGGCGGCGGGCTCCTGCGAGGACTCGCGGAGCGGATCGAGCGCGAGACCGAAGTCCCCGTTCGCATGTCCAACGTGCCGCTCGAGGCGGTCGTGCTCGGTGCCGGCCATGTCATCGAGCACTACGAGGCGCTCAAGGGGATGTTCATGGGAGCACGTCGGTAAGGCAGCGTGCAGGTCCCGGCCGAGACGCTCGACGACTTCCGCGAGGGGTTCGCACAGCTCCACGCGGACTTCGACATCCCGTCCGAGTTCCCCCCGGACGTACTCGCCGCCGCCGAAGCGGCGGCGAACCGGCCGCTCGGTGGCCGCCACTCCGACCACGTCGACCGGACCGATGTCGACTTCCGCACACTCGACCCGGCCAGCAGCACCGATCTCGACCAGGCGTTCGCGATCGAGACGGCGGGCGACGACGTGCTCCTGCACTACGCGATCGCGGACGTCGGGTGGTTCGTCCGCCCCGGCGACCCGATCGACCGCGAGGCGTGGAAGCGGGGCGTCACGATCTACCTCCCCAACGGGCGCGCCGGCCTCCACCCGCCGCGGCTCGCGGAGGATGCCGCGAGTCTGCTGCCGGGGGCGCCGAAACCCGCCGTGATCTTCGTCGTGCGCGTCGCCGCCGACGGCGCCGTGCAGCTGGATGGCGTCGAACGGGCGATGATCCGCAACCGGGCGAAGCTCGCCTACTCGACGGTCAGGTCGCAGGATCTGCCGCCTGCGTTCGCCGAGTTGTCGCGCCGGATCGAAGCTGGTGAGCGGGCCCGCGGCGCCGACCGGATCCAGTTCCCGGAGCAGGAGGTCGTCCGCACCGAGGGCGGGTTCGCTCTTCGTTTCCGGCCCCGCAACGACGCCGAGAACCAGAATGCGGCGATGTCGCTGGCGACGAACATGGCCGTCGCCGACACGCTCTACGCGGCGCGCACCGGCCTGTTCCGCACGATGCCGCGGGTCGACGAACGCCGTCTCGGCCAGCTGCGTCACACGGCGCGGGCGTTCGGGCTGGAGTGGCCCGCCGATCAATCGCTCACGGAGTTCGAGCATTCGCTGCCGAGGGACGACCCGAAGACCGCTGCGTTTCAGCTCGCGGTGCGCCGGGCGAGCGGCGGGGCGTCGTACGAGCCGTTCGACCCCGACACGCGCCCGTGGCACGCCGCGGTCGCAGCGACCTACAGCCACGCGACCGCGCCGCTGCGCCGGCTTGCCGACCGGTACGTCATCGAGGCCGCGCTGGCGGTCGCGAACGGACGCGCCGTCCCCGCCGAGATCGAGGAAGCGTTCTCCGAACTTCCGGACGTGATGCGCGATGCGGATCGTCTGGCCAACCGGGTGGACCGCGCCGCGATCGACCTCGCCGAGGCGATCATCCTGGAAGACCATGTCGGGGAGCAGTTCGATGCCGTCGTCACCGACGAGGACGATCGCGGCGTCCGGATCCAGGTGTGTGAGCCGGCGGTCGTCGCCCGCATCACCGCCCGGCGGGTCGACCCGGGCGACGACGTCCGCGTGAAGCTCGTCGCGGCCGAGCCGACGACGCGCACGATCGAGTTCGAACGGGTCGGCTGACTTTCAGCCGGCGACGAACCGGCTGACGATGCCCGTGTTCGACACGGCGTACAGCTCGCCGTCGCCCCCGACCGCGACGGCCGTGAGGTTCGGTAGTTCGGCGAGTTCGACGACGATCGGCTCCTGGGGGGCGGACGTCGTGTCGTACCCCCAGATGCGCCCGGAGCAGAAGTCGCCATAGACGAACCACCCGTTGAGGTCGGGGACCGACGTCCGGCGAGCGACCGCGCCGCCGCTCACGGAGCAGTCCCCTGCGGAGTGGTCGTAGGTCAGCACCGGTGGCACGTGCCCGTCGGCCGGTTGATCGGTGTTGAACCGCACGTCACCCTCGAACGCACTCCATCCGAACGACAGGCCTCGACCGGCGAGCCCACCGCCGGCGCGCGCGACGTCGATCTCCTCGATGTCGCCCTGGCCGACGTCGGCGATCCACAGATCGCCGGTCGCCGGGTCGAACGAGAACTTCCACGGGTTGCGCAACCCGTACGACCAGATCGTCGGATCGGCGTCGGCCACGTCGACGAACGGGTTGTCGGCGGGCACGGTGAACGGCTCGTCGCCGGCGCGTCGGGGGTCGATCCGCAGCAGTTTGCCCAGGCGGTTCGAGAGGTCGAGTGACGTGCGCTGCGGATCGTCGGCCGCCCCGCCGTCGCCGAGCCCGATGTAGAGGTGCCCGTCCGGTCCGAACGCGATCTCGCCCCCGTTGTGATTCCTGAAGGGTTGCTCGACGGTCAGCACCTCCCGCCGCGATGCGGGGTCGAACACCGCGGACACGGGGTCGATCGCGTATTCGTCGATCACGGTGGTGCCGGCGCGATCGTTGTAGTGGAGGTAGGCGAGGTCCTCGTCGGGGTGGAACGCGGCGCCGAGGAGGCCCTGCTCACCTCGAGCGGAGGTGAGCGCGGTGATGTCGGCGACGACCTCGGCGGACACGTCGTCGACCGCGATGAGCCGGCCGCCCTGCTCGATGACGAACAGCCGCTCGTCGAGCGGATGCGTCGTGAGGGCGATCGGGGTGTCGAACAGGCCGATGTCGAACAGCTGGATCGTCGGGACGGGCAGCGGCCCGGTCGGCAAGGCCGTCGTGGTCGTTCCGGCACCCGACTCCGGCGGGCGGGTGGGCAGGTCGGCACCGGCCGGCGGCACGAGCGACGTCGCCACTTCCGTTCCGGCCGGCGTCGCGTCCGCAGCCGGGTCCGAGCCGGTACCCCCGTCGTCACCGAGCGTCAGCGGCGTCGGCTCGGGGGCGTCAAGCGATTGGCCGCCCGAGCCGCACGCGGCGACCGTGAGGGCACTCACGGCGAACGCGAGCCTGCCGAGCGAACGACCGCTCATCGCGTCCCGATCCTCGCGAGGCCCTCCTGCACGACGCTGATCGCCAGCTTGCCGTCGGCGGTGAAGATGCCGCCCCCGGCGAGGCCGCGCGACGACGACGTCGACAGCGCCACCTGGTCGTAGAGCAGCCATTCATCGGCGCGGAACGGCCGGTGGAACCACATCGCATGGTCGAGACTCGCCATCTGCATCCCGGGGCTGTCCCACGCGAGGCCGAACGGCAGCACCGTCGTGTCGAGCAGCGTCATGTCGCTCGCGTACGTGACGACGCACGCGTGCAGGACGGGGTCGTCGGGGAGGGAGCCGTTGGCGCGCATCCACACCTGCTGCGTCTCGGACGGGTTGCCCTTGCGGCTCAGCGGGTCGCCGTTCACGTAGCGCACGTCGATCGGGCGGGGCCGGTCGTACACCTCGCCCAGTTGTTCGGCGTACGGCGCCATCCGGGTCCTGAAGTCGGGCAGCGTCGTCGCATCGGGGAGGTCGGCGGGCATCTGCAACTGGTGGTCCGGCCCGGGCTCCTCGTTGTGGAAGCTGGCCTGCAGGTTGAAGATCGCCCGGCCGTGCTGAATCGCGACGACGCGTCGCGTGCTGAACGAGCGCCCGTCGCGGATGCGGTCGACCTCGTAGAGGATCGGCGTCGTCGGGTCGCCCGGCCGCAGGAAGTACGCATGGAGCGAGTGCACCAGCCGTTCCGGCTCGTCGACCGTGCGCGCCGCGGCGACGAGGGCCTGCCCGGCGACCTGGCCGCCGAACACGCGTTGGCGGTCCTCGTCGGTCGAGGCGCCGCGAAAGATGTTGACCTCGATCTTCTCGAGGTCGAGGAGGTCGACGAGGTCATCCAGCGCCGGTTGCGTTCCCGGGCCTGCCGAGGAGGGCGGAGTGTGCTGGGGCGGGTCGACGCGCATGCAGCGTCATGTTGCCACGGACTCCCGCGAATCGGTCACCACGATGGCCCGAATCTAGAGTCCTGTCCGTGACCGCAGGGCCGACCACCGCGCCCGAGAGGCATCACCGGTGAGCGACGAACGCGCCGGCCTGGACGACGAGCGTCGCTCGATCGCGTTGGCGACGAGGGGGTTCATGCCGGAACTCGAGGGCGACGCGCTCTGGGCTGCGGCGCGCGATGCGGCCGCCACCGTTCCCGGAGCGCCGCTGCTCGAGGTCGGCTCGTACTGCGGCCGCTCGACGGTCTGGCTGGGCGACGTCGCCGAGCATGCCGGCACCGTCGTCTTCGCCGTCGACCATCACCGGGGCTCGGAGGAGAACCAGGCGGGATGGGAACATCACGACACGTCGGTCGTCGACGCGCGGACGGGCAAGATGGACACGCTGCCGTTCTTCCGTGCCGTGATCCACGACGCCGACCTCGAAGACGCGGTCGTCGCGATCGTCGGGCGGTCGCACGTGGTGGCGGCGACCTGGACGACGCCGCTCGCCTTCCTGTTCATCGACGGCGGCCACGGGGAACTGCCGGCGCGCCTCGACTACGAGGGGTGGACACCGCACGTCGCGATCGGGGGCACGCTCGCGATTCACGACGTCTTCCCGGACCCGGCCGACGGTGGCCGACCGCCGTATGAACAGATCTTCCGGCCGGCGCTCGAATCGGGGCGGTTCCGGCTCGCGTCCGCGACCGGGTCGCTGCGGGTTCTGACCCGTGTCGACTGATTCAGCGGTCGTCGCGTTCGAGGCGGAACTGGATCGACGTCGCGCCCGCTTCGAAGCCCGCGCGGAGCATCGAGCCGGCGGCGTCGACGAGCGCGTCGAGGTCCGCGGTCACCGTGGTCGCGAACGGCCCCATGTCGACGTCGAAGCCGGCGGCGGCCGCAGCATCGACCACAGCGGTGACGTGGGGGCCGGGCGCGTTCTCGCGAAAGGGCTCGACGAGCATTTCGAGGCGGGCGTCCGGCATGCGCAGAGCGTACCGACCGGCCGGCCCAGCGGTCGTGCGGGTCGCGCGGCACCGGTCCGCGGCCGACCCGGAGTGGAGTGCTGCAACTTGACGTTTTGTTAAGCGGCGCTGCTATTCTCACGCAGGTGACGACCCCCGACCTCGCGTTGGCCATCGATGTCGATCGCCTGGTGCAGCGGCTGTTCGAACTCGGCGAGATCGGCGCGATCGAGGGCACGACGGGGTGCGCGCGGCTGGCGCTGACCGACGAGGATCGGGTCGGCCGGGACCTCGTCGTGACGTGGATGCGCGACCTCGGCCTCGACATCTCGATCGACGGCATCGGCAACGTCGTCGGCACGATGCCGCATCGGTCGGGCCGGGCTCCGGTCATGACCGGGTCGCACATCGACACGGTCGCGACCGGCGGTCGCTACGACGGGAATCTCGGGGTGCTCGCCGGGCTGGAGGTCATCGAGACCGTCCTCGCCGCAGGGATCGAGTTGCACCGCCCGCTCGCCGTGGGCTTCTTCACCGACGAGGAAGGGGCGCGGTTCCAGCCCGACATGCTCGGCAGCCTCGTGTACGTCGGCGGGATGCCGGTCGAGGACGCGCTGCTGATCGAGTCGGCCGACGGCGACGTCGTCGGCGAGGAACTCGAGCGGATCGGATATCGCGGCCCGGCCCCGGTACCAGCGGCCGCACCGCACGCGTTCGTCGAACTGCACATCGAGCAGGGCCCCGTCCTCGAGGACGAGGACATCACGATCGGCGCCGTCGAAGGCGTGCAGGGGATCTCGTGGACCGAGGTCACGTTGACGGGTCAGTCCTGCCACGCGGGCACGACGCCGATGCGCCTGCGGCGCGACCCCGGCCTCGTCGCGGCGCGGGTCGCGTCATTCGTCCGCGACCTCGCCACCGAATTCGGCGGCACGCAGGTCGGCACCGTCGGATCACTGACGCTCACGCCGAACCTCGTCAACGTCGTGGCATCGACGGCGACGATGATCGTCGACCTCCGCAACACCGACGAGCAGATCCTGCAAGCTGCAGAGCAGCGGTTCCGCGACTTCGTCGTCGACGCGGCCGCGACGGAACGTGTCGACGTCGAGCTGCGCCCGGTCGCCCGCTTCGAGCCGGTCGAGTTCGACGAGCGGGTGATCTCCGTCGTCGAGGGGTGCGCGCGCGACCTCGGTCTCTCCTCCCGTCGTCTGCCGTCGGGCGCCGGCCACGACGCCCAGATGCTGGCCCGGATCTGCCCGACCGGAATGATCTTCACCAAGAGCGTCAACGGCATCAGCCACAACGTCACCGAGTACACCGAGCCCGCCGACCTGGCGGCGGGCGCCAACGTGCTTCTGCAGACGATGCTCCGGCTGACCACCACGGAGTTCGACGGAGCAGCGCGATGACCCGCGAGATCGTCGTCGGTGCCGCACAGCTCGGCCCGATCGGCCGCGCCGAGCCCCGCGAAGACGTCGTCGAACGGCTGCTGGCGTTGATGCGGCGCGCCGCCGAGCACGGCTGTGATCTCGTCGTGTACCCGGAACTGGCCCTCACGACGTTCTTCCCGCGGTGGTTCCTCGACGAGGGCTACGAGTCCGGCATCGCCGGCGACACGACCGAGCTCGACAGCTACTACGAGCGCCAGATGCCGAGCCCGGTCACCCAGCCGCTGTTCGACGAGGCTCGCCGGCTGCGGATCGGGTTCCACCTCGGCTACGCGGAGCTGACCGACGACGGGCACCGCTACAACACGTCGATCCTCGTCGACGCTGCAGGTCAGACGATCGGGTCGTACCGCAAGGTCCACATCCCGGGCCACGAGAGCCACGAGCCGTGGCGGCGGTTCCAGCACCTCGAGCGGCGGTACTTCGAGGAGTCGCCGGACGGGTTCGGCGTGCACGAGGCGTTCGGCGGCGTCTTCGGGATGGCGATCTGCAACGACCGTCGGTGGCCGGAGACGTATCGCGTCATGGGGTTGCTGGGTGTCGAGATGATCCTCATCGGCTACAACACACCCCTCGACTACGCACCGGACCCGTCGCAGAACCCGCTCCAGGCATTCCACAATCACCTCGTGATGCAGGCCGGCGCCTACCAGAACGGCACCTGGGTCGTCGGCGTCGCCAAGGGTGGCATCGAGGAGGGGGTCGAATCGCTCGCGCAGACGGCGATCATCGCCCCGTCCGGGCAGATCGTCGCCCAGGCCACGACGATCGACGACGAACTCGTCATTGCGGCGTGCGACCTCGACATGTGCGAGCGCTACAAGAAGACACTGTTCGACTTCGACCGCTACCGCCGGCCCGAGATGTACACCCTGATCACGTCGACCGAGGGTCCCCAGGCGCTCGTCGAGGCAGACCCTGCGGCGGCAGACCATGCGTGACGCAGGCCGAGCAACCCCTCGCCCTGGCAAGCCGACCGCGCGATGATCGAACGAGGAGGACGCTGATGGTCGAGTTCAACCTCAACGGCGAGGCGGTCACCGCCCGCGACGACCATCCCCATCTGCTCGCTGCGCTGCGCGAGGAACTGGGGATCGTGTCGGCCAAGGACGGCTGCTCGCCGTCCGGGCAGTGCGGGTGCTGCACCGTGCTGATGGGCGGCAAGGCGCGGATCTCGTGCCAGACGCCGATGGACAAGGTGGCCGGCGCCGACATCGTCACGCTGGAGGGCATCGACGGGGCGGAGGTCGAGCGGATGGCCGAGGCGTTCGCAGCGTGCGGGGCGCTGCAGTGCGGCTTCTGCACGCCGGGCATCGTCGTGCGCACGAAGGCGCTGATCGACAAGAACGGCGCCGAACTGACTCGCGACCAGGCGTCGCGCCATCTCGGAGCGCACCTCTGCCGGTGCACCGGGTACATCAAGATCCTCGACGCCGTCGAGGCACTCGCACAGGGCGATGTGCCGGTGGCGGTGCGGCCCGGCGGCATCGGCGCGAGCGGCACGAAGTACGAAGGGCGCGAGCTGTCGGTCGGCCGGCGCGACTTCATCGACGACATGACCGTCACCGGGATGCTCCACGGGGCGCTGCGCCTCACCGACCACGCCCGGGCCGACGTGCTGTCGATCGACCCCTCGGCGGCGCTCGCGCTCCCCGGTGTGCGGGCGGTCTTCGGCGCCGACTCGATCCCCGCGGCACGCCGCGTCGGGATCATCCACAAGGACTGGCCGGTGATGATCCCGGTCGGTGGACGCACCGCCTACCTCGGCGACGTCCTCGCCGTCGTCGTCGCCGACTCGCGGCAGGCCGCCCGAGCCGCGGCTGAACTCGTCGCCGTCGAGTACGACGTCCACGAACCGATGGTCGACCCCGTGCGGGTGATCCACCAGGCCGAGCCGGCGGTGTGGGAGCTCGACGGCAACGTGCTGTCGACATCGACCTACGCCCGCGGTGATGTCGACGCCGCGCTCGCGGCGTCGGCGCACACGATCACCGAGACATTCCAGACCCAGCGCGTCGAGCACGCGTTCCTCGAACCGGAGTCGACGCTCGCGGTGCCGACCATGGCCGCCGGCACGCACGCGCCGCTCGACGCCGACGCGCCAGGGCAGGCCGACGTCCCCGCATCGTTGCACGTGTATTCAGGTGGCCAGGGCATCTGGGACGACCGCAACGACATCGCCGCGATGCTTGGCGTCGAGGTCGACCGGATCACGACCGAGCTGGTGTCGAACGGCGGCGCGTTCGGTGGCAAGGAGGACATGTCGAACCAGGCCCACACCGCGCTGGCGGCATGGCTCACGGGTCGACCGGTGAAGATCACGCTGTCACGCGAGGAATCGCTGTTGATGCACCCGAAGCGGCACCCGATCAGGATGGAGTACGCCGCCGGCTGCGACGCCGACGGCGCGCTGACCGCGGTCAGGGTCCGGATGATCGGCGATTCCGGCCCGTATGCATCCGTCGGGATGAAGGTGCTGGAACGCGCCGCCGGTCACGCGACCGGGCCGTACGTCGTGCCGAATGTGGACGTCGAGGCGATCGCGGCGAGGACGAACAACGCCGTGTGCGGTGCGTTCCGTGGCTTCGGTGCGAACCAGGCACAGTTCGCGATGGAGGGGGTGATCGATCGCCTCGCCGAACAGGTCGGCATCAGCGGATGGGAGATGCGCAGCCGCAACGTCGTCACGCCGGGTGTCACCTGGGGGCCCGGCCAGGTGTTGGACGACGGCTGCCTCGGCGCGCGGGCATGTCTCGACGCGGTGCGGCCGGCCTACGACGCGGCGGTCGCGGCCGGCAACGCGGTCGGGATGGGGCTCGGCCTGAAGAACTCGGGGCTCGGCAACGGCTTCAAGGAGGTCGCCAAGGCGGTCCTGCGGTTCCGCGACGACGGGATGGTCGAGGTCCGCCACTGCTGGACCGAAATGGGACAGGGCGTCCACACCGTCGTGCAGCAGGTCGTCATCGAGGAACTCGGCCTCGACGCCGAGCGGATCCGCGTCCTCGTCGACTCGAGCCGTGAGCTGGGTGCCGGGCAGACGACCGGCAGTCGCGGCACACTGATGGGTGCGGGCTCGGTGAAAGCGGCGTGCGAGGCGGCGCGCGCGGACGGCTGCAAGGTCGGCGTCGACTACGAGGGCGAGTACCGCGTCGACTGGACGAACTCGCTCGGCGAGATCGCCGCAGCGAAGGAGGCGGGCGCGGCCATCGAGAACCCGATCATCCACTCGACGTTCGGCTACGCCGCACAGGTCGTCGTGATGGATGGCGAGACCGGCGAGATCGAGCGCGTCATCGCCGCGCACGACGTCGGCCGGGCGGTCAACCCGATGCTCTGCGAGGGCCAGATCGAGGGCGCGGTGCACATGGGCCTCGGGTACGCGCTGAGCGAGGGGTTCCCGTGCGACGAGTCCGGCTTCCCGGTCAACACGACGCTGCGCAGCCTCGACATCATCCGCCCGAAGGACATGCCGCCGGTCGAGGTGATCCTGGTCGAGTCCCCACAGCCCGACTCGCCGTACGGCATCAAGGGTGTCGGCGAGATCGGCCTCGTACCGACCGCCGGGGCGGTCGCCGCTGCCATTCGCGCTCAGACGGGGGAGTGGCACACCGAGCTGCCGATCCACAACGTCGCCAACCGCGAGCGCGCCACCGCGTGGACGTGACGATGCCCGGCCCGGCCAACGACACGAACGGGGTGACGGCGGGGCTGGTCTGCGCGCATCACCATCTGTACTCGACGTTGGCCCGCGGGATGCCGCCGCCGCCGAAGCAGCCGACGAGTTTCCTGGAGATCCTCGAGAACATCTGGTGGCGGCTCGACACCGCCCTCGATCTCGACATGCTCGCGTGGTCGGCGAAGCTCGGCGCGCTGGAAGCGCTCGAGGCGGGGTGCACTGCGATCATCGACCATCATGAGTCGCCGAAGGCGATCGAGGGGTCCTTGACCGTGATCGCCGACGCGTGTGCCGAAGTCGGCGTTCGGGTCAACACGTGCTACGGCATCACCGACCGTCACGGGGCCGGCGGCGCGTCCCGGGGCCTGGCGGAGAACGACCGGTACCTCCACGAGTGTGCTGAGCGCGGTGACCCTCGCCGGCACGGCATGGTCGGCGTCCACGCCGCGTTCACCTGCACGGACGAGTCGCTCGCCGCCGCGGCGGAGTTGGCGGCGAAGCACGGCGTCGGCGTCCACATCCACGTCGCGGAAGGTGTCGACGACGTCGGTGCCGCCGATCGGATCCGCGACCTGACCCGCGACGACTGGCTGCTGATCCACGGCGTGCACCTGCCCGACGGCCACGCGCTGCACGGCACGATCGTGCACAACCCGCGGTCGAACATGAACAACGCCGTCGGGTACGCGAACCCGGCGCGATTCGCCAACCCGGTCGCGCTCGGCACGGACGGCATCGGTGCCGACATGCTCGCAGAGTTCCAGCTGGCCTACGTCCGTCAGCGCGAGCACGACGTCGATGCCGGCCCGGACCACGCATGGTCGTGGATGCAGCGGGGTCGGGATCTGTTCCCCGAGGCGCACGACGACCGGGTGACGTGGTCCTACGCGCCGATCGAACCGTGGCATGTGGCGTTCACCCCGACGATCAGGGCGATCGACGTCGACATCGACGGCGAGCCGGCGCTGCGCGACGGTGTGGCGACGCGCGTCGATGCTGCCGAGGTCAGGGCGAAGGCGGCCGAGCAGGCCGCCCGCCTCCACGCTGCGCTCGCCTGACCGGGGCGATGGCGATGGCGATGGCGGTGCGGTCCTCCGTCGCTGATTGACGCTCTGCTTTTACATTTTGTAAGGTCCGGGGCATGGAGTCTGCGCCGCCGCTCACGCCGATGTCGTTGGGCACGCTGCTCGGGCGGGTCGCCCACGAATGGGCGACCCGCAAGCGGATCTTCGACCTTCCGACCGCCCGCTTCTGGCAGCCGAGCGACGACGTCGACCTGTCGTTCGAGTTCCTCGGGCGGCCGGCGGCGACGCCGATCGGGCCGGCCGCCGGCCCCCACAGCCAGATGGCGCAGAACATCGTCCTCGCGTGGCTCGGAGGATCCCGGCTGTTCGAACTGAAGACGGTGCAGGTCCTCGACGACCTCGTGATCCAGCGGCCCTGCATCGACATGCAGACGATCGGCTACAACATCGAGTGGAGCCAGGAGTTGCTCGTCCACGAGAGCGTCGAGGAGTACGTCAAGGCGTGGATGATCATCGAGATCCTGCGCCAGTGGGAGCCGCTGCGCGAGTTCGTCGGCGGCGACCCGGGCCCGCACGTCTTCGACATGTCGGTCGGGTACGACCTCGCCGGCATCCGCTCCGAGAAGGTCGCCGGATTCATCCGCGCGATGCACGACGCGAGCGACGAGATCGAACGCCTCCGCCCGGCGATTCGCGCCGACCCGACCGGCACGTTCGCCGAGTTCGCCGACATCGAGATCCCCTCGACGATCTCGACGAGCGTGACGCTGTCGACGTTCCACGGTTGTCCACCCGACGAGATCGAGTCGATCACGAAGCACCTCGTCGACGAGCACGATCTCGACGTGATCGTCAAGCTCAACCCGACGCTGCTCGGCTTCGACCGCGTCGACGAGATCATCCACGGCACGCTCGGATACGGCGACGTGCGGTTGTCGCGACAGGCCTTCGACGACGACCTGCAGTTCGAACGCGCGATCACGCTGATCGGAGAGCTGAACGACTACGCCCGCGAGCGGGGCCATCGCTTCGGGATCAAGCTGACGAACACGTTGGTCGTCGACAACCACAAGCACTGGATGCCGGACGACACGATGTACCTCTCCGGTGCCCCGCTGCACGTGCTCGCGACCGCCTTGCTCGACCGGCTCGCGGCGGCGCTCCCCGGGCAGCTGATGCTGCCGGGCCACGAGGAGAACGGCGGTGACATCCAGGTCAGCTTCTCGGCGGGGGTGACGAAGGAGAATCTCGCCGACACGATCGCGATGGGCGTGCGACCGGCGACGATCTGCTCAGATCTGCTGCAGCCGGGCGGGTACGGCCGGCTCGCACCGATGCTCAACGCGCTCACCGAGACGGTTCGAGCAGTCGGCGACACCGATCTCGCGGGGTGGCGGGCGCGGCGCCTCACGGTTGCCGTCGGCGCCGGGCACCGAGACGGAGCCGCCGCGCACCTCGCCGACGTGCTCGGGCCCGACCTCGAGCGCTACGAGCTGGCGGGCAACAGCAAGCTCCCGCGCGCGGTCGACCATGACTTGGAGATGTGGGGGTGCGTGGCGTGCAACTTCTGCGTCACCGTCTGCCCGAACGACGCGTTCTTCAAGGTGCCGACGCCGAAGGACGACGAGCGCTTCGCCGAGGTCGACGGTCGCCAGCAGTACTTCGTGCTCAGCGAACTGTGCAACGAATGCGGGAACTGCCTCACGTTCTGCCCCGAGCACGGGGATCCGGCGATGATCAAGCCTCGCCTGTACCTGGAGCGCGATCGCTTCGAGCTCGCCGAGGGCAAGCGCTTCTTCGTGCATGCGGGCGAGCACGGCGCGGTCGCGGCGACGGCGGCCGGCGGTGCCGACGAGGACGTCCCGACACTGATCGCGTTGCTCAACGCGGCCGAGGGTCTGCCGCTCGCGCTCGCGGACCAGGGGTGACCGTCGGAAGGCGCCGCCACGGCCGCGCCGTCATCGCAGTGACGGCCACGCTCGCACTCGCGGTCGCGGGCTGCGCGGGCAGCGACGACGAACCCCCCGTCGAGACGTCGCGTCCGACCGAGGCGGCTGCGGCGGGGACTGTCGCCCTCGATGCGGCGGACACGGCCCCCACCGGGACCCTCCGTGTCGGCCTCGTCGCCCCCAGCGCGGCGGACGACGGCGCGTGGACGCAGGCGATGGTCGACTCGCTCAACCGGGTCGCGGGTCGACGCGCCATCGAACTGGCGGTGTCCGCGGACCAGCAGGACGAGGCGGGGGTCGCGATCCGCAACTATGCGCAGGACGGGTACGACCTCGTGATCGCGCACGGGACGCAGTTCGGCAGTGAGCTCCGAGCGGTCGCCGACGACTTCCCGGACGTGTCGTTCGCGATCGGGACATCGGCGGACGTCTTCGGCATGGAGAACGTGTTCGCCTACTCGGTCGAGGCGGGCGAGGGCGGGTACGTCAACGGTGTCGTGGCGGCACAGCTCACCGAGTCGAACGTGATCGGTGTCGTCGGACCCGTGCCGGCGGGCGACGCCGAGCTGTACGTCGAGGGCTTCGTCAGCGGCGTCGCCGCGGAGAACCCCGCCGCCCGCGTCCAGATCGACTTCATCGACTCCTTCAGCGACACCCGCCTCGCATCTGAGGCCGCGAGCGCCCAGGTCGCCGCCGGCGCCGACGTATTGACCGGCACCGCCCAGCTCGTGCCGGGCGCGATCGCCGTCGCCGAGGCGGAGGACGTCCCGTGGCTCGGGACGCAGTCGGACCAGACGGACCTCGGCGCCGACGTCGTGGTCGTGTCACAGGTGTACCGCTGGGAGTTCCTGCTGGACCGCATGCTCGACGAGATCATCGCCGGACGACTCGGCGGCGAGACCTTCGTCACCTCGTTCGCCGACGGCGGTCTGGAGATGGTGTTCAACGACGGCTACCCGCTCGAACCGGCGATTCGGGCGAGCGCCGAAGCAGCGGTCGCGGGCATCGTCGACGGTTCGATCGTCGTCGCTCCGTCCGGGTGACCGTCCGATGGCGCGCGAGACTGTTGCGATGAACCGGACCCCCATCGTGCCGACGATCGACATCTCGGCACCGGACGCGGCGATGTTGGGTGCGGTCGATCGGGCGTGCCGCGACCACGGGTTCTTCCTGCTGTCCGGTCACGGCCTCGACCCGATCATCGACTCGGCGTGGCGGCACGCGCGCGCCTTCTTCTCGACCGATCGCGCCAACAAGACCGCGATCATGCGCGACGAGGACAACTCACTCGGGTACTTCGACCGCGAGCTGACGAAGCGGCGCCGCGACCACAAGGAGGTGTTCGACTTCACCGACCCGTCGTCGCCGCGAGCCGATGCCGGCAACCGCTGGCCCGTCGCGCCCCGCGGGTTCCGTGACGCGATGGTCGAGTTCTACGACGCCTTCAGCACCCTTGCGCTGCGGACGACATCGCTCGTGCACGACGCGCTCGGCCTCGAACCCGCCGTCGGTGCCGCGTACTGCGGCGACCGCACGACGAGCGCGGTCCGGCTGAACCACTACCCGGTCGGAGACCCGGTCCCCGCCGACGAACGCGGCGGATTGCGCGAGCTGGGCGAGACGGCGCTCGGGTACCACACCGACCCGGGGGTCCTCACCCTGTTGCTCCAGGACGACACCGGCGGGCTGCAGGCCCGGAGCGCGGACGGCACCTGGGTCGACATCGCGCCGTCGCCCGGCACGATCGTCGTCAACCTGGCCGACGTGATGCAGGTGTGGACGAACGACGCCTACCGCGCCGCCGTGCACCGGGTCGTCCCGATGACCGCCGCCGACCGGATCAGCATCCCGTACTTCCTCAACCCGCCCTACGACGCGGTCGTCCAGCCGATTCCGGAGCTGGCGGACCCGTATCCGAAGTACGCGCCGTTCGAGTGGCGCAACTACATGCGCGCCCGCAACGACGACAACTTCCGCGATCTCGGCGCCGACGACGCGCAGATCAGCGACTATCTGCTCGTGTGAACGCACAGGTCCTGTCGAGCACGATGCCAGAAGTTCGCGGCGGGCGCGGTTAAGTTGCCCTGCGGACGGGTGCCGCCGCGCTCGCGCCGTGTCGCACCGCAGAGGAATCCAACCATGCCCAACCTGCCGAAACTCAACGCCCTCAAGCTGATCACCGCTGCCGGCGTCGCCGTCCTGTCGGTTCTCGCCGTCGCTCCCGGATCGGCCCATGCCGGTGCGGGGGCCAGCGCGATCCCGTCGATCATGTCGCCGCTCGTCGTCGGCGACACCGGCTCGGCACAGATCGTGATCGAGAACCGCAACGAGAACCTTCCGGGTGAACCGTTCGACTTCGAGACGGCGACGAACATCGTCTGCAACGAGATCAATCCGCCCGGCACCAACTGTGCACCGACGACCGAGGGCATCACCTACACGCCGGCGTGCGGTGCAACCGGCATGTTCTCGGTGTGTTCGCAACCCGACCCGGACGTCCTCAGCCTGCTGCCGTCGGCGACCGGCATCGACGGCACGTGCACCGGGATGCTCTTCGACGTCACCGCGATGGGTGACGCCCTCGGGCGCTACCTGTTCACGCCGCAGGCCCTCGGCCAGGTCTCGTTGCCCGGCAGAGGCGCGCGTTGCGTCATCGAGTTCCAGTACACCGTGGTGAAGTTGCCGACCGTCGACGCCGACGCGAACCTCGCCGGCGTCCAGACGATCGCGATCACCGACCACACGCAATCGGTCGTCGGCACCGTGAACTCGGCGTCCGCTCGCGGCCAGTCGTTCCCGATCACCGTGAACCGCGCGATGCCGCTGCTGAACACGATCGCCTCGCCGGGCGGCCCACTCGGCGGGGAGCTGACGGACACGGCGGTCGTCAGCGGGCTCGTCCTCCCGGACGGGACCGGCACGGTGTCGTTCGCGCTGTACGGCCCCGACGATCCGTTGTGCGCCGGCGTGCCGGTGTTCGAGGATCTGAACGTGGTGTACTCGGCGCCCTCGGTCGAGTCCGCGCCGTACTCGCCCGTCGACGCGGGAACCCACCGCTGGGTCGCGTCGTACAGCGGTGACAGCAACAACGACCCGGTGACCGGTACGTGCGGTGATCCGACCGAGACCATCGACGTCGACCGCGCGCAGCCGGCGATCAACACGGTCGCGTCGGCGGACCTGCCCTTCGGCGGCGGCGACCTCACCGACACGGCGACCGTGACCGGTCTCGTCAACCCCCAGGCGGGCGCCACGGTCGACTTCCGGCTGTACGGCCCCGATGACGCGACGTGTTCGTCGGCACCGGTGTTCGAGTCGCTCGGAGTCGATTACCCGGTGGCGGGTGGGCCGGTCTCGTCGGCGACATTCACCCCGACCGCGCCCGGCACGTATCGCTGGGTCGCCGAGTACAGCGGTGACGTCAACAACGAGCCGGCGAGCGGGACGTGCGGCGAGCCGACGGAGATGACCGTCGTCGAGCGTGCGACGCCGTCGCTCGTCACGACCGCCTCTCCCGACATGTTCCTGGGCGACCCGACGACGCTGACCGACATCGCCACCGTGACCGGAACCGTCGACCCGATCGGCGGCGCGACGATCGATTTCCGCCTCTACGGGCCGAACGACACGGCGTGCTCGGGGACCCCGATCTTCGAGTCGCTCGGCGTGCCGTATCCCGTCGCAGGTGGGCCGGTCAGCTCCGCGGCGTTCACTCCGACGGTCGCGGGCACGTACCGCTGGGTGGCGACGTACAGCGGCGACACGAACAACGCGCCGGTGACCGGGGTCTGTGGCGACCCTGACGAGACGACGGAAGTCGCTTCGACGCCGGACCTCGACACCGACCTCCCGGAGACGGGCTCGCAGCATCTGCGCACGATGCTGACGTTCGGCTCGATGTCGATGATCGTCGGCTTCGTGCTGCTCACCACAGCGTCGCGCCGCCGCCAGCTCCCGCTCTCGCGCTGATCCGCTTGCGGGCACGCGTCAGACGGCGGTCACCGCGAACTCCGGCTGCTGCGCACACAGCCGGATGTCGGGGTCGGTCGCCGGTGGGATCGCGCCGAACCTCGTGATCCACTCGTCGATGTCACCCGGCACGAGCGACTCCATCACCGCTTCGAGTTCGGTCGTCGCGATCCCGTCGGCACCGACGCGGTAGGCGGTCGTGCCGACCATGCCGATGACCTCCAGGTGGTCCGGTTCGTCGAGATCACGGCTGATCCACGCCGGCTGACCGAGGAACGTCGTGGGCGAATACTGGCCGGAACCGAATCCGGCGACCGCGAGATTGCCGTCGGGGAACTGCGCGAGCCGTACGGTGACGTCGTTGCCGCCGATCTCGATCGGGAGTCCGAACGTGAACTCGTCCGTGCTCGGCCCTGCGCCGATGACGCCCCATCCCTCCGGGAGCGGAATGTTGATCGCGCCGCCGTCGAGCGACATCGCGCTGAGCAACTGGACGAGCTCCGGACGGAACGGCTCGACGTCGGGTCGCTCGCGGATCTCGAGCGATCCGCAGGGCACAGCGACGTCGTACATCCCGGCATCGCCCTGGACCACCTCCATCGTGCCGACGATTCGTGGTGGGATCGTCGGGAGGGGCTCGCCCGCCGCGTCGGTCGAGGGTGGGGAGGGGGGCGGCGGCGCGACACCGTCACGCTCTCGGAGCGCGATCGTCGACAGGTCCGGCGCCCGCAACAGCAGCGACGACCCGCCGAGTGCCCTGCGCACGACGGTGAGCTCGTCGAGCGGGCGACGTTGTTCCGGCAGCAGCAGCGGCGTGTCGGCGCTGCCGGGGACCGGCTCGGTCGTCGTGGTCGGCGCGGCGGTCGGCGGTGGTGGTTGGAGCACCGTGACCGGCACGGTCGTCGGGCCCACGGTCGGGGAGACGGTCGTGTCCGGGATCGGCGTCGCGTCGTTCGCTCCCGTGCCGCGTGTCGCCGAGTAGGCGAGGCCGCCGACGCCGATCACGCCGAGGAGCGCGAGCGCGGCGAGGCGAGCCGCATTCGCACGGGCGGTGTTCGGAGCATTGACGTGCGGGTCGCCGAGCGACGTGTGCGAACGCGTCGCGATGTCGAAGAGGTGTTCGCGGAGGTGCCGCCGAGCGATCGGCGGCATCGGCGGGACCGCTGGGCGGGCAGCTTCGATCGCCTGGTACGGGTTCACGCGTCGTACCCGGCGTCCCGGTGCCGCCCGGCGACGGCGAGCCGCTTCAACTCCTTGCGGATCGCGTTCATCCGCGTCCGCACCGCGGCGGGCGTGAGGCCGGTCGCTTCGGCGGCCTCACTCGTCGAGCAGTGCTCCCACGCTGCGAGGAACAGCAGATCGCGGTCGACCGGATCGAGCTCGGCGGCGGCGCGCATCGCGACGGCGATCTCCGTGTCGCCCGCATCGCCGGCGGGCAGCAGCGGATCGCGAGGGGTACTGCTCGCGGTGCCGTGTTCCGCCGCCCAATTCTCGAGCCGTCGGCACTCGGTGGCGCCGTGGCGCCGGAGGAGCGCGGTCGCCAGTGCGAGCAGCCACCCACGATCGGTCGCCTTGGCCGAGCGCCGTTCGTGTGTGCGCAGCGCCTGTTCGAACACTTCGGCGACGACCTCGACGGCGAGTTCGGGGCCGAGACGGCGGGCGACGTAGCCGTAGATCGCGTCGACATGGTCGTCGTAGAGGCGCGCTGCGACGGGTCCACTCATGATCACGGGTCAATCATGCCCGCTCGATCACGACACCCCCACGTCACCCTTCGGCGGCAGCACCGGCGTGAGCGGGGCGCCCCCGTCGAGTACGGCGACGACGTTGCGCGCCGCGGTCGTCGCCATCGCATCGCGCGTCTCGACCGTCGCCGAGCCGAGATGCGGCAGGAGCACCACCCGGTCGGAGCTCCGCAGTGCCGGATGCACGTCGGGTTCGTGCTCGAACACGTCGAGTGCCGCGCCCGCGATCGTTCCGCCGGCGAGCGCCGCGACGAGTGCCGCCTCGTCGACGATCGGGCCGCGAGCGGTGTTGACGAGATGGGCGGACCGCTTCATCGTCTCGAGCGCGGATCGGTCGATCAGGTGGTGCGTCGCGTCGGTGTGCGGACAGTGCAGCGACACGATGTCACTCGTCGCGAGCAGGTCGTCGAGGTCGAGCAGCTCTGCGGCCAGTTCGTCCTCGACGGCGCGGTCGACGCGCCGCCGATTGTGATAGACGACGCTCAACCCGAACGCGCGGGCGCGGCGCGCCAGCGCCGTGCCGATGCCGCCCATGCCGATGATCCCGAGGCGTCGACCCTGGACACCGGTACCGAGCATCATCGACATGCTCCACGCCCACGGTTCGCCCGACCGCACGAGCCGCTCGCCCTCACCCAGCCGCCTCGTCGACATCAGGATCAGCCCCATCGCGAGGTCGGCGGTCGCGTCGGTCAGCACGCCGGGCGTGTTCGTGACGTGGACCCCGCGGGCGTGACACGCGGCGATGTCGATGTTGTCGTGGCCGACGGCGACGTTCGCGACGATCTGCAGGCTCGGTGCCGCGTCGAGCAGCGCGTGGTCGACGCGGTCGGTCAGCAGCGTCACGATCGCGGCCGCGGCGCTCAGCCGGTCGGCCCGCTGCGGGTCGTCGGCGGGGGACACGACGACGTCGCCGGCGGTCGCGAGCACGTCCATGCCGGCCTGCGGGATCCAGCCGGTGACGACGATCAGCGGTCGGGCCATCGCGGCAGAGTACCTGCGCGGACCGGCTGCCAGGCACGGCGGAACCGGTCCCTGCGGGTGCGAGGGACGCGGCCGACTGCGGAAGTGCCGGCCCGGCCAGCGATACTGACCGCGTGAAGCGGTCACCTCTCCGTCACGTGTCGATCCACGGCCACGCCGTCGGCTACCGGCGAGTCGGCGAGGGCAATGCGGAGGCTGTGCTGCTGTTGCACGGCCTCGCCGGGAGTTCGAAGACGTGGGACGCGGTGATCCACACGCTGGGCACGACGCACGACGTCATCGCGCCCGACCTGCTCGGTCACGGCGAGTCGGCGAAGCCGATGGGCGACTATTCGCTCGGTGCGTTCGCGAGCGGGCTGCGCGACTTCCTCGCCGTGCTCGACGTGTCGAGCGTGACGATCGTCGGCCACTCCTTCGGCGGCGGCGTCGCGATGCAGCTCGCCTACCAGCACCCGCACGTCGTCGACCGGCTCGTGCTCGTCGGCAGCGGCGGGCTCGGCAGGGAGGTGAGCTGGCTGTTGCGGATGCTCTCGCTTCCCGGGTTCGAGTACGTGATGCCGTTCGGCTTCCCGAAGCCGATGGTCGAGGCCGGCACGTCGGTCGGGCGGTTCTTCGGGCGACGCGGCCTGCGCTCGCAGAAGCTCGGGGAGATGTGGCGGGCGTACAGCTCGCTGGCCGGTGCGTCGAACCGCACCGCGTTCGTGCGCACGATGCGCGGCGTCATCGAGCCGGGTGGGCAGACGGTCGACGCGCGGGACCGCCTCTATCTCGCGGCGCGTGTGCCGACGCTGATCGTGTGGGGCGACCGCGACGCGATCATCCCCGTCGAGCACGGGCAGCGGGCGCACGAGTTGATCGAGTCGAGCCGCCTCGAGATCATTGAAGGCCTCGGCCACTTCCCGCACGTCGAGGACCCGGATCGATTCGTCGCCGTCCTGACCGGATTCCTGGACACGACCACTGCCGGCCCGATCGGCCCGGAGCCGCTGCGCGACGTGATCCTCGGCCACATCAGCTAGTCGATTCGTTCGGTTCAGCTCGTTCGGCGCACGGCGATCGACGCCAGCCCGGCGCGTTCGGAGTGGTGCAGGATCTCCTCGTCGCCGAACGCGTGCAGCAGCTCGCCGGGTGGCGCGTGGAACCGGCCGGGTGGGCCGTCCGGGTCGGCGGCCGACAGCACGCTGAGCAGCAGGATTCCGCCGACGCGGAGGTGCCGCACGAGCGGCTCGTAGAGGTCGACGTCGCGGAAGCGCTGGCAGACGATCACCGCCGACCCGGTGACGTCGGATGGCATCCCGTCGGCGGCGTCGAAGACGCGGGCATCGATGCGTTCCGTCAGGTGGTGCACTTCGGCTGCCTCGCCGAGCATGCCGATCGCGACCGGTGACACGTCGAGCGCGACGACGTCGAACCCCCGCTGCGCGAGCCACAACGACTGGGCCCCGGTGCCGCACGCCAGGTCGACGGCGCGCCCGCCGCTCGGGAGGACGTCGAGCAGCGAGGGTGCCTCCTCGAGGACCTCGGGCGCGGTCGGGTGCGCGAGCGGACGACCGGTGTGGCGTTCGTCCCAACGGACACGATCCTCGTGCACGCCGCCATGCTGGCAGGCGGTCACCGAGCCGCGGGCGATGCCGGCACCGGCTGGCCACTACGCTCGCCGGTCACCGAGGGGGTGCCGATGAGCCGTGCAGCAGCGATCGCCGACGCGACCGGGAGGTTCGACGACGGGTCGTTCCTCGAAGACCTGGCGCGTCGTGTCGCCATCCCATCGACGGCGCAGGAGCAGCAGCACCGACCTGCCCTCTACCGCTATCTCCGCGAGGAGATCGGGCCGACCCTCGCCGACATGGGCTACGGGTGCGAGATCTTCGAGAATCCCGTCGCCGGCGGCGGGCCGCTGCTGGTCGCGGAGCGCCACGAGGGCGACGACCTGCCGACGGTGCTCACCTACGGCCACGGCGATGTCGTGCGCGGGCTGGAGTCGGAGTGGCGCGACGGCCTCGACCCCTGGACAATGACCCGGGAGGGCGACCGCATCTACGGGCGCGGGACGGCCGACAACAAGGGCCAGCACAGCATCAACCTCGCCGCGCTCGCGTCGGTGCTCCGGGTCCGCGGTGCGCTCGGCTTCAACTCGAAGATCCTGTTCGACATGTCCGAGGAGATCGGCTCGCCCGGCCTGCGCGAGTTCGGCGAGCAGCAGCGGGAGCGACTTCGCGCCGACGTGCTCATCGGCTCCGACGGGCCACGCCTCGTTCCCGATGAGCCGACGATCTTCCTCGGCACCCGGGGGGCCATCAACTTCGAGCTGTCGGTCGACCTCCGCGCCGGCGGCCATCATTCCGGCAACTGGGGTGGCCTGATCTCCAACGCCGGCATCCGGCTGGTGCACGCGCTCGCGTCGATCGTGGGGCCGAAGGGCGAGATCCGGATCCCCGCACTCAAACCGGAGCGCCTGCTCCCGACGGTCCGCGATGCACTGGCAGGATGCCGTGTCGACGGCGGCGAAGACGGGCCGGACATCGAGCCGGGCTGGGGTGAACCGGGGCTGACACCGGTCGAGCGGGTCTTCGGCTGGAACACGTTCGAGGTGCTCGCGTTCAAGACGGGCAACCCGGACAAGGTCGTCAATGCGATTCCACCGCGCGCCAAGGCGTGGTGTCAGATCCGCTTCACGGTCGATCGTGATCCGGACACGTTCATCCCGGCGATCCGGCAGCATCTCGACCGGAACGACTTCGCCGACGTCGACGTCGCCCAGACCGAGGACGACTTCGTCATGCACGCGACGCGGTTGCTGCCCGACCATCCGTGGGTCGAGTGGGCGGCGGCGTCGGTGGAACGCACGCTCGACCGGCCGGCGATGGTCGTCCCGAACCTCGGCGGTTCGCTCCCGAACGACATCTTCGCGCACGTGATCGGCGTCCCGACGGTCTGGGTGCCGCACTCGTACGCGTCGTGCTCGCAGCATGCGCCGAACGAGCATCTGCTGGCGCCGATCGTCCGCGAGGGCCTCGCGATGATGACGGGTTTGTTCTGGGACGCCGGCGAGCGGGGCACCACACCGCGGTAGGACCGGCAGGCGTTCGCGTCTCGGGGCAGATTCCGGTCCGAGATCCTCGGCCGGTCGACCTGCGCGTGGGATCATGGACGGTCGTGACCGACATCGACAGCCCTTCCGACACCCAGACCGCGGCGGGCTGGCTGTCGTCCGACCAACTCGAGATCTTCCGGGCGAACATGCCGCTCGTCTACGTCGATGCGGTGCCCGTCCGGGTCGATGGCCTCGGCAATGTCGAAGAGGTCGGGATGCTGCTCCGGCAGGGCGCAGATCGCTCGATCAGCCGGATGGTCGTGAGCGGCCGCGTGCTCTTCGGCGAGCGGGTCCGCGAGGCCCTGATGCGCCACTGCGAGAAGGATCTCGGCCCGCTCGCGCTGCCGCGGGTGCCGGCGAACCCGACCCCGTTCACGATCGCGGAGTACTTCCCGGACCCAGAGATCTCCGGCTTCTACGATCCCCGCCACCACGCCGTCAGCCTGGCCTACGTCGTGCCGGTCGACGGCGAATGCGAGCCGACGCAGGAGGCGCTGGACCTGACGTGGTTCACCCCCGAGGAGGCCGTCAGCGACGACGTCGTGCTGGAGATGACGAGCGGTCACGATCGGCTGATCAGGTTGGCCCTGGCGCATGTCGGCAAGCTGCCATGACCGGGGATACCTCGACCGCTCGTACCGGTCGCGTACGCTGAGCGCCAGATGCCGGACGGCGACACGACTCACCGGGCTGCGAGTGCGCTGCGAACCGCGCTCGCCGGCAAGCAGATGGTCCGTTTCGACGCGACCTGCCTCGTCGGCCCCCCGCCGCAGGCCGGGCGGACGCTCGAGCGGGTGGAGAGCCACGGCCGGCACATCGAACTGGTCTGGGACGACAACCTCGTACTGCACACGTATCTGCGGTGGTCAGGGTCATGGCACGTGTACCGTCGCGGCGAGACATGGCGCAAGCCGAACGACCAGATGCGCGTCGCGATCGAAGTCGCCGACTGGGTCGCAGTCTGCTTCAACGCCGCGCTCTCCGAGACATACCGGATTCCCGACGCCCGGCGGCACCCGGGCATGGGGCGCATCGGGCCGAACCTGAGCTCGGCGGACACCGACCTCGGCCTCGTCGTCAACCTGCTCCTGTCGTACCCCGACGGAGCGGCCCGCCTGGCGGACGTCATGCTCGACCAGCGGGTGATGTGCGGCGTCGGCAACGTCGTGCGCTGCGAGGTGCTGTGGGCACGCGGCCTCAGCCCGTTCGCCCGCGCCGACTCGCTGACCGAACGCGACGCGATCAGCATCGTCAACACGGCCGCCACGATGGTGCGTGCGAACATGCACCACGAGCGCCGCATCACGCGGCACGACCACAAGGCCGGCCACGCGGTGTACGGGCGCAACGGTCAGCGCTGTCAGCGTTGCGGCGAAACCGTCGAGTGTCGGCCGATCGGCCCGCACCGCCGCGTCCTCTACTGGTGCCCGGGCTGCCAGGACCACCTCGCGCCGCGCTGCGAGGGAACCACGGAGAACCCGATGGATCCGCACCCCGCCGCCCAGGCCTATCTCGCCGGGCTGCCCTGGAACCGCGACGTCGGTTAGCCGCGTCCCAGGATTCTGTCGACGTCGATCTCGATGACGACGCGGTCCGCACGCTCTTTCGGCTGTCGATACCGCGCGGCGTAGCCGTCGATGCCCGGTGTGACGAGCTGCGGGTCGGTGACGAGCCGTACGGGGCCCTCGAGGCTGAGCCATCGCCCGCCGTCGACCTGGCAGACCGCGGCACGTTGCCCCGCGGCCTCCATCCGGCCCGCATTGACCGCCTTCTGTGAGCCGGCCCACGTGATCACGCGCGCGATGCGCGCTTCGACGTCGTAGCTGAACCCGACGGCGACGACGTGCGGTGAGCCGTCCGGGCGCAGCGTCGTCAGCGTGGCGAGATGACGCTCGGCGAGGAACCGCAGGACGTCGTCGTCGAGGTGGTCGATGTCGAGGGCCATGTCGGGCTCCTACTCGGTCGCGATCGCTTGGAGAACGTCCATGTTGCTCGCCTTCAGCGACGGGTACACCGCCGCGATCAACCCGGCGAGCACCGCGCCGATCAGGATCAGCACGACGATGATCGGGCTGAAGGCGAGTTCGGAGATCACGTCGTCGGGCACGGCCAGCGACAGGACGATGCCGAGGAACGTGCCCAGCACGACGCCGACCACGGCACCGAACAGCGACACGATCACCGCTTCCCATCGCACGGAGCGGCGTGTCTGGCGGCGGCTCATGCCGACGGCGCGCAGCAGGCCGATCTCGCGTGTCCGCTCGAACACACCGAGGGCGAGCGTGATCGAGATACCGAGCACGGCGATCGCGATCGCGAAGAACAGCAGCATCGAGATGATGATCAGCAGTTGGTTGATCTGCGCTTCCTGCGACTTCCGGAACTCCGCGTTCGTCTGCACGTTCGCCTGCGGGAACGGTTCCATCGCCGCCTCGACCGCGACGTCGCCCCGCTGGGCGTCGACGTCATCGGCGAGCTTGCCGATGATGAAGAAGTCTCGCGCGGGAGCCTCGCTGACCGACTCGAGCGTGTCGAGGCCGATCAGCCAGTTGCCGAACGTGGCATCTCCGTAGATGCCGGCGACGGTCAACTGCCCGGACACGCCGTTCTGGTAGGTCACGTCGAACGTGTCGCCGACCGCGAGGTCGAGGTCGGCCGCGGGGTCGACGCCGATCAACGCCTCGTTCAGGCCGAGCCCGGCGATCTCGCCGGACCGCAGATCGGGGTTGACAAGCTTCTCGAATGCGTCGGCGTTGATCGCGCCGAACGCCTTCGTGTCGCCGCCGACCTGGGCGGCGATGCCACGGACGGGCGTGACCGCCTGCAGTTCGGGCACCGCAGCGAGGGTCTCCGCGACGATCGGGGAGAGGCCCTGGAAACTCTCGTCGGTGACGATGTAGTCGGCGGTGACTGCGTTCTCCAGCGTGTCGACGAACGTCGCCCGGAGCGACGACGCGAACACGGCGGCAGCGCTCACGAGTGCGACTCCGATCATCAGCGCGGCCGCGCTCGACGAGGTGCGCCGCGGCGCCCTCGCCACGTTCTGCCGGGCGAGCGCGCCGGGCGTCTTGAACGCCTTCTCGACCGGCCAGCCGATTGCGCGGGTGACGGGACTGGCGATCGTCGACGACACGCTGGCGACGCCGATGAACAGCAGCAACCCGCCGCCACCGGCGGACGCGATCAGACCGAACGTGCCGCCCGGCCGGGCGAACAGGCCGACGACGAACAGCACCGCACCGAGCGCGGTGATCACCGTGCCGATCACCAGCCGCCGCGTGCGCAGCGCGGTGAAGCCGACTTCGGGTCGCATCGCGGCGACCGGTGGGATCCGTGCGGCGCGACGCGCCGGTACGACGACCGACAGCATCGTGATCCCGATCCCGACGAGCGCGGCCATCACGATCGTGCGGACCGCGAGGATGGTGTCCGGCGACGGGAAGCCGGCGCCGGCCGCGTTGAACCCGGCGACGAGCAGGCGGGCGACGAGCACGCCGCCGCCGATGCCGAGCAGCGTTGCGATGATGCCGAGGATCAACGCCTCGACGGTGATCATCCGCCGGACCTGCTTGCCGGACGCGCCCACCGCCCGCAGCAGGGCGAGCTCGCGCAACCGCTGCCCGATCGTGATCTGGAAGACGTTGTTGATGATGAATGCGCTGACGAACGCGGTGATGAACGCGAAGACCAGCAGCCCGATGCCGAACTGGTCCACGAAGCTGTTCACTTCGTCGGCCTGCTCCTCGGCCAGCTGTTCGCCGGTGATCACCTCGGCACGTTCCGGGAGCACGTCCTCGATCGCTCGCTGCACGGCGATGACGTCGGCGCCGTCGGCGATCTTGATGTCGAGCGCGTCGGCCTTCGTGCCGGCACCGAACCTGTCGAGCGCGGTGTCGACATCGAGCGCGACGATTGCCGCGCCGCCGAAGCTGTCCCCGGACCCGAGGCCGATCAGCGCACTGATCGTCCCCTGGTGCGACCCGGTGTCGGTCAGGTACGTCACCGTGTCGCCGACCGCGAGGCTCTCGCGTTTCGCGGTGGCCTTGTCGATCGCGAGTTCGCCGGGGCCCTGCGGTGGCTCGCCTTCCTTGACGGTGACCCCCTGGAGACCGTCGTCGCCGGCCCACGACACGCCGAGTGTCGGTCCGCCCTGCGGGCTGACCGCATCACCGTCCGAGTCGACGAGTTGGGCGTAGCGGGTCAACGCCGGTTCGACGATCGCGACACCGTCGACGGCGCGCAGCTCGTCGGCGAGTGCGACCTCGATCGGTTCGCGGGCGCTGTCGCCGTCGAACTCCTGCGCCGTACGGACTTCGAGGTCGACGTCCTCGCTGAGCTCGGCGAACAGGTCGTCGAAGACCGCCCGCAGGCTGTCGGCGAGGACGAACGAACCGACGACGAACGAGACGCCGGCCATCACCGCGATCGCGATGGCGATCGTGCGGCCGAGACGGGCGCGGATGCTCTTGCGCGCGAGCAGCGCGGTGGAATGCGAGCTCATGTCAGTCGCCGTAGTGCTTCATGTGGTCGAGGATCGAATCCGGCGTGGGGTCGGCCATCTCGCCGACGATCTTGCCGTCGCCGACGAACACGACCCGATTCGCGTTGGCCGCCGCGACGGGGTCGTGGGTCACCATCACGATCGTCTGACCGAATTCGCGCACGGCTTCGGCCATGAACGTCAGGATCTCGGTGCCGGTCGTCGAGTCGAGGTTGCCGGTCGGCTCGTCGGCGAAGATGATCTTCGGCTTCGAGGCGAGTGCCCGCGCGACCGCGACCCGCTGCTGCTGACCGCCCGAGAGTTCGCTCGGTCGGTGCTTCAGGCGATCGGCCAGGCCGACGGCGCCGATCACGTGGTCGATCCATGCGACGTCGCCGGTCTCGCCGCCGAGCATCAGCGGGAGGCGGATGTTCTCGTCGGCGGTGAGCGTCGGGATCAGGTTGAACGCCTGGAACACGAACCCGACGTCGGTCCGGCGCAGCTCGGTGAGCTCCCGGTCGCTGAGCGAAGCGAGGTAGACGTCGCCGATGTACGTCGCGCCGGAGGTGAGCGTGTCGAGCCCGGCGAGGCAGTGCAGCAGGGTCGACTTCCCGGAGCCGGACGGGCCCATGATCGCGGTGAACTTGCCGGTCTCGAATGCGATGGTCACGCCGTCGAGTGCCCGGACCTGGGCGTCGCCGACGCCGTAGTACTTGGCGGCATCGACGGCGCCGGCGGCAGCGACGCCGGCGACCGGCGGAGGAGTTGTGACGTTCATGGCGCCAAGTCTGCACCTTTGCGGCGATCCGTGCTCGTGGTGCGCCCTGTGTCACCCCGGTACACGGCGGCGGTCGGTGCCGTACGATCCGTTGATGGTCTGCCGATCGTGTACCCGCCCGCTGCCGGAGGGGGCGCGGTTCTGCCCGTTCTGCGGGCATGAGGTGCTCGGCGCGGCCACCGAGGAACGGCGCGTCGTCACGGTGGTGTTCGCCGACATCGTGGGGTATTCGACGCTGAGCGAACACCTCGACCCCGAGCGCGTCAAACGGCTCGTCGACGGCGCGTTCCAGCGGCTCGTCGCCGACATCAATGCGTACGGCGGCCGGGTCGACAAGATCCTCGGCGACGGCATCCTCGCGATGTTCGGGGCGCCGGTCGCGCACGAGGACGACCCGGATCGAGCGATCCGCGCGGCGCTCCAGATGCACCAGTCGATCGCGCAGTTCTCGTCCGGCCAGCCGGACCTCGACGCGCCACTCCAGCTCCGCGTCGGCGTGAACACCGGTGAGGTGCTCGTCGGTTCGATGGTCGGCACCGACGACTACACGGCGATGGGCGACGTGGTGAACGTGGCGTCGCGGCTGCAGGTACTCGCACCACCGGGGGCGGTGTACATCGGCGACGCGACGGCGCAGCTCGCGAGCGAGGAGATCCGGCGTGAGCCGGTCGACGACGTCGAGGTGCGGGGTCGGGTCCAGACCGAACGGGTGTGGAACGTGACCGGTCGCGAGCGCCGCCAGCCGATGTCGTCCGGCAGGGCGGTCACGCCGTTCGTCGGTCGCGCGACGCAGCGGGAGCTGTTGCAGTCGGTGATGACGATGGTCGCGAACGGTCGCAGCGCCGTCGTCTCGGTCAGCGGCGAGGCCGGCTCCGGCAAGACGCGTCTCGTCGCCGAGATGCTCGCCGACTTCCCCAGCCGCAAGGTGACCATCTTCGCCGGCGTCTGCGCCCCGTACGGGGAGAACAACGCATGGGCGCCGATCGCCTCGGCGCTGTTCCGCCAGCTCGACCTCGACACGTCGGTGCCGCCTGCCGACCTGCGGCGGATCGTGCGCGAGCGGGCGTCGGCCCGGCTCGGGTTCGCCGCGGACGATCCGACGCTCGATCGGCTCGTCGAAGCGGTGCTGCACCTCGTCGGGCACGCGTCCGATCTCGACGACGTCACGCCGTCCGAAGCGCGCGAGATGCTCGTTCGGCTGATCGTCGAGGGGCTGCGGACGCGTTCGCGTTGGGGGCCGGTCGTGCTGTGGCTGGACGACCTGCAGTGGGCGGACCCGTTGCTGATCGAACTGTTGCACCGGTTGTCACGATCGCTCGTCGATCGGCCGGTGCTCGTCGTGACCGCGCAGCGCGACGACGTCGTCGTCGATTGGCCGCCGTCGACCGATCATCCGATGACGATCCGGATGCCGCTGGACCCGCTGACTCGCGACGAGGCGGGCACGCTGTTGGACATCCTGCTCGACGGCGACGGGGGATCGCCGCTCGCCGATCAGCTGTACGAACGCAGCGGCGGCAACCCCTTCTTCCTCACCGAGTTGGCCGCGCTGGCGCGGTCGCACCCGGAGAGCACCCAGCTGCCGGGGTCGCTGCGGGCGCTGATCGCGGCGCGGCTCGATCGGCTCGACCCCACGGCGCGAGCGGTGCTCGACAATGCCGGGGTGCTCGGCACGTCGGGGCCCGTTTCGTCACTGGAGCGCTTTGCCGCTGAGCTCGGGCAGACGTTCTCCCGAGACGACGTCGCGCGGCTCGAGCGGGACGGGTTGCTCGACGTCGACGGCCCGGTCTGGCGCTTCCGCAGCGACGTCGTGCGCGAGGTGTCCTACCAGATGCTGACGAAGATGGTGCGGGCGCAGCGCCACGCCGGTGTCGCCGCGGTGATGAGCGCGATCAAGATGATCCCGATCGATCTCGTCGCCCACCACGCCGCGACCGCCGCCGAGCTGGTCGGCGAGATCGGCCCGGTCGAGGGGGTGAGGCCGGACATCAAGGCCCAGGCGGTGCGGCTGCTGCTGCGGGCGGTCCGCCGCTCGCTCGACGTCGGCGGCTTCCACCAGGCCGGCGTGCACGCGGGGCGGGCGCTCGACCTGGGCCCCGATGATCCGGCGGACGAACGCGAGCTCAGGCTGCTGCGCGCCGAATCGGCGGTCGGACGGCGCGAGCGACAGCGCGCCCGCGCTGATGCCGAAGTGGCACTGGAGGGGGCCGTCGAGGCGGGCGACATCCATCACGAAGGCCGGGCGCGCCGGTTTCTCGGCCAGATCGCGCAGATGGCGGGCGACCTCGACGAGGCGCGGCAGCAGCTCAGTCGCAGCGTCGACCTGTTCCGGGAGCTGCGCGACGACATCGAGCTGGCGGCCTCGTTGCGTGAGCGCGGGTTCGCCGAGGTGTTCGGCGGTTCGCTGGGCGACGCGGAATGGTTGCTCGGCGAGGCAGAAGCCCTGTCGGAGTCCCTCGACGACCGGCGGGGGATGGCCTGGGTCCGTCAGCATCAGGCGTGGGTTGCGTTCCTCTCGGGCGACATCGAGTTGGCGGAGCAGCGCCTGCTCCTGGCCTCGCGGGAGTTCGCCGCGCTCGGCGACCGGTCCGGCAGCAGCTGGGCGACCGGCCTGCTGGCGTACGTGCGGTTCTACGCGTTCCGCTTCGAGGAGGCGGAGGCGCTGGCCGTGGGGGTGCGGGCGGAGGGACTGGCGGCCGGCGAGCGCTGGGGGACGGCGATGATGGATTCGCTGCTCGCGTCGATCCGGCTGTGGAGCGGCGACTTCGCGGAAGCCGAGGAGTTGTCCCGCCGGGCGATCGGCGAGTTCCGGGCGATCGACGACCGCTTCGGGCTCGTCCAGGCGCTCGTGCCGCACAACCGGGCACTCGTCGCGCTCGGCCGTGATCACGCGGCGGAACGGGGCCTGGAGGAGGTGCTTGCGATCGGCGACTCGTTCGGCAACCTCGCGTTCCCGGTGATGGCGGCGGCGGGGACGGCGGTCCACCTCGGGCTCGGCGAGCGGGCGGCCGTGCTCGGTGAGGTCGCCTTCGAACGAGTCGCGGAGATGGGCGCCGACGGCGACGAGACCGCGACGACGCTCGCGCTCGCGTTCTGCCAGGTCGGCGAACCGGAGCGGGCGCTCGCGCTGCTCGATTCGGCGGACGTCGACTTCCCGTATGCGCACGCCGTGCGCGCGCTCGCCGGCGCGATGACCGGAGACGCCGAACAGCCGGGCGCTGACGCGGATGCGGTGTGGGCGGCCGACGGCTCGTCGTACCTCGACCGGGTGATCGCCGACGTGGCGGCAGCAGCGGCGGCGGTTCGTGGTGGTCGGCGCGACGAGGCGCGGGAGCGGCTCACCAGAGCGACCGAGACGGCGGCAGCGGCAGGCGATGTGGTCGCGCGGGCGCTCGCGGCCGGGGCGACGGAAACGCTGCTCGACGGCGACGAGACGGCGGCGATGGCGCACCATCTTCGCCCGGGATGGCGCAGGGTGCTCCAGGGGCTGTCGAAGGCGGCGGTCGTCGGGTGACGGCGACGGATGACGCGTCGCACGAGACCGGCCTGATCGTCGGCCGGTTCGACCCGCCTCACCTCGGCCACTCGTACATGATCGATTGGGCGTTGGTGCGGTGCCGGCACCTCGTCGTCTACGTCAACAGTTCACCGGATCGCGACGTCGCTCCCGGATCGTTGCGCGCGGCGTGGCTGGCGGAGCTGCATCCGACGGCGACGGTGATCGAGGTGCCGCACCGCCTGCGGACCGACTTCGACGACGAGGCGCTGTGGCTGCGATGGATCACCCTGTTCCGGTCGCACTGGCCGCACGACGAGGGGCCGCACGTCGTCTTCTCGTCCGACGCGTACGTCGGCGACCTCGCGGACCGGTTCGGCGCGGCCGCGGTCGTCGTCGATGCGGAGCGGGCCAATGTGCCGATCAGTGCGACCGAGATCCGGGCCGCGCCCGCCGCCCACCTGCATCGTCTCGCTCCGACGGTGCGGGCCTGGGTGGAGGCGAACTGGCTCTGAACGGGGACTCGGCGGGGGCGTAGGATCCGGGGCATGAGCATCCCGGTCGAACTGCCCGACCTGCAAGCGAAGACCGCAGAGTACGGATGGGCCTACCTGCTGACCGTGCGCGAGGACGCCCGCCCGCATGTCGTGGCCGTCACCCCGGAGTGGGACGGCGACGAACTCGCGATGTCGGTCGGCCGGAGCACGGCTGCGAACGCTGCGGCGCGGCGCTCGATCTCGCTGTGCTATCCGCCCGCTGAGACCGACGGTCACAGCCTGATCGTCGACGGCACCGCCTCCGTGAGCGGGTCGCGGGTCGCATTCGCGCCGACTGGCGCCGTGCTGCACCGGCCGGCGCCGCCCGGGTTCACCGGTTCGGCGACCGGCTGTGGCAGCGACTGCGAGCCGGTCAGACGAGCGTGATCGAAACGACGTTGAGCGGCCCGCGTGTCACCGCCGCCGTGCCGTCGCGGCGCTCGCCGAAGAGGTGTACGACGACGTTCGGGTCGGCCTCGACGTTGGAGAGCCACTGCGAATCGTCGCGGACCGTGCTGACGATCACCTTGTCGCCGACGCGGTTGGCGAGCAGGGGTACCTGACGCGGCTCGCCGGAGACCCGGCCGTTGACCTCCAGGACGATCGCCCCGACGCCGACCGGCAGCGGGTTGCCGGCTCCGGCGAGCACCGCGGGCCGCACGACCGAGTTGAGCGTGCGGAACGCGTTGCGCGTCAGCGTGGCTTGAGCGTCGGCAAGGCATTCCATCGATGCCAGCGTACGGCGATGTCGCACGATCGCGATGCCCGTACCATCGGCGACATGGATGCGACAGAGGTCACCGTGCGCGAGGTCGTCGCCGGGTTGGGGATCGACCACGAGTTCGTCGACTGCGACCCCGATCTCGCCGACACGGCACAGTTCATCGAGGCCTACGGGTATGCCGCCGAGGACTCGGCGAACACGATCGTCGTCATCGGCAAGGGCGAGCCGCCGGTCTACGCCGCGTGCGTCGTTCTGGCGACGACCCGGCTCGACGTGAACAAGACGGTGCGCAAGCGGCTCGGTGTGAAGAAGGCGTCGTTCGCGCCGGCGGACGTGACGACGGAGTTGACCGGGATGATGGTCGGCGGCGTCACGCCGTTCGGTCTGCCGGCGGACATGCCGCTGTGGATCGACAGCCGGGTGGTCGAGCGGGAGCGGATCCTGCTCGGTGGTGGGAGCCGTAGTTGCAAGGTCGTCGGCCCGCCCGCGCTGCTGACCGCGCTCCCGAACTCCGAGGTCGTCGACGGTCTCGCGAACGAGATTCCGTAGCGTGCGCCCGTGCTGATCGCGCTGGCCGACTTCGCAACCGGGCTCGAGCCGCGGTTGGAGCGTTCGCTCGACCTGATCGGCGTGTTCACGTTCGCGATCTCCGGCGGGCTGCTCGGTGTGCGCAAGGGCTTCGAGGTCGTCGGCGTCACGTCGCTCGCGCTCGTCACCGCGCTCGGCGGCGGCGTCCTGCGCGACGTGATCCTCGGCGCGACGCCGCCGACGGCGTTCAGCGACGTGTGGTACCTCATCGTCCCGCTGGCAGCGGCGGCGGTCGCGTTCGTCGCACACGCAGTCGTCGAGGCGCACCTGCGCCACGGCGTGCTGTTCTTCGATGCGGCCGGCCTCGGCCTGTTCTGCGTGACCGGCACGGTCAAGGCGTCGGCGTTCGGCGTGAGTGCGGTCGGCGCAGTACTGATCGGCGTGATCTCAGCGGCCGGCGGCGGCATCATCCGCGACGTGCTCGCCAACGAGGCGCCGAGCATCTTCCAGCGCGACAGCACGCTGTACGCGATTCCGGCGGCGCTCGGCGCGACGGTCGTCGTCGTGGTGCTCCGCAACGACCTGTACTCCGGCACGGTCGCGGCGGCCGTCGCGATCGCGGTGTTCCTGATCCGCCTCGCTGCGATTCGCTTCCGCCTGCGTGCCCCGATGCCCCTCGGCACCAGCCGTTGATGTGCGGCGTCAACCCATCTTCGACGTGTGGACCGGCTGCACGACCATCACGACGCGGTGGTCGCCCGGCTGGTGGAACGGGTAGCCGTCGACGTCCATGTACTTCTTCGCCATCGAATCGATGAACGTGTTGCTGCCATCGTCGTCGACGCGGATCACCGTGCCGCGGATCTCGAGGTAGCGGTACGGATTGTCGGGGTCGATGCCCGACAGCGCGACGGTCGGGTTCTTCACGAGGTTCTCGTACTTCTGCCGGCCACGAGTGAGCGAGAACAGGAAGTGCTCGCCGTCCCAGCCGCCCCACACCGGGCTCGACTGGAGTTCGTCGTCGGGGCCCATCGTGGCGATGTGCCAGTAGACGTTCTTCGTCAGCAGGTCGGCGTGGGATTCGGGGATGACGCTCATACTGCGTGCCACCCTAGGGTGCGGGCCCCCCTTCCCTGCCAGCCGGGCGGTTGCGTTCCGGCTCGAACGGGTGACGGTTGCGACATCGCAGGGTGGTCGCTGTGCGGAAATCGGTTCGTACGCTCTGGTGCATGCAGAGCACACGTCGTCTCGCCATCGCCGCCGGTCTCGCGCTCACCATCACCGCATGCGGTGGAAGCGATGCCGCGCCGGCCGAGCCCGCAACGTCGGCACCCGCGGCGTCAGCCGCAGTCGCATCGAGCCCGGCGGGTGTCGTGCGCGTGTCGCCGGAAGCGGCCGCGTCGACGATCTCGGCGCCGCCGGACGACCTCGTGATCCTCGACGTCCGAACCCCCGAGGAGTTCGCCGAGGGCCACATCGACGGTGCGGTGATGATCGACTTCTACCGCGACGACTTCGCCGACGAGCTGGCGAAGCTCGACCCCGACGTGCCCTACGTCCTGTACTGCCGCTCGGGCAACCGCAGCGGGCAGACCGCGGCGCTCATGGAGCAGCTCGACTTCGCGTCGGTCCAGGACGTCGACGGCGGCATCCTCGCCTGGCAGCAGGCCGGGCTGCCGCTCGTCGCCGACTGACATCGTCTCGTCCCGGGGCCGACTTCGGTGTCGACGCGAACGGTGGTGCGCTTGTCTAGCCTGCTCTGCGGTGAGATGCGGGCCCGGCGACGGGCGCGCGGACTCAGCCTCTGTAGCTCAGTGGATAGAGCGTCGGTTTCCTAAACCGTGCGTCGCAGGTTCGATCCCTGCCAGGGGCGCTGAAAAAGACCAGGTAAATCGGCCTGCACTGTTCTCGATTGACGAGAATTGGCCGTTTGGGTAGCATTTGGGTAGCAGATTTTCGCCGGTCGCTCCCGAAACCCGGCGCTGCGGCACCCATGGCCAACGGCACCGTCTACCGTCGCGACGACCGCAAGAAGCCGTGGGTCGCGCACGTGTCGTGGCGTGAGGGCGAGCGTCGGCGGCAGACGAAGCGGGCGTTCGAAACGAAGAAACAAGCGAAGGACGCGCTCGCCGAGATGGTCGACGCCCATCGCCGGCAAGACTTCGTGGCGCCGTCCGCAGTGCGGCTGCGCGACTTCGCCGAGACGTGGTTGGACACGCTCGAGACGCAAGGCCGCAAAGTCGCGACGTTGCACGGCTACCGGAGCACGTTGGGTCGGTACGTGCTGCCGTCGCTCGGTTCGCACAAGCTGCAAGACCTCCGCCCGACCGATCTCGACGAGCTCTACGCTCGGCTGTTGAAGTGCGGTGGCGTCGATGGCCGGCCGTTGTCGATGTCGACCGTGCACCACGTGCACACGCAGCTCGGCAAGCTGCTGCACGACGCCGAGCGGAAAGGGCTCGTCATGCGCAACGTGGCGCGCCTCGCCGATGCGCCGAGCATGGCGGCCGCCCGCGATCGGGCGCCCGACAGGGCGGTGTGGACGCCGTCCGAACTGAGCCGGTTCCTCGACTTCACCGCCGCGTATCGCGCTGGCCCGATGATCCATCTCGCCGCGATGACGGGGATGCGGCGGGGGGAGATCGTGGGGCTTCGCTGGGGAGCGGTCGACCTGGCGCGTTCGACTGTTCGCGTTGTCGCCGCGGCGACGTTCCTCGATGGTGCGGAGACGATCGACGTGCCGAAGACGAAGCGCAGCCGGCGCACGATCAACCTCGATCGACGCACCACCGCGGTGTTGAAGCTGCATCGGGCTACGCAGCGCGAGGAACTGTTCGAGCTGGGGATCACGGCGCCGGTCGACGATCGGGTGTTCACCAACGAGGTCGGCGAACCGTTGCGGCCGAACAGTGTGGGGCAGGCGTTCCGCCGGCTCGTCGACTCGTCGGGTCTGCCGAAGATCCGCTTCCACGACCTCCGCCACACGCACGCCTCGCATCTGATCGCCGCCGGCGTGAACGCGAGGGTGGTCAGCGAGCGGCTCGGCCACTCGTCGGTCAGCTTCACTCTTGACACCTACGGCCACGTGATGCCCGGCCAACAGAGCGAAGCCGCCGAGGCCGCAGCGGCGCTGCTGCTCTCCTGACCGCCTCACTCCTGTCGGGACTGCGCCGGCTGGTCGAGCAGTTCGTCGATCACTCGGGTGGGCACGACGACGCGCCGGCCGAAGCGTCGGGCAGGGATCTCACCGCGTCGCACGGATTCGTACGCGGTCGTGCGGGAGATGCCGAGGATGCGGGCGACCTCGTCGATGGTGTAGGTGCGGCGGGTGGGTCGTTCGTGGGTGGTGCTCATGTCCGCACTGTCCGCCGAGGGACTCCCTCGACCACGCCCAGCCCGACGGGGGAGTCGTCGAGGGAGTCCTCCCGGGAGTCCGCAGGGACTACGTGTTGCGACGTCGTTCCCGTTCTTCTCGTCGACGCTGCGCACGGTTCGGCTCGGTGGTCTGCGGTCGAGCGCGCGCTGGCGGGGATTCTGCGGAGCGCAGCGCGTCGAACCGCTCTCGCCATTCGTCGCGTTCGCGGGTGAGGTCGTCGACGTCGGCGTGGAGTCGTTCGTTCTCCTCCCTGACCCAGCCGAGCCGCACCCGCTCCTGGTCGAGATCCTTCTCCGCTCGCCGCTGTTCTGCGTGGGCTGACTTCAGCTCGGCCCGCAGGGCTTCGATCGTCTCACCGATCTCTCGTACCCGTTGCCACGCGACAGCGGCTTCGTCGCCGTGTTCGAGTGCAGTCTCGACCGTGGCTGGCTCGTCCTCGCCGCGCTGCCGAGCACGGAACGCTCGGACCCGGTCGGCGTCGGATCGCCACTTGCGGGGCCGCCCACCCTTGCCGGGAACCGTCATTGGTCGACTGTAACGTAACGTAACGTAACCGTCCACCAGCGGGTAATAGTCTGTGAAGGACGCCTTGCTTCGGCCCGCCGACGAGATCCTGGCATCGCCCCGTGGGGGGTTCGAGCACGTCGTTTCGCGAGCGGTCGAGAACGTGATGGGCGGGCGCTCTGGCCGAACTATGGCGTGCCGGCATCCCAGCCCAGCCTCCATTCTCGAGCGCGATCGGCAGTCTCCTCGTGTAACGGATAGCACCCGTTGACTGAGAATCCATTCGTACCAACTATGTGAGACACCTATCTCAGGCAACGCGACCTGCGACGTCGACGCAGTTCGCGGCCGCACGCCGTTCCCCATCCGGACGACCATATGTGCCGATAGAGAGCGCGCCTCCGGCGTGGCATGGTCCGTTGTTCTGATCGCCTCCGGCGCTGGTCTCTTGCGGTAGGTGTGCGGGCTTCGGTCGG
>JAHEKY010000110.1 GCA_024644465.1 Ilumatobacteraceae bacterium | reverse complement strand
ATGCCGAGCCCGCGCCGTGGGCCGGGTAGACCCGCGTCGCGTCGGGCAACGTCAGCAACTGGTCGTGCAAGCTGTCGTACAGCTGCGCCGCGAGCTCCTCGCGCGTGAACCCGATCGAGGACAGCAGATCAGGCCGACCGACGTCGCCGATGAACAAGGTGTCGCCGGTCAGCACGCCATACGGTTCGGCGTCGTCCGCGTGCTCCCACACGACGACGCTGAGCGACTCGGGCGTGTGCCCAGGTGTGTGCCGGATCTCGAGCACGACGTCGCCGAGCACGATCCGCTCGCCGTCCGCGAGCCGGCGCGACTCGAACTCGGTCTCCGCGACGTCGGAGAAGCCGATCTCCGCTCCGGTCGCGTGCGCGAGCTCCAGGTGACCGGACAGGAAGTCGGCGTGGAAGTGGGTTTCGATGACGAGCTCGATCGTGAGCCCCGCTTCGGCGGCGTCGCGGACGTACTCGTCGACGTCACGTCGCGGGTCGACGACGACGGCGCGACCCGTTGTCTCGTCACCGATGAGATACGACGCCTGCGACAGGCAATCGAGGTAGTACTGCGTGAACTTCATGCGATTCCTCCTCGGGCGCCCTCGACGTTAGCCCGGCCGGCGCCGGCGGTGGGCCGGCTGGTGAGGGCCATGTCAGGCCGCCGTGCGCATCTCGGCGAGCACGCGCTCGATGTCGCAGTCCGAGCGGTTGTACGGCAGCTTCATCAGGGCGGTCGCCATCGCACACGTGTTGGTGACCGCCGAGAACACGAGGCCGCTCGCGACGGCTCCTGCGAGCCACTTCGACTTCGGCACGGCGATGCTCGCCACGATGCCCACGAGCGACAGCGAGCCGGCGACGAGCCGGACCTGACGATCCATCGCCCACTTCGAGGTGGCACCACGGACGACGTCGCCACCCGCGGCCAGCCATGCGTCCATGCCCCCCTCGAGCATGTGCAACTGCTGCTTGCCGGCCTGGGACAGCGCGCCGTGGGCCTGCGTACTCCGTGCCCCCGACTGGCACATGAGCACGACGGGATGGTCGACGTCGGCGAGGTCGGCTGCGTGCTCGCCGAGCGTGTCGAGCGGGACGTTGTAGGAGCCTGCGACGTGCACGGCGTCGTACTCACCACCGCTGCGCACGTCGAGGACCCGCAGATTCGGCTCGTCGCGGAGCAGTTGCCGGAAGGTGGCGACGTCGATGACGTCGGCCACCGGTCGGCCGGCGCCGTTCGCTGAGAACGTCGTGGTCCCCGTCGTCGTGGTGGTCGTGGAGATGGTCATGGCGGCCCTTCGTGGCGGTGAGCAGGAATTCGAACCGAATATACGGACATTTGGACATCAAGGCAACTCCTGGACCGGCTGCTACGATCCCATTGTCCGGTCAAATCGTCCGGACATCACACCGGAGACCATGTCGCTCGATCGATCCAGCCCGATGCCCCTGTGGGCCCAACTCGAGTCGGCGCTGCGGGCGCGCCTCGATGCCGGCGAGTTCGACGATCGCTTTCCGACCGACGGTGATCTCGTCGCCGAGTACCAGGTCAGCCGCCACACCGTGCGCGAGGCCATCCGCCACCTCAACTCGACGGGCATCTTGCGCCGCGAACGCGGCCGTGGCACCGTCGTCAACCGTGCGTTCGATCAGCCGCTCGGCGCGCTGTACAGCTTGTTCGAGTCGATCGAGGCATCCGGTGCGGTGCAACGCAGCCGTGTCATCGCGCTGCGCGAGGAACGCGATGCGTTCGTCGCGGGCCAACTCGAACTCGATCGAGACGCGCCACTGGTGTATCTCGAACGTGTCCGCTATGCCGACGACGAGCCACTCGCGCTCGACCGCGCCTGGCTGCCGATGGCCGTCGCGGCACCATTGCTCGACAGCGACTTCGAGCACACGGCGCTGTACGAGCAACTCGACGCGCGATGTGGTCTCCGCCCGAACTCCGGATGGGAGCGGATCGCCCCGGTCGTGCCGGGCGGGCGCGAACGCGAACTCCTCCAGATGCGTGTCGGCGAGGCCGCCTTCTTCCTCGAGCGGCTCAGCTCGGCCGACGGGCACCCGATCGAGCGGCGCACGACCACGATCCGGGGCGACCGGTACCGGTTCGTCTCCACCTTCGAGGCCGGTGTCGCGCCGGCCCTGGTCGCATCGGCGACGTGATGGCCGCGCCGCAGGACAGCCGCTGGTTCCCGAGCAACCCGACCAAGTTCGGTGTCGATCCGGACTATCGCTTCACACTCGCCAACGAGCGGACATTTCTCGCCTGGGTGCGCACCGCATTGGCGCTGGCCGCGGGCGGGCTCGGGGCCCTCACGGTCCTCGAGGACTTCAACGGTGCCGACGTACTCGGGATCGGCCTGCTCGCGCTCAGCTTCGTGACGTCGGCGACGTCGTATCGCCGGTGGGCCCTCAACGAACGGGCGATGCGGCTGGACGAACCACTGCCGTCGTCGCGGTTGCCGCTGTTCATGGCGATCGGCATCGCCATCGTGTCGCTCGTCGCGACGGTGCTCTTCGTGCTGGACGCATCGTGAGGCCGGACGCCGTCTTCGACAAGATGCTGCAGCACGAGCGCACCGCGCTCGCATGGGAACGCACCGCGATCGCGACGATCGTCGCAGGCGCGCTGCTGGCTCGCCATGCCGCGGCAATCCACCCCGCGGTCGCGGTGCTCGGAATCAGCCAACTGCTCACCGGTGCCGGCCTGTTGATCTGGAGTGGCCGCCACTACGACGATCTCCACGCACCGCTGCGGCGCGGCGAGAGCCCCGTCCACCCGACCGCGGCGCGCATCGTCGGCGCGGGGACGATCCTCTTTTCGGCGGCCGCGACGATCGTCGCGCTCGTCACCACGTTGCGCTGAGAACCTGCGGGCGGGTCAGTCGTCCGGGCGATCGTCCGTCGGGGAACGGCTGAGCAGCGTCCTCGCGGTCTTGACCGGCAGCGTCGAGATCTCGAACACGGCACCGGCCACCTGCGCCGGGGCCCGCGCTGCCTCGGCGAGGCCCTGGCCGAGCGTCGCGCCGGCCCGCCGCCCGGAGGGACGAGTGATCCATCCCTGCGCGACGAAGACGCCGATCGACATCGCGGTCAGCACCACCATCATCCCGGTCACGACGAGCCACCCCCATCGGCGGCCGATCGTCGGCAGGTTCTCGTGGTTCATGCCGAAGAACCCGACGATCAGCGACAGCGGCAGCAGCACGGCGGCATAGATCGTGAGGACGCGGCTGACCTCGGTCGCGGCACGGGCCTCCGCACCGCGGTAGGCGTCGAGGGTCTCGGCGAGCGCCGACCGTGAGGCGTCGAGCCCGTACGCGGTCCGCGACGCGACATCGAAGACGTCGGAGAAGCGCCGGCGCGCCTGGTCGCTGAGCAGCGTCGACTCGGTCGTCCGCATCAGGTCGAGTGTCTCGCGCTGCGGGTACACGATGCGGCGGACGGCTGCGATGTCGGCGCGGATTGCGGCGACGTCGTTGAGCAGCCGCCGATCGGCGACGAGCGCACGCGCGATCAGGTCGTCGATCCCGACGTCGAACGCGTCGACGACCGCCAACAACCGTCGCGTCAAACCGTCGGCAAGGCGCGCGGTGACCTCGCCGGGTCCGCCCGCGAGCAGATGGGGGTGCGAGGCCGCTGCGGCCCACAGCGCTTCGATCGCCCGGGATTCCCGGCGGTGCACCGTGACGAGCGCTCGCTCGGAGATGAAGCAGTCGAGCTGGTAGGTCGAGACGCGGTCGTCGTCGCGCAGGCCGTGGAGGATCAACAGCACGTGGTCGCCGAAGTCGTCGAACTTGGGCAGGTTCAGCTCGTTGAAGGAGTCGTGGACGGCGAGCGGGTCGAGCCGCAACGCCTCGAACAGCCCGTGCGGCGTCCCCCCGGAGTCCGGCAACAGCTCGACGTCGATCCACATCCAGCCTGCCTCGGGCAGGTCGTCGACGCGGGCGAGTTGCTCGGACCGGCCGTCGACGATGTGCAACGCGTTGATCTCCACCGTCCCAGTGTGGCCCGTCAGGCGCACCCGAAGCGGTCTCTCCGCGCAGCGTCGAACGGTCTGCCGCCACCACCCCGTCCGCGGCCACGGAACACATCGACCGGGAGGTACCGAACGTGGCGTCTCGGCCGAGCTCGCTCGATGCACCGACTCGAAGTCGGTTCCCGATAGCCGGGCCGTGCTCAGCTGTAGAGGCCGAGACGCCAGTTCGTTGGACCTCATCCTCGCGGCCGGGTGCGACGCGGTCAAGGGTCCAACGGCCCTGGCTAAGCTCACGCTTCGTACCCATGGGCACCACCGACGCACCTCCCGACGACTTCGTCGCCAACGTCTCCGAACTCGTCGAGCGCAACGCCGAGTTCGCCGCCGAGTTCGACGGGGGCGATTTGCAGGTGGCGCCGATGCGCCGGCTCGCCGTCGTCGCCTGCATGGACTCGCGGATGGACATCTTCAAGTTGCTCGGTCTGCGCAACGGCGAGGCGCACATCATCCGCAACGCCGGCGGCGTGATCACCGACGACGTCATCCGCTCGCTGTGCCTGTCGCAGCGGGCGCTCGGCACCCGCGAGATCGTGCTCGTCCACCACACGGATTGCGGGCTGCACAACCTCGACGAAGCGAAGTTCCGTGCCGAACTGGAAGTCGAGATCGGCGTCAAGCCATGGTGGTCGCTCGAGGCGTTCGTCGACCCGTTCCAGGACATCCGTCAGTCGATCCAGCGGCTGTACATGACACCGTTCATCCGCCACAAGGAGGACATCAGCGGTTTCGTGTACGACGTCCACGACGGGCTCCTGCACACGGTCGACGTCCCGGGTGTTTGATCACCCTTCCGCGGGGCATGATGGTCACATGACGAACACGCTTCCCCCGCCGACGGGGCCGGAGAACCGTGCCGATCCGACGCTCGACGCGAGCGCGCCGGCTGCGTCCGACGGTGCGGCGATCGTCGCCGTTTCGCTCGATTCGAAGATCCGCGCGCAGGAGTTCCTGCTCGCGATGGGCCGGCTCCGGCAGGACGGGGCGCTCGCACTGACCGATGCCGTCATCGTCACGAAGGATGCCGACGGCACCACGCACGTCGTCGAGACCGTCGACCCGACGCCGACGCGCAGCGCGGTGTCCGGCGCCGTGTGGACCGGGCTGCTCGGGTTCCTCGTCGGCGGTCCGGTCGGGTGGATCGCCGGCCTCGGCGTGGGCGCGGGCGGCGGGGCGATCGCGGCGAAGATGATCGACCTCGGCATCCCGGACGAGTGGGTCGACTGGTTCAAGCAGGCGGTCCAGCCGGGCACGTCGACGGTCGTGGTGCTCGTCGACGATGTCGACCTCCGCGCACTCAACGACGAGGCCGCCCGCTTCCGCGGCGCCGAGTTGCTGCACACGACGTTGCCGGCCACCGCGTGGGACGATCTGTCACATGCGCTCGCCACCGGCACGACCTGACCGCGCCGACCGCGAGTTCAGGGCGTCGTGCGGAGGCGTGTACACGGTCCGACGCGGTCCTGTGCGACTTCGTGCACGGCGCCGTCCTTGACGACGTCGATCACGCAGAAGTCGACCTGGGACCCGCTCGGCGGCGCCGCCAACGCGAACCCGGCGACGCCCTTGCGGTTGGTGCCATCGACCCGGGTCGGCTGCGGCACGCCATCGATCCGGAAGAACCCCGTCACGTCGGCGTGCCTCACCTTCGCACCGGCGAAGTCCTTGACGACGACGCGCATCCGGAACCTCGACTTCGCAGCTTGCCACCAGAAGCGGTACCGCGCCACGTGCACCGTCGGGACCAGCGAGCGCAGGAACGCGCTGAACGCCGCGACCTCCGCGTACACACCTGGCCGCATGGGGTCGGCGCAGCCGATTCCCCACGACACGACACCGGCCTGGAGCCATCCGTTCGGTCCACCCGGGACGACGAGCGGACCGCCGCTGTCACCCTGACACGCGTCGACGCCGCCATTGGCGACATCGCCAGCGCACAACATCGTCGCGTCGACGATCCAGGACGCGTGGTAGTCGGTGTTGGGCGCCTTGCAGCCTGCGTCGGAGATGATCGAGACGTCGACGTGCTGCGGGGTGTCGGGTGCCGCGGGCACGCTCTCGGTCTCGCCCCATCCCATGATCGTCGCCGTGACACCTGCTGCGAACAGCGGGGCATGACCGCTCGACGCCCAGTCGACCGCCGGCGCGGTCGTCGGCGACGCCAGCTCCAACAGCGCCACGTCGTAGTTGATGTTCGGGTCGTCGTACAGCGGATGGCGGTGGATCGCGGTCAGGCCGATTCGCTCACCCTCGGTACAGGCCGGCGTGCCGCCGAAGTCGAAACAGTCGATGTCGTGTCGCCCCGCGACGACGTCCATGGTCGACGGCGACAACACGTTGCCGGAACCGTTCGTCACACAGTGCCCCGCCGTCAGCACCCATCCGGACGCCACGACCGAGCCACCGCAGAACTGACCGGCGCGCGAGTTGCCGAAACCCGAGCTGACGATCGCAACGAGGAACGGATACTGCCCCGGCGCTGCGGGTTGTCCTCCGACGATGTTCCCGCCCTCGGTCGGGCGTGGCGGATCGTCCGCGCGAGCTCCCGCGAACTGCGCCGGGAGGACGGAGAGAACGAGCACACCCACCAGAGCCGCCAGTGTGATCCTGCGGACCGTCGTCACGTCTCCCATGTGCTTCCTCCCCTTACGACCAGCACTGCGGCAACCACGCTACATCAGGTCGACGGCGGGCCGGGTCGGCCGGCTCGGACAAGGACCTCTATCGTGACCCAATGGCCTTCACCGTGCAACTCGTCGTCGACAGCTCGGACCCGCACGTCCTCGCCGACTGGTGGGCCGAGACCTTGGGATGGGACGTCGAGCACCAGGACGAGACGTTCATCCGGGCGATGATCGAGCAGGGTCACGCCGCCGAGGCCGACACGCGCATCCACCACGGCAACCTCGTGTGGCGCGAGGGCGCTGCGATCAACCCGGCCGACGGGGCCGGCCCGCGGATGTACTTCCAGCAGGTGCCGGAGCCGAAGTCGGTCAAGAACCGTCTTCACGTCGACGTGCGGATCGGCGACGAGGATGCCGCCGCGATTCGCGACGCGCTCGTCGCGCGCGGCGCGACCGTGCTCCACGAGGGTCGACAGGGCCCGCACACCTGGGTGACGATGGCCGACCCGGAGGGCAACGAGTTCTGCGTCTGACGCTGGCGCGTCCACGCGCTACGGCAGTTGTGACTCGAGGTCGAGGTCGACGACGGCGCGCGCCATCCTCGCCATCATCGTGTTCGCCAACGCCTGCTGGCGCGGTTCGTCGAGGTCCATCCCCCGGCACGCGACGCCCGGGTACACGAGGCAGAACAGTGCGGCGCGGCGGTACTGGTCCCACATGTCGGCCAGCTCGCCGCGGTCAACCCCTGCCCTGGTCAACCGCTCGACCCACCGCTGGAACAACTCATGTTCCTGCGCGGCGTCCACGTCGAGGCTGGCGGTGACGAAGTACGCCAGATCGTACGCCGCAGCGCCGGTGCCGATCAGCTGGAAGTCCATCAGGACCGGGCTGTCGTCCGCGGCGAACATCAGGTTGTCGCCCCGGAAATCACCGTGCAACACCGTCGTCGGGCCGGTGTCGAGCCGCTCGAGCAGCCCGGCGATCGCCCCCGAGAACCGTTCCCCGATCGGCACGAGCGGCGCAGGCGGCGCGCACCCGGCAGATGCACAGAGCTTCGCCCAGCCCTCGTCGAACAGCCCCGGGAGCAGCGCCGGGTAGATCGGGTCGCCGAGCGCGACCGCCGCACCGGACTCGCAGAGACCGTCCGTCCTCCCCCACCAGTGGGCGTGCCAGTCGGCGAGCGCGTCGACGCAACGCCGTGCGTCCTCCATCGACATCGCGACGGTCTGGTCGCACACTCGCAGGGCGCCGAGGTCCTCCATCACGATGACGACGTCGGCACCGTCGCCGGACACCGCTCCGTAGTGCCCGGTCGGCACCCGGACGGGTGCCGAGGCCGCGAGCTGGTCGAAGAACGCGACTTCCCGGCGGTACATCCCGAGCACCGTCGACGTGAACGCGGCGGCCTCGTCGATCGCGGTGAGTTTGACGACCACGGACGGCGGCGCGTCTCCCGAGAGCATCGCCCGGTAGACCGCGCTGCTCACGCCCAACCCGGCGCCGATCTCGGTCACCGACACGTCGTCGACCTGCCATCCGAGATGCTCGGCGAACCACGCGGCAGTGACCTCGTCGGGTCCCCGGGGAATCCCCATGGCCCCCATCGTTCCCGGCGCGCGCCGGACGAGACGAGTCGGACGCGCCAACGGCACGGTGCGCGGTCGATGTTTCGCGCTGACGGGGGTCGGGAACGTTTCTGCCAGCCACTGAGGAGCAGCAATGACCACGAGCACGAGCACGAGCACGACCCGAGACGAGCCCGCAACCGATCCACGACAGACCGGCACGCGACAGACCGGCACACGACAGACGGCAGACCCGTTCGGGTCCCGGCACGAGGGAGCGACCGGCTCGGCGGCGAACGGCCCGGCGGAGGGCCACGCCGACACGGGCGGTCGGGCGCACGAGCCGACCGAGATTCCGGCGCGCGGCTGGAAGGACGTTCTGCTGAGGGTCAAGGACCAGTACGCCGAGGATCATGTCAGCCTCACCGCGTCGGGCATCGCATTCCACGGCTTCCTCGCGCTGATCCCGCTGCTCGCCGCCGCTGTTTCGATCTACGGACTCGTCGCCGATCCGGCCGATGTCGCCAACCTGATCGATCGACTGCGCAGTGCGCTGCCGTCCGACGCCGCCCAACTCATCCAGAATCAGCTCGACACGATCGTGTCCGGCAACCGCGGTGCACTCGGGCTCGGCGCGGTGATCGGGCTCGCGAGCGGGCTGTGGTCGGGTTCGAGCGGCATCTCGCACCTCGTCGAGGGCATCAACATCGCGTACGACGAAGACGTCGACGACCGCCCGTTCTGGAAGAAGCGGCTGATCGCGATCGGTCTGACGCTGCTGTTTCTCGCACTCGTCGGAGCAGCCGCGGCGATCTTCGCCTTGATCAGTGGCTTCTCCGGCGTCGTGGGCCTCGCCGCACAGATCGCCGGATGGCTCGCCGTCGCGGTCCTGTTCGGTTTCGTGCTCGCCGTGTTCTATCGATACAGCGCCGACCGGGACGA
>JAHEKY010000109.1 GCA_024644465.1 Ilumatobacteraceae bacterium | reverse complement strand
CGGTTCGGCGGGGTCGCCACTGACCGACGGCTCGCGCAAGCCGAACGCCGCGGCGTGGACGACATCGCCGCCGATCGCGACCGCGACCGACGCCGCAGTGTTGCCGTTGCGGATCAGCGCGTCGTCGAGGTAGGCGTCGAATGCCGACCAGCCGGTCGGCTGCGCGAGGCCGCTGTCGTCGACGGCCGGCACCGCGCCGACCTCGAACGGTTGCAGCGGTTCGACGTCGAACGTCGGCTCGTCGGTGACGAACGCCGACAGGTCGATCGGCTCGCCGTTCTCGTCGAGGAAGTCGATCGGCTCGCCGTTCTCGTCGAGGAAGTCGATCGGCGGCTCGGTCGACGGTGACACGTCGGGGTCCGCAGACGTCGTCGTCGGCGCCGAGCCGGGCACGGACGTGGATTCCGGCGGGGCAGTCGTCGGCGCCGGTTGCGCGGGCGGGTCGGCTGACGGCGGCTCGGTGGCAGGCGGGTCGGCGGCGGGCAGGTCGGTGGCTGGCGCACTCGTCGCTGCGGCCGCCTCGACCGGCCGGCCGGCGGACGGCAGGCTCGTCGGGTTCGTGTCCGCGCAACCCGCAGCGGCGACCGCGGCGACGAGCGCTGCCGCGAGCAGCCACGCGCTCGTCTTGTCGGGGATCCGCACGCCGCGCACCGCTCCATGATGACCGGCGCCCCCGACGATGTGGTGGCAACGACCGGCACTCAGCCGACGACCAGGCAGTTGAACACGACGTCGCGCCGAGCCCGATACCCCGCCACGTCGAGATGGATGCCGTCGCCGGCATACCAGCCGGGGTTGGCCAGCGCGTGCTGACGCCACGCGCACACCTCGAAGCCGGGAATCTCCGCCGCGGCGTCGGCCAGGGCCTGGTTCCAGTTCTCCGTGGCGGTGCGGGCACGTTCGACGGCGACGTCGACCCACACGACGCGGATGCCAGGACTGAAGGCGCGCAGCTCGTTGACCATGTCGTTGATCGCCTGCCGCGCGGTCGCCACGCTGATCGAGGGGGCGAGGACCACCTCATTCGTCCCGAGCCCGATGGCGGCGGCATCGGCCCCGGCGACGATCGAACCGTTGTGGCGCACGACCTGGCGACCGCCCGGCACGGTGAGGCCGATCTGTGCGTTCGCGAACACGGTGCGCCCGGTCGCGCGCAGGCGCGCCTGGATCGTGTCGGCACCGAGGATGCTCGTCCACACGATCCCGGCGAACAGGCTGTCCCCGACGATCACCACGTTGCTGCTCGGCGGTGGCGGCAACGTCGTCGGCGGCGCCACCCGTACCGCCGCCTCGCAGCACGTGACGGGATCGGTGATGCCGCCGTGATCGGTCGCCGCGAGGGCGGACGCGGAACCCGCAAGGAGCGCCACTGCCAGACCGGCACGCCAGATCGCCCTCAGCCCCATCGTTTCCGCAGGTTAGAACCGTTGTCGCCCTGCGGGCTCAGTCGAGAGGCGGCGGAACCATGACGAGCGTGCCGTCGGAGAACCCGCCGAGCACGAGTGCGTTGTCCATGATCCGCGCGAGCTGGCGCGTCGAAGTCGGGTAGTCGCCGCTCACGGTCACCGCCCAGACGATGCCATCCGGCCGGTGGACGAACATCGCATGGGTGCGCTCGACGGTACCGGTGTGGCCGTGGCTGCCGGGCCCGAAGATCATCAGACCCATGCCGTAGCCGGATTCCGGCGCGGGCGGCACCGTCGACGGCGGTGCGTTCGGATCGACGGGCGCGTCCGGTGTCGCGGGCGCCGGTGGGTCGACGGTGATCTCGGTCATCTCCGCGATCGCCGCGGCGCCGAGTGGCTTGAACCCCGGCGTCGTGAGATCGAGCGAGTCGAGGATCGTGACGAGCGCAGTCGGCGTCGCGATCCACGCACCGGCCGCGCCGAGCACCTCCATGTAGTTGCGCCCCGGGTCCGAGCGGTGTTCGACGTCGCCGGGGCCGACGTCGAACGTCCCGGCCAGCCGCATCCCGGAGATGCCGAGCGGCGCAAGCAGTTGGGCGTCGACGACCGCTTCGTAGGGCTGGCCGGTCGCCTGTTCGATCAGCAGTCCGAGGAGGCAGAAGTTGAGGTTGCTGTAGCGAAACGAGGCGCCGGGCTCGTCCCGCAGCGACCTCCCGAGGCCCACGCGAGCGGCGTCGGAACAGGACTCGACCTGCCGGTCGAAGAACAACTCCTCGTACTGCGCGAACCCGGAGCGGTGCGTCAGGAGATGCCGCGTCGTGATCGCCTCGACTCCCGCAGCTCCACTGGCGCCGAGGTGGTCGGCGAGCAGCGAGCCGACCGGCGAGTCGAGTTCGAGCAGTCCGTCCTCCACCAGGCGCAGGACCACGATCGCGGTGATCGTCTTGCTGATGCTGGCGACGCGGAAGCGATCCTCCGTCGTCACCGGCTCGGCGCCGGTGCGGGCCCCCAGCGCGACCTGATGGAGCAGATTGCCGTCGCGCATCACCGCTGCGGACACGGCCTGCGAGCCGCCGCGCACCACGGCGATGTCGAGGTACCGGTCGACCGCGTCCCAGCCGGTGAGCGGGACCACCGGACGCGCCGTCGTCGTCGGGGCGGTCGGAGCAGCCGGGGTGGTCGGCGGCGGCACCGTGGAGGTGTCCGCGGGCACGGTCGGGCCGATCGTCGGGGCCGTCAAGATCGTCGTGGGGGCCGCGGCCGGAACCTCGGTCAACGCACCGGATTCGACGGTCGATCCGGCACAGGCAGCCAACGCCGCCAGCGCAGCGAGGACGGCAGCGACTCGGGACATCGTCACCATGATTGCCGCCCGCCGGCGGTCGGACCGGGCACCCTCGGGGTTCAGCCGGCGGTCGGGCCGGGCAACTCCTGCTCGACGGTGAGCACGGGCTCGAACAGGTCGCCGTGCTTCTCGACGCGGGCGAGCACCTCGGCCGCTTCGAACCGCAGGTCGAGCGCACCGCTCGCACAGTCGCCGACTTCGTCCCAGGTGACCGGCGTCGACACGGTCGGCTCGGGTCGAGCGCGCAACGAGTACGGGGCGATCGTCGTCTTGTGGTGCGCGTTCTGGCTCCAGTCGACGAAGATCTTGCCGGTTCGTTCCGACTTCGCCATCACGGTCGTCACGCCGACGCCCGGCCCGCCGCTCATCTGCCGCTCGAGGACCTGGCCGACGGCGAGCGCGAAGTTGGCCGCCCCGTCGTGCGTCGCGCCCGGGGTGTTCAGCGGAACGTACATCTGCAGGCCCTTCGAGCCCGACGTCTTGCACCAGCCGCGCAGGCCGATCGTCTCGAGCACGGCGCTCACGCCGAGTGCGACCTGGCAGCATTCGACGATCGCCGTGTTCGGGCCCGGGTCGAAGTCGAACACCAGCGTGCGGGGCGTGTCGAGGTCGGCAGCGAGCGCCATCGGCGCGTGCAACTCGATCGCCGCGAGATTCGCCGCCCAGACCATCGCGGCCGGTTCCTCGATCCGGCAGTACTCGATGCCGCCGACACGATCGCCCGGCCCGAGCGCGACGCCGACCCAGTCCGGGCGGTGCTTCGGGCAGCGCTTCTCGAAGAAGCCCTGCTTGTCGGTGCCGTCCGGGTAGCGCCGGAACGTGATGCACCGGCCGCTGAGGTGCGGGATCACGGTCGGCGCGATGCGCGCGTGGTAGTCGACGATCTCCGCCTTCGTGAACCCGGACGGATAGAGCACCTTGTCGAGGTTCGTCAAGCGGACGTGACGACCGTCGATGTCGACTTCGATCGGCGCCGCCATCGGCTCAGGCGGACTTCTTGGCCGTCTTCTTGGCTGCCGCCTTCTTCTTCGTCGCCGATTTCGTCGACGACTTCTTCGCCGCCGACTTCTTCACCGAGGACTTCTTCGCGGTGGACTTCGACGCGGTGCTCTTGGCCGGCTTCTTCTGGGTGCGCTGCTTCGCCGCCGATTTCCTGGCCGCGGCCGCAATCGTGTCCTTGGTCGGCAGCGCAGTGACATCGGCGTCCTTCGCAGCAACGGCCGGGTGCCGCGAGCGCGACTCCTTCGCGGCGGCGACGCTGGCCTCGAGGGCGGCCATGATGTCGACGACGTTCGGGCGTTCGGCGACCGCTTCCGGCACCTCGAACTCCTCGCCGTCGGCCTTCATCTGGATCAGCGCCATGACCTGCTCGCGGTACTCGTCGTGGTATTTGTGCGGTTCGAAGTCGGCCGTCAGCGAGTCGACGAGCGACTCGGCCATCTTGACTTCCCGGTCGTTGACGTCGACGTCGTCGAGGCCCGCGAGCTCTTCGATGTCGGCCGGGTCGACGACTTCGTCGGCGTACGCCAGCGACGACATCACGAGCCGTCCGTCCTCGGCCCTGATCGCCGCCGTGTACTGCTTGTTGCGCATCACGTAACGACCGATCGCGACCTTGCCGCTCGCCTCCATCGCCCGCGCGAGCAGCACGTACGGCTTCGGGGTGCCGTCCGGCGCGAGATGGTATGCGGTGTCGAAGTAGACCGGGTCGATCTCGTCCAGGTCGACGAACTCCTCGAGATCGATCGACTTCGTGGCCACCGGCATGAACGGTTCCAGCTCGTCCGGGTCGACGACGACGTACCGCCCCTTGGCGATCTCGTACCCCTTGACGATGTGGGCGTCGCTGACCTCGTCACCGGTCTCGGCGTTGACCTTGCGATATCGGATGCGCGCCATGTTGCGCTCGTCGAGCTGGTTGAACGACACGCTCTGCCTGCGCACCGCGTGGAACAACTTCACCGGGATCGCGATCAGTCCGAACGAGATCGTTCCACTCCACACCGGCCGTGCCATCTCTCAAGGGTACACACGCGTCGGATTTCCAAACGTCGGCGCCGACGTCGCCGACCTGGTCGGACGGCCACACCCCCGGCCGCGCGCGGGCGCTCAGGTCTGGTCGAGCACCGCCCGGGCGACGATGTCGGTACCGAAGGCGGTGAGGATCGCCAGGTAGAGCAAGCCGGTCGCGGCCATCACGGCCGAGTAGTACCGCTCCTTCAGCGCGGCGCGAGTGACGAACACGAGGACGATCGTCGTCAGCGCGCACGCCGCCCACATCCAGCCGAGCAGGCCGCCCCACCCGTCGTCGACCGTGCCGAGCCACACGCTGATCATGCCGGTCGGCAGCAGGAGGGCACCGACTTCCAGCGGCCACAGCCAGCCGAGCGCGCTGACCATCTCGTTGAGCAGCTTGCGGGGCAACCCGGGCTGAACGAGGTACCAGTGTCCGAGCAGCATGCCGTCGCTGATCGACCCGATGAAGGCGGCGCCGATCAGTGTGCGCAGCAGGGCGACCAGCGTGTTCCCGCCGGCGTCGATGGACGCCGCGACGAGCCCGACGACACCGACCGCGACCGGGACGAGGTCGAGCGCCGGGTCGAACTCCGGGCCGGTCGGCGCAGTCTCGACCGCGACCGTGCGTTCGATACCGGTCATCTCGGCGACCCTGGCGGAGCGGCGGTCGAACTCGGCGTCCTGACCGCTGACCCCGGCGGCACGCCGGCGCACCGACACGACGAGTGCGACGGCGCACGTCGCGGCGACGAGCGCAGAGGAGATCTCGCGGACGGGGTCGGCGCCGAACGCGAGACCGGCGGCCAGCGCGCCGAGCGCGAAGCAGCCGTACACGCCGCGCAGCAGCCAGCCGTACCCGACGCCGATCATCCGGCGGCGGGTCGTGAACCAGCAGAACAACATCCCACCCGTCGCCCACTGCAGCAGCACTGTGGCAGCGTCGAGGCGGATCACGGTTCGGCAGGGTAACGGCGTACGCTGGCGGCGCCATGGCGACCCATTGCGACGACTCGCACCACGGCGCGGCCCCCGGTCGGGTGCGCTCGGCGACATCGGTCGTGCTCCTGGCACTCGCGACGAGCGTCGCGCTCGCCGGCTGTTTCACGGGTGCCCGCCCGACGTTCGAGGACACCGGGTCGCTCGACCTGACGGGACGCAGCGAGATCGACGCCGTGCTGCTCCGCCTCGACTCGGCCCCGCTCGCCCGGTTCACCGCGAACTACGACATCCTCACGCGGCTCGGTGACCGGGAGTCGACGGCACAGGTCGTGCAAGCGGAGGACTCGCGGCGGTCGGTCACGATCAACGACGTCCGGTACCTGTTCGACGGCCCCACGATCGCGACCTGCCGGCTCGACGAGGGCACCTGCGTCGCCCAGATCACGCCCCAGGCGACGTACGGCGAGTACTTCGTCGACCAGGACTTCTACGCCACCACGCCTGCCACGCGGCTGCGCAACGACGCCCGGACCCGGATCTCCGACCCGTTGAGTTCCGAGGTCGAGTTGGCCGGCCAGCCGGCGCTGTGCGTCGACATCCCCGTCAGCGGCGGGACGAACCGGTATTGCGCCCTCGCGTCGGGGGTGCTCGCGGAGTACGAGGGCAACGACCTGCACATCACGCTGACGCGCTATTCGACCGAGCCCGACGACGCGCTGTTCGCCACCGAGTGACGGTGCGCGCCGGGGTCAGGCGTCGACGCTGACGAGGCCGTGGTCGGAGTTGTTCAGCGCGACCGGCCCGTCGGCCGTGGCGACGGCGATGTCCTCGAGCCGCATCCCCCACGCGCCGGGCACGTAGATCCCGGGCTCGACGCTGAACGCATGGCCCGCTTCCAACGGAAGCGTGTTGCCCTCGACGATGTAGGGGTCCTCGTGCTCTTCGAGGCCGATCCCGTGGCCGGTGCGGTGGATGAAGTACTCGCCGTACCCCGCCTCGGCGATGACCGCCCGCGCTGCACGATCGACGTCCTGGCACGCCGTGCCGACGGTCGCCGCGGCCACGCCGGCGGCCTGCGCCTCGTGGAGCACCGCGTAGGCCTCGGCGACGTCGCCGGCGATCTCACCGGTGTAGACGCAGCGCGTCGTGTCGGAGCAGTAGCCGTCCATCGTGCCGCCGAAGTCGGTCAGCACGATCTCGTTCTCCCTGATCACCCGCGAACCGGCGTGGTGGTGCGGGCTCGCTGCGTTCTCCCCGGCTGCCACGATCGCAAAGTTGATCTTCTGGTGGCCCTCCTCGATGATTCGGCGGCCGAGGTGCGCCGACACCTCGGCCTCGGTGCGGCCGACGAGGGGGATCTCGCCACGCTGGAGCTCACCGGCGATCCGGTCGACGGCTGCGCCGGCGGCGGCGAGCGCGGCGATCTCGGCGCCGTCCTTGCGCATCCGCAACGGGCCGACGACGTCGACGGCACGGGTGTACGACGCCCCGGGCAGGTGCGGCAACAGCTCGACGAGGAAGCGGGCCCACATCTGGTCCCCGACCGCGATGCGTTGCGCGCCGGCGCTGAGCCTGCCGACGATCTCGGTCGGATCCTCCGTCTCGCCCCACGGCAGCAGATCGAACACGCCGGGTTGGGGCGTGACCCGCGCCGCTTCGAGGCGGGGGATCACCATCGTCGCGTCGGCGTCACGGGGCACGACGAGCATCGTCAGCCGCTCGAGCGGCATCGCGGTGTAGCCCGACAGGTACGGCAGGTCGTGGCCGACCGACAGCAGCAGCGTGTCGATGTGCTGGTCGGCCATCGCGGCGCGCACCTTGGCGAGCCGGTCGAGGTAGACGGATGTGTCCGAGGAGGGAGAACTCACCGCACCAGTCTGCCAGCCGGGCCGCCCGGCGAGTCGCGCCGCTCAGTCGCGCTGGACGCCGGTGCCTGCGGGCGGGATCGTGCCGAGCCGACCCGCGTTGAAGTCGTCGATCGCGTCGATGATCTCGCTGCGGGTGTTCATCACGAACGGCCCGTACCGCGCGATCGGCTCGCCGATCGGGCGCCCACCGAGCAACAACACGTCGGCGGCGTCGCCCGGCGCGGCGACGCGCACCGAGCCCGAGGAGCGCTCGAGCACGATCAGTTGTCCGCTGACGGCGTCGACGTCGTTGATTCGCGCGACACCGTCGAAGACGTGGACGAGCGCGGTCTCACCGTCGGCGGCGTCCCACTCGACGACGTCGCCCGGCTGCAACGTGGCATGGGCGTACGTGATCGGGATCGTCGTCTCCACCGGGCCGACGTGGCCGGCGACGTCGCCGGCGAGCACGCGCAGTGTGCCGCCGTTGGGCAACTCGGCGCGGGTGAACTCGTCGGCTTCGAAGCCCTGGTACCTGGGCGGAGTCATCTTCGCTGCCGCAGGGAGGTTGACCCAGATCTGGAACCCGTGGCTGCGACCGCCGCGCCGGCGGATGTCCTCGGTCGGCATCTCGCTGTGGATCACACCGGATCCGGCGGTCATCCATTGCACCGCGCCGGGACGGATCACGCCGACTGCGCCGGTCGAGTCGCGGTGTTCGACGGCACCCTCGAGCATGTACGTCACCGTCTCGAAGCCGCGGTGGGGGTGATCGGGCGCGCCGATCGCCTCGCCGGGGCCATACTCGGCCGGGCCCATCTCGTCGAGCAGCAGGAACGGGTCGAATTGGTCGGCAGCGGCGGTCGGGAACGGTCGCCGCACGACGAAGCCGCCGCCCTCGGTTTGCCGTTGCGCGGTGATGATCCGTTCGACGGGGCGCAGCATCCCGACGCTGGTCGTCTCCGTCGGCGCGGCCACGGTGGTCTTCTCGGTCATGACAAGAAGAACATCATTGCGAACACAACTATTCCCGCCGGGCGTTCAGTCGGTGTACTCGCCGTCGTCGAACTCGATGACGGTGCTGCCGTATTCGTACCCGGGTGGCCGGATCACCTGCACGTCGACGCCACACGAGCCGCCGGCCATCGACAGGTCCTGGCAGATCGTGTCCCGCGTGATCTTCCAGACGCCGTCGACCTGCACCGCGATGCCGTAGCGATCGCCGAGGTTGAGGCCGCTCGTCTCGATGCGGTAGCGGAACCACGCCGTCGTCGGGTCGGTGAACACGAGTTCCTCGACGATCGCCTGCGCGCTGGCGGCCTCCTCCTGGAACCCGCCTTCGCTGACCTGCTCGATGGCCTGCTCGACGCCGGTCGGGTCGTCGACGCGGTCGAGGTTGGCGAGCATCCCGTCCTGGCCGTACATCTCCAGCATCAACGCGGTGATCTCGTCCTCGGCCGCTGCGGGATCGGCGGGCTGTTCGCCGGGGTCGGGGAGCGCCGGCGGCGGCGGCGAGCACGACGCCTGGAACTCGGGGTCGTTCCACGTCCCGATTTCGGAGTCGTCGACGACGACCGATTCGTCACCGGTGTCGAACGTGATCGTGAAGTCCGGCGTTTCCTCATACCACGTGTAGCCGCCCTCCTGGTGCTCGATCGATGGCGGGGAGCCGGGGACGACGAGGACGGCGACGCCGTTCTGCGGCGCGACGGCGTCGACGGAGCCGTCGCCGAACGTCGCGG